>JANXVH010000141.1 GCA_025351765.1 Pedobacter sp.
CGGGCAACGATTGATCATGGGTATAAACAGTCGCCCCATTTAAAGGAGAAGGGTCAAATCCGTTCAACTGCCCACCACTTCCTGTTATAAATATTTCATTTTTCAGGGCCTGTAGGTCAAATTGTTTATTGCCACCTGACATAGCGGTATACACAGGCGAACTTAATAATCGCCATCCCCTAGCAGATGCGGGAGCGATGTAGTTTCCTGAAATAAACTGTTGGACAATCACCTCTCCGCTGATACTTGAAATATTTGGATTATTTATTGGCATTACTGCCGCAGTATTTGTGGCAGATGTAGCAAGCAGTATCAAATTGCCATTAGAAATTAGCATTCCTTTTTTCGCTTCTACGAAACCGGTAACCTGAACCGGCGAATTAAGCACTAGCTTAAATATTGTTTCCGCCTGTTCATTTTTAAGTCGCTGTACTTTTAACACACCTGTCCCGCTATAATCTTGGACTTGCTGTCCCCCAGCAAATCTGATGGTTCCGCCAGAGGCATCAGAAGATATGGAGCCATTGTTTAGAACGTTCGATGAAAATGTGAGTGTTGCCCCGCTGCTAAGAGTCAATGCACCTCCTAATGCAACCTGCGATATGCAGCTGGCCTGCATATCTGCAGCCAACGTTAAACTGCCACCCTGTTCTATGATGAGCTTATTCAATATATTAGGACTCCCGCCTAAGTACTTTACGGTTTTCCCTGAAGGGATCACCACATTCGCATTCGAGCCCGGTACGGTGGCTGTGCTCCAATTTGATGCAATATTCCATTGATTACTTGAACCTATAAATCTATAAAAGCCTGAGGGGCTATATTCTTCTGCAGATACCGTGTAAAAACTGGCAGGATCATTCTGGTTGTTATATTCCGTTTTCATCCATTCTGTGCCGATGGCGATTTTCTGGATCCTCAGCTCGTCCATGGCGCCATAAAATTTGTTATTTCCAAGGCGATTGCGTCCTATTCTTAGCGTACCGCCCGGCCCTAGACGCAGTGACGGTATGGAGGCTGAGCCTACGGCGTTTCCATTCAAGTAAATGGTGCCTACTGTTCCGGAAAAGACCACGCATACATGGTATAGGGTTCCCGCATTTAGAGCAGTTAGGCCTCCGGTAATACTTGCCGTAGCAGAAAGGCCCTTGAAAACATCTAGCACCAGTTTATTGTCCACGTTCATCCTCAACTGATAGCCACCCCTTGCTAAACTATCATTTGTCAATATGACTTGGTCTCTGCCAATTCCACTCGACTTTATCCAACCGGAAATGGTAATGGTTGTACTCTCTTCTGTGCCAGCGTTGAAAATCGCCGAAGTAGTGTTAAGCTCAATGCCAAGGCCTATTTTAGCGCTTTTAAATACATCGCTGTTCGGAACATCACTATTAAAATTCTGTAAACCCTGGCCTTGATAAAAAGCATTCATATGCAAAACTTTTGAGTAATCTGCATTCCAGGTATTAAGGGCTGTTGTTGAGTATGGATTGTGCAAATTGGCGGGGGATGAACTGCCGTAATACAGATAAATTGCAGTGGCCGTAGTGGCGGTTTTGTTTGCTGCTAACGCACTGATTTTAACCCAGCAGGTCAATCTGCCAGAGATTGGGTCATAGCGTTCAAGCTGAAAATTCAGAGGAACACCCGGCGCAGTGCTTAAAGCAAATGAAATGTCTTTGCCGCCAGCATCTTGTATTTTATTTCCACATGCACCCGGGTAGTAGATAAGGTCGTTGTCTGTCAGGTCTATCAATACTGGAAAATCAACTAAATCATAATCTACAGTATTTGTGGAGCTATAAACTATAGTTTTGGCATTAACCTTACTTTTATCTATTGTTATTTTTTTACGGTAACTGAAGCCGTTCATCCACGATTGTGCCAACAAGCACTGGCCAGATATCATCAGGATTACTAAAAATCCGGCATATTTGAGGGTCATACTAAATAATTTCTGAGCCTAAACTGGATGAATTTTAATTAAGAATACAACCTGACGTGCAAAATATTGTTCAGAATAGTTGTATTCCTAAAAATAAATCAATCAGGTTTGAGCCATGAAATACCATCTGTTAAACTTCTTGCTTTGTATCATTGTTGGATCGGCTACTGCGCAATATGGTGATCCCGGTCTTCCCGGAGGAGATCCTGATGTTCCATTAGATGGAGGTGTAACTTTATTGCTTATTGCCGGAGCTTGTTATGGTATAAAAAAAATAAGAGAAACTAAACAATGAGGCCTTCTTTTTTTAGGATGTAATTATAAATGCCTTCAATCGGCTTTTGGAAAATTTTGCCAACATTTACCTGGTTTTTTGTGCAAATCTCGAGAAGAACATCCTGGTAATAATAGGCAATCGATCCAACGAAATGACAATTGAGATCTTTATAGTTTGCATAATCTTTCACGTTAGTATCAACGAATTCTTGAAAACCTTCACGCAGGATATTTAGGATAAAAGGATGATCGGTGCGGTTGATCATAAAACGGCTTATAGAGGCTAAAAATATGTTTGGCGCCGGTTTTTGATAAATATTAGTGATCACCATTTCTTTATCAAGGTCAAACGCGGCTTTAAATTCTATACTAAGGTCTGATGGCATTTGATTGTATAAAAAGCTCTTGATCAGTTTTCTGCCGAAATGGGTGCCGGAGCCTTCATCCCCTAGTATATAACCCAAGCCATGTGCCCCACTGTGTACTTCTTTGCCGTCGTAATAAGAAATGTTGGAGCCCGTCCCTAAAATACAAGTTAGTCCTTCTTCGTCGCCGCAGGTAGCATAAGCAGAGCCGATAAGATCATGCTCTACAGACACGTAGGAATTCGTAAAATAAGAGGAGATCCCGTTTGAAATCACCTCTATTTTATCAGGGGAAGAACAACCTGCTCCAAAAAAATAGATTTCCTTGACACGATCTGCAAAACCAAGCAACTCCTTTTTCTTAGTAAAGATCTTGAAAATATCGTTTGCATTCAAAAAATAAGGATTTATCCCTTGTGTGCTAAAACTAACTTTTTCATCGGGACTATAACCCATCCAATCCGTTTTAGAAGAACCACTGTCTGCTACCAAAATCATTTGCTAAAATTAGTAATCTTATTGGATATTTAAAGTTCGGCTTGTACCTTTTAAACTGATCTCCGGAAGCTAGACCGGTAAGGTGCTTCTAGTTATCTTATAACGGCATCTATAGAATTTCGCTGCGCCTCAACAATCAGGAAAAGCATACATGCACATTGTGTTAAGTACGTTACAGCGTAGTGTTTTCATTGGTGCACTTTTGATTGCATTAAAGCGCTATTTTTTTTAGTTTTGGTGGTGGTTAAATAGGCTAATTATGAGCAGGAGAGTGTTAGGGTTAATATTAGTAATATTGTCGATAGGTATGGCAGGTAAATCGCAAGTTAAAGTTGGGTTTGAGGTAAGTTTTATTGAGCCTCAAGCACACTATGCAGAAATTGAGATGAACATTTCTGGATTGGTCAAAGACTATGTCGATGTAAAAATGCCCGTCTGGGCGCCGGGTTCGTATCTTATTAGGGAATTTGCCAAAAGTGTAGAGGGATTCAGTGCCAACGCTAATGGGAAAGCGCTGAAGTTTGAAAAGGTACGCAAAAACGCCTGGAGGATACATTCCGCAAAAGCCAGCGCCATAAAAATTAAATATAGGGTATATGCCTTCGAGATGTCGGTAAGGACTTCGTTTATAGACGATACCCATGCGTTTTTATCTAGCACATCTATTTTTATGTATCCAGATGGTCAGCTAAAATTACCAAGTACAGTAAAGATTAATCCTTTTAAGGGTTGGAGTAAAGTATCAACCGGACTAGAACCAGTAGCAGGCACTAAGTTTACTTACAAGGCATCGAATTTCGATGTCTTGTTCGATAGCCCGATCGAGGTAGGCAACCAGGAGGTATTTGAATTTACTGCCTCCGAGGTCAAGCATGAAGTGGCGATGTATGGCATGGCCAATTATAATCAGGAACGTTTGAAGGTTGATATGCCAAAAGTTGTAGAACAGATTACTTCCATTTACGGGGAGAACCCCAATAAGCATTATACGTTTATTGTACATAATTTAAGTGTGGGAAGCGGCGGACTAGAGCATCTAAACTCAACAGTTCTAGGTGTGGCCAGAGATTCGTATGTGACAGAAAAAGGTTACAAAGGATTTTTAGGACTTGTGGCACATGAGTACCATCACCTATGGAATGTAAAACGATTAAGGCCAATAGCACTTGGCCCATTCGACTATGATAATGAAAATTACACAACCAACTTGTGGGTAGCTGAAGGATTTACTTCCTACTTTGAGAATAAGATCTTGCTGCGAGCCGGTTACAAGACTGAAGTTGAAACTGCTCAGGCTTTTGTAACAGATATTGCAGCGGTTTACAATAAACCCGGAGCGAAGGTACAGTCGGCAGCCGAAGGGAGTTACGATGCCTGGATTAAAAGCTACCGCCCAAATGAAAACTCTGGGAACACCACCATTTCCTATTACACGAAAGGTTCTGTTATTGCTACTTTAATGGACCTGGAGATTGCACACGCTACCAAGGGAACTAAATCTTTGGACAATGTAATGCACGATATGTACCAGCAATATTATAAGAAATTAGGCAGAGGATATACCGATTCAGAATTTAAGACTATGGTTGAAAAGATCAGCGGGATTAGCTTTACTGATTTCTGGGCTAAGTATGTGAATGGCACAGCGGACGTTGATTACGATAAACACCTAGGATTTGCGGGTATTTTAGTCGCAAACGAAAATTTAGGAAACCAGGAGCCTTACCTTGGTGTGGCGTCAAAGAAAATTGAAGGTTTGGTTATGGTATCTTCTATATTGCGTAACTCGGCAGCGTGGGCTGGTGGTTTAAATGTGAATGATGCGGTGATCAGCGCTGATGGTATTCTATTAGATACCCTTCTCGAAAAGATGCCTTTAATCGCTACGAAAAAGGTAGGCGATACCATTACCCTAATGGTAAGAAGAGATGGAATAGTAAAAGAAATAAAACTTACCTTAACTGCTAATCCAAACATTAAGCTGGTTGCCAAATTTGATGATGTTGCGACAGAAGAACAACTCAAAGTTAGGAAAGCAGTGTTTTATTAAGTTTAGCGCAGTAATATAAAAAAGGGCTGCATGTTTTCAGCCCATTCTTTATATCCGACATTCTGCATTTTGTTCAGTAAATCGACGATGTATTATTGAATGTTTTGACAAACGAGTTTGTATGTTAAATTAAATTATAGATGTTTAATAATTACTTAAAACCATTTCCTATCTTACAGATGTTCTCAACCATCCCAGGTTGTTCAAATCTGTTTATGAAAACGAAACAAATTTTAATAACAATTGAACAGCTTACTCTTATAAAGAAGGGTCAAACATTTATTCAATAAACATAAATGAAGGATAAGTTAAAGATATTGCATCTTGAAGATTCACCAGACGATGCGGTTCTTGTTAACCGTGCGTTGCAGAAAGGTCACATCAATTTTGAAACGATAGTAGTAGTGACTAAGGCAGAATTTGTAAAAGGAATAGCGGAGTTTATACCTGATGTAATATTGTCAGACCATTCGCTACCTACCTTTAACTCTTACGAGGCTTTAACAATCTTTAAACAATGTGATTTAAATATCCCTTTTATACTTATTACTGCGACCATTTCAGAAGATTTTGCTGTTGACATTATGAAGCGTGGCGCAGATGACTATGTGTTGAAGGACCGGCTGGACCGACTACCCTTAGCTTTGCAAAGTGCTCTTGCCAAATTTAAGCTTGCTAATGATCTTAGAGAAAACCTTAGGGTTATTGATGCCATCGCAGAAGAAAAGAATATTATACTCGAAAGTATTCAGGATGGTTTCTATGCATTGGATAAGGACTGGATTGTTACCTATTGGAACAGGGAGGCTGAACACATATGGGGTAAAAGAGCTGTCGATATCATTGGGAAAAACATTTGGGAGGAATTTCCCGATTCTGTTGGCTCAATTTCCTATGTCAACTACCATAAGGCGGTTGGAGAAAATACAGTACACCATTATGAAATGTATCATGAAGAAATGAATGTATGGCTGGAAGTCGTTGCTTATCCCTCGGCTATCGGGCTTTCTATCTATTTTAAGAATGTCAATGAAAGGAAACTGGCAGATCTGGAAAGAGTGAACATGATTAAAGATATATTGCAGCGCAACAAGGAGTTGGAGCAATTTTCTTATATTGTTTCTCATAACCTTAGGGCTCCGGTAGCCAATATATCCGGCCTGGCAAATGAGCTTAACCAGGAGAATCTTAGCGAAAGTGATATTGCAGAGTTGAGTAAACATTTAATCAATTCTGCGGGAAAGTTAGATGGGATTATCATAGACCTTAATAACATCCTCCACATTAAGGGAGATATCAGTGAAAGTAAGGAAAATGTAGTATTGTCGGCCATCATAGCAGACATCCTAAATGGGCTATTAACACCTATTCAACGCGCTCAACTTACGGTTAATTTGGATGTTGCCGCCTGGGATATCATCTGGACTACAAAGAGTTATTTTTACAGTATTTTTTATAATTTAATATCAAATAGCCTTAAATATTGCAAAGTAGAAACCCCTGTGGTTATTAAAGTGACTACGGAGATGACAGAAAAAGCAATGGTCGTAAGGTTTAACGACAATTGCCTCGGGATAGACTTAATAAAGCATGGTGATGAGCTTTTCGGACTTTACAAGCGGTTTCATCAGCATGTGGTAGGTAAAGGCATGGGGTTGTTTATGGTAAAAACCCAAATGGATACTCTTGGTGGAAAAATCAGCGCGACCAGCGAAGTAAACGTAGGGACGGCATTTAGATTGGAATTTAAAATAGATGAAGATTAATTCTTTAAGATACTGCCAGGTTTTAATGCAAAATATAACGAAAGTAAAATCCCATAACTACCACTACGCTCTACCCATTCAAATATTTCCCATTGGGGATAAAAAAGCTCAGTAGCCATTTTCCATAGTAGGTAAAATAGTATTATCGGGCGAAGTGGCTTTATTAATATAAAAAATGCTCCAGTAATTTCTACTGCTCCCGCGATAGCCGCTGTTAAATGCAAATTTTTGAATCCTAGTGATGAATATTGAGCAATTAGCCCCTTTTTCTCTAATAGGTTTAGCCAACCGTGTCCTGCCAGCAAAACTGCTCCGGCAATTTTTAAAATTAATAAGACTCGTTTTAGGTTTTCGGTCGAAAGTGTACAGGGGGGGTCTAATTTTTTCTTCCATTCACTGATGCCATTTTCTCCAGCGCATAAAACTAAAAGTGTTAAAGGCGCGCTGAAATTCCCTGCTCGTTCTAAAAACTCGGCAAAGGTCTCGCCTGAGAGCGGGCGTACGGCTGCCGTTATCAAACCCCATATCACCAACCATAATAGAATGGCTTTTACTGGATATATTAACAAAATTAGTCCCAACAATAGGTCTATAAACCCTATAATTGGCATAAATTGGTATGCCAATTCTTGATCAATGCCTACCACAGCAAAATAATTGCACCAAATGCTTTTTGTTAAAACTCCAAAAACACCATGGCCAATAAGGCACATTGCCGAAGTGATTCGCAGTGTGTAGTAGATTTTTTTTTCAGTTGTCAAGATTTGTCTATAAAAGATTTATATTTATTGTCACCCAAGTATATAACAAAATAATGAAACAACTAATAATTTGCTGCGCATTGCTATTCTGTTTAATGAGCTGCAAAAAAGAAATACATCCCGAGCTGAGAAACAAAGATATCGCCAAGGTTTTGGAGGAGATGACACAGTTAATGATCCATGATGTAACCAATCCACCTCTGGCTGCCAGGTTTTATTCCTATACCTGTCTTTCGGGATATACCGTTATGGCTTTGAACGATTCAAGTATGATATCATTTAAAGGGGTACTAAACCAGTTTCCAGAAATCACAAAACCCTTAGATTCAGGGCAATATTCAGCTCCTTTGAGTGCGATACTTGCCATGACTGGCACCGCAAAAAAAATGCAGCCTTCTGGTAAATTGTTCGTTGCTTTTGAGCAGCAATTTCTGGACTCCTGTAGAAAAATCGGTTTCTCAGATGAAATCATTGGCCATTCACAGTCGTACGCCAATCAGATTATTAAACAAATATTGCCTTACGCAAAAAAGGACAAGTACAATAGGATTAGTAATTACCCTCGTTACACGCCAAGTAATACTGAGGGCAGCTGGTATCCCACTCCACCGGCATTTTTTGCGCCTGTAGAACCGTACTTTAATACCGTAAGGCCATTTTTTATTGACTCAGCTTCACAATTCGTATCAATCCCTCCTGTTCCTTATTCTAAGGATAAGAATTCAAAATTTTATAAAGGGTTAAAGGAAATCTATATAGATGCAGGGAGCGGTTTAACTAAAGAAAACAAAGAAATAGCGTCATTTTGGGACTGTAATCCTTTCGCTTTGAAGAATCAAGGACATTTATTGGTAGGGATGAAAAAAATATCACCGGGCGCACATTGGATTGGTATCACGGGTATCGCTTGCCAAAAAGCAAAAGCTAATTTTTCCAAAACACTTGAAATTTATACGGTGATAGCTATGGGGCTCACTGATAGCTTCATTTCCTGTTGGGACGAAAAATATAGAACCAACAGGATACGTCCGGAAACAGCTGTTAGAAATCTTATCGATCCTACGTGGAAGCCCATGCTGCAAACACCGCCCTTCCCTGAATATATGAGCGGCCACTCACATATATCATCAACAAGTGCAACTATTCTTACCTATTATTTTGGAGATAATTTCAAGTATACAGATAATGTAGAGGAAAAATACGGACTTAAATCTAGAAAGTTTGCCTCGTTCCTCCAAGCAGCCCAAGAGGCCGCTAATAGCAGATATTGGGGAGGAATCCATTTTAGGGACGGTATAGTAAATGGAGTTTCCGTTGGTATTGAGATTGGTAAACATATCGTTAATGAGCTAAAAAGCAATCATATCAAGCCCCTGGCTGAAATAAAATAGTCAATACCAAAATGATTAAGCCCGTTTCTAAAGACGGCCTTAGCCTCTCGGCTTTATAACAACGATACTTCTCCACAAAAAGGCAACCTTTTTGTGGAGAAGTATGGTCTAAATATGGTTCTTGTATGCTCTTTGTGTAGACGCAGGGACAATCAGGTTAAACACGGATACTTCCGTTGTATTATTTCTTCTGTGCTGACAGGAAGGTGATCAGTGAAGCAAATTCTTCGTAAGACAATGAATTTGCCATGCCTGTGGGCATCATAGATGTTTCCAATTCTTTGCGTTTCAGGATATCAGCAGTTTTAATAGTGGATACTTGGCCTGAAATATCACGTAGCGTAATCTTTGTCGCCGATTCTGCTGTAACAAAGCCCATATAGCTCTTGTCGCCTTTAGCCATAATTTCTACTGTTGCAAATCCTTGTGAGATAGAAGCATTTGGCTTAAGAATAGATTCTGCAATCTGCTCACGGCTCATGATGGAGCCAATCTGACCCATAAATGGGCCTTTCAAAGGCTCACCTTTATTGATACTGTGACAAGCAATACAACCTTGCTTTGCAAAAAGGCCTTTACCTAAGCCTGCATCTCCTTTGATTTTTGCCATGGCCAACATAACATCCTCAATAGAAGACTCGCCGATCTGACCTTTCTTGTTCCTGATCTTTTCTAGATCTACTTTTACTTCATCTTTGGCCACTTGAGTTTCCTCGCCTCCAAATTCAGTAATACCCATTTGGTTCTTTTCGTTCAGGTCTGCAAACCACTGTTTATCGCCCACTCCACCTTGTGCAAATACGCCAGTAAGGAATTTTCTGATCACAGGCGACTGGCCCCAGTCTGCCGCTTCATAATAAGGGCCGTGACCATCCGGGCGTGTACTCCACCAAGTAGTTCCCATGTATGGGGCTTCAATTTTATAAAGCCTAGCAAGTGTGTTTATGATCTCTTTTTTAATAGCAGGCTTATCTGATTTCTGGTAAGCAGAGATTAGCCCATCTACTGCTTTTTGACTGTGCATATAACGCAATGCCCAAAGTGCTATTGTAGAATTCTTTGTTGTGATTGCCTGAATGCAAGCATCTGTAGCATTTAAGCTAACCAATGCTTGAACAGCCAGATGTGCTGGTATAATTGCTGAATTTGGTGTAGCATGTGGACCTTCTGTGTTTTTAGCAGGAGCAACAAAAGAAGCTGGTACTTTTACTTGTAACAATGCAGGTATCGCGTCTGGGTTGCCCAATCTGCCTAATGCAATGGTTGCAGCTGCCTGAATCCTCACAGAAGCATCATTTAGCGCTGTCAGAAATGGAGCTATAGGCACATTTTTTACTATAGTTTTCCTATCAGTCAATGCACGCAGGGCGAATTCTTTGACGTCATTTTCTGCGCTAAGCTTAATCAGGTTGTTAATGCCGGCTTCGCCTGTTAACTGTGCATAGGCAAAAATACCCACCAAGCGGCTGTACAGCGGGATATTTTTATCTGTAGCAATTTCCCAGGATGTTTTGATTGCATCTTTAGCAGGACGGGTAAGTAACTCTTGTTGCGCATTAATTCTCGCCACTGCACTATTGGATTTAATTAAGTTTGCTAATGTTTTTATAGAAGCCTTTTTAAGGTCAGGGAATGCCTTGTATTTCCAGTCTTTCGGAACAGCGCGAACGATAAATCCTTTATCCGGACTACCCAAATAGCCTGCCCCATCCCATGCTGAAAGGTACAAACGGCCTGAGCCATCTACATCAAGATCAGTAATCTGGTTCAGTTTAATAAATTCTTCGTCTTTCTGAGTAAAACTTGCCCCATCTGGTGTAACGCGGTGGATGTATAGCTGGCTGTTTCCCCAATCAGCCATCATCGGCACATGGTTGTATTTATCTGGCCAGGTAGGCTCATCCATAAAAAGACAGCCTGTTCCCGAACCACCACCAACATCTACCAGTCCGGGTAAGATCTCTTCAGTAAAGTTCTTAAATAAAAGTGGATAGCCATATTCTCCCGATTGGATATGGTGACTGAACCTGATATTCCATCCCCCCCCGTCGTTGGTATTGTCGCGGGTAAAAATATTCATGTAAGGATCAATGGCTACATCGTAAATGTTACGGGTTCCGTGTGTATATAATTCCATTTCCCTGCCGTTTGGCCTAACACGTACGATACCACCACCATGTAGGGTTAGCTTTGTCCCATCCCGGTCTACAGCATTGTAAAAACCAAAGTCTCCCGCTGCGATATAAATCCATCCATCGATACCCAGGCGAATACCATTGGTGGCGTGATCTGTACCCCTGCTTTGTACAAACTTAGGAGAACTGATATTCTCTATAAGAGGCTGAGAAGGCCCGTCTGCTATACCATCATTGTCTTTGTCTTCAAAAACAACAAGGTCCATGCCTTTGGCAATGCCTGTCTCTTTAGAAAAAGTAGTGTGCAACACATACACCTTGTCGCCCACAGCAATGATACCCCTTGGGTTATCTACCACTGCAAACTGGGTGTGTTTATCGATCTTGCCATCGTTGTCGCTGTCAATCAGCTTCACGATACTGCCCTTTCCAGGTTCTTTACCCAGAGAGCCGATCTTGTCGACACCTACAAAAACTTCACCTGTTGGCGCTACTGCTAAGCAGGCCGGACTAGGTGTAAGCTCTGATCCCGCAAAATTGGTAAGGCTAAGTTGGCCCGGCCATTTAGAAGCATTACGCGGCGTATCTAGTCGCACGCCTATCTGGCTTTTTTCAGAAGTGTTAAAATGCGATTTGCTTAAGCTAAAGCCAATAAGGCTCAGAAAAGCATAAATAATGAGTAAGTGGATTTTAAACATGGTTACATTTGATTGTTATCCAAACTTAAAGAAAAATATCAAGTTTTTATCGGGGTTCATTTGTAAAAACACTCTTTTATTTAACATGTAGCCATATTAGCCCGCGAATAGCTAATGCACTTTAAGTCTTGTTGTCGTAAATTTTATGCCCTAGGCACGAGATGTGAATATTGCATTTCTTAAAGAATTTCCAAAAGAATAATTATTAGCTTTAACACAATAACCAAATTCATAATATAAGCTGCAAGGTATGGCCGTAACGATAACGAGGGTTTTTGATCTGCTTCAGTACAATCTGGAGAATTTTCCAAAAGACGATTTTATAAACGGAAAGATAAAGGGAGCGTGGAAAAATTATGGAACTGTAGAATTTTGCAATGCAGTTGATGCATTGAGCAAGGGACTGGTGAACATAGGAATTGGTAAAGGGTCCAGAGTGGCGGTGATGTCTCATAATAGACCCGAGTGGAATATTACAGATTTTGCGATTATGCAGCTGGGCGCTTACCAAGTGCCATTATACCCCACACTTGCTGCCAATGATATCAAATTCATATTGGAAAATGCAGAAGTATCTGTAGTATTTGTGGCAGATGAAGCATTATATGCTAAGCTAAAGCCTGTGTGTGAAGGCTTAGCCAATGGAATAAAGATATTTACGTTTGATGAAGTAGATGCGGCCGATTCTTGGAAACAACTGAATATTGAGAGCGCCGAACTTGAGCATATTAATCTTGATTTATATCGGGAGCAGGTTAAGCCGGATGATATCCTTACACTGATCTATACATCAGGCACTACCGGTACGCCAAAAGGTGTAATGCTAACTCACAACAACCTGGTAAAGAATTTTCAAAATTCAGCTGTGCTGCTTCCAGGAGGGATAAAAAAAGGATTGAGCTTCTTACCACTATCGCACATCTTTGAACGTATGGTAGTGTACCTGTATATGTATTGTGATACTTCCGTATACTATGCAGAAAGCATGGATACCATTGTGGCCGATATACAATTTGTGAAACCTAATGCTTTCTCTACCGTTCCCCGCTTGCTGGAAAAGGTTTATGAAAAGATAATGGAGAAAGGGAAGGCATTAACAGGAATAAAAAAGGGTCTGTTTTTTTGGGCAGTATCAATAGGAGAGCAATTTGAGTTTGAAAACGGCTGGGTCTATAAAATGAAACTTGGCATTGCGCGTAAATTGATATTTAAGAAATGGCAGGAAGCACTTGGAGGTAATATTTTAGTAATCATATCAGGAGGAGCAGCGTTAAATCCACGTCTGGCCAGGATATTCTGGGCTGCCGATATGCCTGTTTTTGAAGGCTATGGATTGACAGAAACCTCGCCTGTTATTACGGTAAACCATTTAGGTAACACCAAATTTGGTACAGTAGGTCCGGTGATTAAAGGTGTAGAAGTAAAGATAGCGGAAGACGGTGAAGTACTTGCCAGGGGACATGCTATAATGAAGGGTTATTACATGCGTGATGACCTTACTGCCGAGACGATTGATCAGGATGGCTGGTTCCATACCGGAGATATTGGTCAGATGGTGGATGGAAGGTTCTTAAAGATCACTGATAGGAAGAAGGAGATTTTTAAAACCGCTGGAGGTAAATATGTTGCACCGCAAATTTTGGAGAATAAGTTTAAAGAAACCATTTTGGTAGAGCAGGTAATGGTTTTGGGTGAAAACAGAAAATTTCCAGTAGCATTGATCGTTCCTAATTTTGGAGCTTTAAAGGCATGGGCTGAGAAAAAGGAAATACCTTATACTACAGATCAGGGAATGGTATTTAATCAGCAGGTGATTGATAAGTTTCAGAGTATTATAGAATATACCTGCAAGGACTTTGGTAAATGGGAACAGGTAAAACGCTTTGCATTACTGCCAAAACAATGGAGCATTGAAGCGGGTGAGCTTACGCCAAAATTAAGTTTAAAAAGGAAGGTAGTTCTCGAGAAAAATAAAGATATTATCGAAAAAATCTATCATGACGCTGAAAATTATAAAACACCTTAATTAATTCGTTATGTAGTGTCGCTTTCATCAGACCTCCTAAGTGATGATCAGTATTTGGGTTGATGGCTATAGTCTGCTTGTATAGAATTAAGAACAGTGATTCAATAAATAGATGTTTAAATGCTGTTTACGCGAATGGCCTGAGTATTGAATTACAGTAACAACTAACAACCTCTTATAAATTATAAAATTTGAATATGAAACAAAATTTATTAAAGTGCCTGCCTTTTGCTGCAGCGATGCTGATAGCCGTAACTACACAGGCTCAGGAAACGACAATGACTACGGGAAGTGCGACAATGCCGCTAACATCTTGGTCTATTGGCTTAAATGCTGGTGTACTTACCCCCATTTCTCCATTGGGAGGAAAGAACGATTTCTCTAATTGGAAAACAAACCTGGGATATGGATTATATATTAAAAAGCAATTTACACCTTATTTTTCTCTACGATTGGATGGAGTAAGAGGTAAATTAAGCGGAGATAACAGTAAGCCATATGATAGTGGCATAACGCCAAGTAGTCCTGTCAATGCCTTTGAAACTGACTTAACCTATTCTGGAAGTTTAAATGCTGTTGTAAATCTTTTTAACATAGATATGTTTAATAAAGAGAACAGTGTTCAGTTATATGCATCCGCGGGTGCCGGTTTAGCAGGCTACAAAGTCACAACATCGGCAGCTGCCACTGGTGGAACGTTTAGCGATTACGCAGGAGGCAAGACAATCAGTGAGCTAATTATTCCGGTTGGATTGGGTGCAAAATTTAAAATAGCAGAAAAAGTTAACTTGGATTTAGGGTGGACCGTGAACTTTGTTGATGGCGATAACCTTGACGGTGTATACACACAAACTAACGACAGATATTCTTATGGCTATGCGGGACTTGAATTTGCATTGGGTGCAGGTAAACAAAAAGCTTGGCACAATCCGGTAGCATTAACATACGACGAAGCTTTAGCTGCTAAACGTACTGCAGAGGGATTAAAAGGTGATCTTGATGCACAAAGAGCTGAAAATGCAAGATTGCGCTCCGATCTTAATGACTTGCTGAAAGATACGGATGGTGACGGTGTTGCCGATAAACTAGATAAATGCCCTGGAACATCAGCAGGTACTGTAGTAGATGGAGCTGGCTGCCCTTTAAAGGTACCTGCTCAAATAGTTACGGAAAAAGTAATTATTACAGAAGCTGATAGAAAAGTAGTTGCTGATGCGATTAAAAATTTAGAGTTTGATCTAGGTAAAGCTACTATCAGATCAAAATCTTACCCTACTTTGAATAGAGTTTCTGCTTTGTTAATGGAGAAGAATTTTAGCTTGAAACTGGCTGGACATACGGATAATACTGGATCAGATGCGTTGAATATGAGATTGTCTAAAGACAGAGCTGAATCTGTTAGGTCTTACTTGGTTTCTCAGGGTGCAAATGCTTCTAGAATTGAAGCTACGGGTTATGGTGAAGGACAACCGATTGCGACTAACAAAACTGCTGCTGGAAGACAGGAAAATAGAAGAGTAGTATTTACATTGTTCTAGTTAAGACAAAAGAAAAATTTAGTAGCTGCCCTGAGGTTTCCAGGGCAGCTTTTTTTTTGAAAGATTTTAAGATAATATGTTTGCATAGTAATTTATTTATGGATAGCTTTGTTATGCAAGCATAGTAAAATGAAACAACAGGAGACCATAGATTATTTTTTAAAAGTGGTTTGGCAGAACATGGCCAATAGTTATAATCAGATTGCTTCGGGCTTTGGAATTACCCAGGCTATAGGATATGTGCTGATTAATATTGAAAAGGAAGGCACTGCGGTTTCTAAGTTGGCCGGGTTGCTTGGTGTTAAGGCCACCAGCCTTTCCCGGATGCTCAATAACATGGAGGAATTGGGCTTGATTTACCGGGAAGGTTCAGTCGGTGATAAGCGTTCTGTAAAAGTTTTTCTTACTGATTTTGGCGTGCAGAAAAGACACCTGGCTAAAGATGTAGTGATTTCTTTTAATGAATATTTAAACGATAATTTAACTGGGCATGAAAAAAATAGCCTGATTGGTACGCTACAAAAATTGAACAGACTTACACTGGCATATTCAAATACAATTGTAAATGATGAACAAAAAGATAAATAAGGTTGCAGTACTGGGTTCCGGAATTATGGGGTCAAGGATAGCCTGTCACTTTGCTAATATTGGAGTAGAAGTTTTACTATTGGATATTGTTCCTAAAGATGGTCCGAGAAATGGTATTGTTGATATGGCACTGCTTACCGCCGTTAAAACAAACCCTTCACCGATATACTCAAAAAAGGTGTTGAACAAGATTACTACAGGTAATTTTGAGGATGATATGGCCAAAATAGCTGCGGTAGACTGGATCATTGAGGTGGTGGTTGAGAATATTGACATTAAGCGAAAGGTTTTTGAACAGGTTGAACTGCATAGGAAAGTTGGTACATTGGTTACTTCAAATACTTCTGGTATACCAATTCATAGGATGGCAGAAGGGCGAAGCGAAGATTTTAAATTGAACTTTTGCGGCACCCACTTTTTTAATCCTCCTAGATACCTAAAATTACTGGAGGTTATTCCAACTGCCCATACCAAGCCGGAACTGGTTGATTTTTTAATGCATTATGGCGATCTGTTTTTAGGCAAGACTACTGTACTGTGTAAAGATACTCCTGCATTTATTGCCAATCGCGTTGGCGTATATTCTATCATGGCTTTGCTGCATCTGGTAGAAAAAATGGAACTTACAGTGGAGGAGGTAGATAAGTTTACTGGTCCGGCGCTTGGTAGACCTAAGTCTGCCACTTTCCGGACAACCGATGTTGTTGGACTTGATACCATGATTAAGGTTTCTAAAGGACTTTATGACAACTGTCCGGATGATAAGGCGCATGACTTATTTAAGCTGCCGGCCTACGTAGAAAAGATGGAGTCCAATAACTGGCTAGGTGATAAGACTAAGCAAGGCTTCTATAAAAAGACAAAAACTTCGGAAGGAAAAACTGAAATACTGGCGCTGGATTTAAAAACGTTGGAATATAGACCTCAGCAGAAGGTAAAGTCGGCCACTCTGGAAATGACTAAATCCATTGAAAATGTGAAGGACAGGATGAAGGTTTTTGCTGCCGGAAAAGATAAGGCTGCAGAACTGTTTAGAGCTTCTTTCTTTGGATTGTTTGAATACGTCTCTGACCGAATACCTGAAATATCTGATGAACTTTATCGTATTGACGATGCAATGCGTGCCGGTTTTGGATGGGACTTGGGGCCATTTGAAGTTTGGGATGCGGTAGGCGTGGATGAAGCGATAGCAGGTATGAAAACTTACGGACATGCGCCAGCTAAATGGGTTACAGAAATGATTGGCGATGGAAACCTGACATTCTATAAAATAGAGGCCGGTGTGAAAAAGTATTACGATATCCCTTCCAAAAGTTACCAGGCAATACCTGGTACAGAAGGGCTGATAGTGCTGGATAACCTGAGAGCCAGTAACGTGATCTGGAAAAACTCGGGAGCATCAATTATAGACCTTGGTGATGGCATCATCAATGTGGAGTTCCATTCTAAAATGAATACGATTGGGGGTGATACCCTACAGGCTATTAACAAAGCAATTGACTTGGCTGAGAAAGAATATAGGGGAGTGGTGATAGGGAATGATGGAGCCAATTTCTCTGCAGGGGCGAATGTAGGAATGATTTTTATGATGGCGGTTGAGCAAGAATGGGATGAATTAAATATGGCCATACGCCTATTCCAGAACACCTCGATGCGCATCAGGTATTCCTCTATTCCAGTAGTTGTGGCACCGCACAGCTTAACTCTTGGCGGAGGATGCGAATTTAGTCTGCATGCAGACCATGTGCAGCTCCATGCGGAAACCTATATGGGGCTGGTAGAATTTGGCGTTGGTGTGATACCTGGAGGCGGCGGTACTAAAGAATTTGCATTGAGGGCTTCTGATGAATATAGGGAAGATCAGATTATACAAAATGTGTTAAAGGATAGGTTCCTGACAATAGGGATGGCAAAGGTATCTACCTCTGCCGTAGAAGCCTTTGAACTTGGGTACCTGCAAAAAGATAAATATTCGATAACAATGAACAGGGGCAGGTTGATCGGGGATGCCAAAGCAAAGGCATTGGAACTTGCAGATGCCGGATATACGAAACCCGTGCAGCGTAAAGACATTCGTGTGCTGGGCAAGCAAGGCTTAGGTATTGTTTATGCTGGAGCCAATACCATGTATTCTGGGCATTACATATCAGAGCATGATAAAAAGATATCTGAAAAGTTGGGATGGGTAATGTGTGGTGGTGATTTATCATCGCCAACAGAAGTAACGGAACAATATCTCCTGGATTTGGAGCGGGAAGCATTTTTATCGTTATGCGGAGAACGCAAGACGCTGGAACGCATTCAGAGTATTGTAACCAAAGGTAAACCTCTAAGAAATTAATGACATGCAGGAAGCATATATAATTGCAGGATACAGAACCGCTGTTGGAAAAGCGCCGCGTGGAGTATTTCGTTTTACCAGGGCTGATGATTTGGCCGCTGAGGTGATCAGGCAGCTGGTAGCCTCTGTTCCTAATTTGAATAAAGAAGAAATTGATGATGTAATTGTGGGCAATGCCACACCTGAAGCTGAGCAGGGACTGAATGTTGGGAGGATGATCTCGCTGATGGGTCTGGATACCGATAAGGTACCCGGAGTAACTGTGAATCGCTATTGTGCATCCGGTTTGGAAACTATTGCTACGGCAGTTGCTAAAATTAGAAGTGGTATGGCAGATTGTATCATAGCGGGTGGAGTGGAGGTAATGTCGGGAATGCCCTTTGGAGGATGGAAGTTAGTACCTAATGCAGTGGTTGCTGAGAACAACCCGGATTGGTATTGGGGTATGGGTTTGACAGCGGAGGCTGTTGCTAAAGAATATAATGTAAATCGTGAAGATCAGGATCAATTTGCTTATCAATCTCATCAAAAAGCGATAGAGGCGATAAAGAACGGCAGCTTGAAAGCGGGTGTTTTACCGATAACGATAAATGAAACCTATCTGGATGAAAACCTGAAGAAGAAAACGAGAAGTTATATAGTTGATACCGATGAGGGACCAAGAGCGGATACATCCATTGATAAACTTTCCAAATTGAGACCTGTATTTGCTGCGGATGGCTGTATTACAGCAGGTAACTCTTCACAAACATCTGACGGTGCTGCATTTGTGTTGGTCGTTTCTGAGAAGAAGATGAAAGAACTCGGGGTTGATCCAATAGCGCGAATGGTGAGTTATGGAGTTGCCGGTGTGCCGCCACGTATTATGGGTATAGGCCCTATTTATGCGATTCCAAAAGCATTGGCGCAGGCTGGTATGAAGCTGGATCAAATAGATTTGATAGAGCTAAACGAAGCATTTGCGTCACAATCGCTTGCCATAATCAGGGAGTTAGACCTGAATACAGAAAAGGTAAATGTAAATGGGGGAGCAATAGCGCTGGGTCATCCTCTGGGTTGTACTGGTGCAAAATTATCAGTGCAATTGTTTAATGAATTGAAACAGAGAGATCAGAAATATGGTATGGTAACCATGTGCGTTGGGAGCGGGCAGGGAGCCGCGGGTATTTTCGAAATGCTTTAAAATCTTATATAAAATGGAAGCTACAGGCAAAAAAGCAATTAAAGGGGGTGAGTTTTTAATAACTGAAACCATTTATCAGGATGTATTTATTCCTGAAGAATTTGATGAAGAGCAAAATATGATTGCCCAGACCTGCAGGGATTTTCTTGTGGCAGAGGTTTTTCCACAGCTTGATAGGATAGATGCACAGGAAGAAGGATTGATGCTATCTTTAATGGATAAAGCGGGAGAGCTGGGAATATTAGGAGTTTCCATCCCTGAGCAATATGGTGGCTTTGGAAAGAATTTTAATACCTCGATGCTGGTTGCAGACGTGATTGGGGCGGGCCACTCTTTCGCAGTAGCTTTATCTGCTCATACAGGTATTGGGACACTTCCGATCCTTTATTACGGAAATCAGGAACAAAAAGACAAATATATACCTAAGTTGGCTACAGGCGAGTGGAAAGCTGCTTATTGTTTAACAGAACCCAATTCTGGCTCTGATGCCAATTCTGGAAAGACAAAGGCTAAGCTGACCGAAGATGGTAAGCACTATGTGATCAACGGTCAGAAAATGTGGATTACCAATGGGGGCTTTGCAGATGTATTTATTGTTTTTGCAAAGATTGATGATGATGTCAACCTGACAGCATTTATTGTGGAGCGTGATTTTGGAGGAATTACGATGAACCCAGAAGAGCATAAGATGGGTATAAAGGGGTCATCAACAAGACAAGTGTTTTTTAATGACTGTCATGTTCCTATTGGAAACATGCTTTCTGAGCGCCAGAATGGTTTTAAGATTGCGGTCAATATTTTAAATATCGGACGTATAAAACTTGCTGCAGCAGCAATAGGCGCATGTAAATCTGTAATAGGTGCTGCGGTAAATTATGCCAATGAACGGGTACAGTTTGAGCGGCCAATATCCAAATATGGAGCAATACGCTTTAAGATAGCGGAAATGGCGGCTAAAGTATACGCTGTTGAATCTGCAAACTACCGGGCAGGGCAAAACATAGATGATGCTTACGACGCACTTGTGGCAGGAGGTATGGATGAAGGGAAAGCGAAGCTAAAATCTACTGAGCAGTTTGCTGTTGAATGTGCCATATTAAAAGTTTGGGGCTCTGAAGTGCTGGATTACGTAGTGGATGAGGGTGTTCAAATTTATGGAGGCATGGGTTTTTCTGCCGAGGCACCTATGGATCGCGCTTATCGGGATGCCAGGATAAACAGGATATTTGAAGGAACCAATGAGATTAACAGGTTGCTTACAGTTGATATGATGTTGAAAAGAGCAATGAAAGGGGAGCTTGATTTAATGACGCCTGCTACTGCTGTAGCATCAGAATTGATGTCTATTCCTGATTTTGGTGAGGAAGATGATACCTTGTTTGCCGCAGAGAAAAAGATCATCGCTAATTTGAAAAAAGCAACCCTAATGGTGGCTGGAGCCGCAGTGCAGAAACTGATGATGAGTCTTTCAAAAGAGCAGGAAATATTGATGAATATTGCCGACATGGCCAGCTATGTTTATGTGGCTGAGTCGGCCATGTTACGCACGGAAAAACTGGTAAGCATTAAAGGCCAGGAAGCCTGTGAAGGACAGCTAAATATGATAAAGATTTACTTTGTAGAGGCGGTTGACGGGGTTAATAAGGCAGGGAAAGAAGCACTCTGGGGATTTGCAGAAGGAGATGAGCTTAGGATGATGATGGTTGGATTGAGAAGATTTACAAAAATGGAGGCCTTTAACGTTAAAAACGTTCGCCAGAAAGTGGCGCAACAGGTAATTGCAGCTAATAAATATTGCTATTAAAAGAACAATTCATAATTAAACTGGAGCGCCCCCGACTTGTTGGGGGCGTTTTTTTATGGCTTGCGGGAGGTCTTAAGTATGTTAAAATTGGTTAAAAATTGCTGTATACCTAATAAAAGAGTATTTTTGTGCACTATGTTGAAAAACGGGCTTTTATGGGTATTGCTGCTTGTTTCGGGTATTGTTGCCTCTTGCGAAAAGCCCGAAGTCTACAATGAGGATGCGCAAAATCAAATAGATGAGGCACTGATAAAAAAATGGTCTGACTCTACTCATATTTCCCTTACCAAACACGAATCTGGGATATATTATAAGATTGTTAGTCCGGGTACTGGAACTGTGCCAATTGAATTGACAGACATGCTGACTGTATTGTATACAGAGAAGTTGTTAAACGATACATTGATTAGCCAAACAACTGATACAACGGGGTATAGTTTTGTACTGGAGAAAAGTATTCCAGGATGGAGAAATGGCTTGCCGCTAATTAGAGAAGGCGGGCAGATTAGGTTATTAATTCCCTCGTCCCAGGCTTATAAAAACTATAATGTAGTAACTAATGTACCAAAAAACGCCGTACTTAACTTTGTAATTAACTTAAAAAAAGTAGCTAAAAAAAAATAATATGTTAAAGAAATTATCATCATATACCTTTTTATTAATTGGGATTATGGTTCTTCTGAATTCTTGTAAGAAAGAATATCCAAGCGTTCAAAGTATTGATGACCATAAAATTGAAGATTACATTTCAAAAAATAATGTTTCGGCAATTAAAGATCCGAAAGGTACTGGTTTTTACTACCAGGTCACTACTCAGGGTACTGGAGATTTTTACAAGAACACCGATTCTGTAAGGTATAGCGTAGTGGTGAAATCACTTTTAAACGGTACAGTTTATTACACTACTCCAGAAACGTCAAATCTCGGAACATTTGTAGGCTACTCAAGTCAATTATTAGGTATTAATGTTAAAGGGATGATTAATGTGCTTAATCAAATGAAGGCCGGTGGAACAGGAAGGGTAATTATCCCCTCTTACCTGGCATTTGGAAAGAACGGATATGAAACATTAAAAATTCCTAACAATGAAATTCTTGATGTTACAGTTAAGACCTATACTGAAAGTCAGGCTTCGCTTGATGATAAACATATCAATTTGTTTTTGACTGCAAATAAGTTGACGGCTACTAAAAGCCCGTCTGGAGTATACTATATTGTGACTACCTTAGGCACAGGTAACCAAATCAAACTTGCTTCTACAATAACCTATAATTATACAGGAAGGATTTTAAGTGGTCTTATATTTGACGCGGCTAATGGTGCAATAAGTCCACTTGTTGGGTTGATGCCAGGATTTAGCGTATTCACAAATTTTAGACAAGGTACCATAATAAGGGTTATCATTCCTTCAGTATTGGGGTACGGAGCAACAGGAACACGTAATTCAGCAGGGGTTACTCTTGTATCTGGAAATGAATGTCTGGATTTTGATGTGGAAGTAACTGCAACAGAAAATTAACTTATTGATCATTTAAGGCATCCTTAAAGACCTTTAAAATTCTTTCTCTTGCAAAAGCATGGTCAACAATTGGGTGGACATGCTTTTGTTGTTTAATTTCAGGCACCCATTTGTTAATATATTCCTGTTTAGGGTCAAATTTCTTTGCTTGCAATTCCGGGTTAAATACCCTGAAATAAGGGGCGGCATCATTTCCGCAACCACATGCCCATTGCCAGCCGCCAATATTGCTAGACATATCATAATCCAGGAGTTTTTCTGCAAAATAGGCCTCGCCCCAGCGCCAGTCTATCAACAGATGTTTGGTAAGGAAACTGGCAACTACCATACGTACCCGGTTGTGCATAAATCCGGTTTTATTAAGCTGTCGCATGCCCGCATCAACCAAAGGATAGCCAGTTAATCCATTGCACCATGCTTCGAATTCCTTTTCATCATTTCTCCATTGGATGTTGTTGTATGCTGGTTTGAAACACGATTTACTGGTGTAAGGAAATTGCCAGAGAATCATCATATAGAAATCCCGCCAGGCTAGCTCAGATAGCCACTTGCCTGCCTTATGCGCTATTGCCTGTGAAACCGCTTCGCGGATGCTAACCGTGCCGAAACGAAGGTGCAAGCCAATTCTCGTTGTTGCATCATCGCCGGGGAAGTCACGCTTTTCTTCGTAACTGCCCAGTTTATTTACAAAATTTAGTTCAGGAAATTCCTCGTTAGATTTTGTAAAACCCATGGTATTGAGTTCTGGTATATCTAGTTGCGAAGTTTTCAACAGATTGTTTAGGTATTTGGTTACAGGATATTCTTTGTGATAAAAAGGGTTCAGTTTTTTTTCCCATTGTCGGTAATAAGGAGTGAACACCGTGTACGGTTTTCCATCGGCTTTTACGATCTCTTCCTTTTCAAAAATCACCTGGTCTTTAAAAGATTTAAAAGCAATCCCTTCAGAGGCTAAATATTCTGCAAGCAACTCATCCCTTTCCCTCGCATAGGGCTCATAATCGTGATTTACATAAACTGACTTCACGTTGTAAGCTTGGAGTACGTTTCTCCATACCTCTTCAGGGGTGCCATAGCCAATAAAGATAGTTGAGTTACTGGCAGCAATTTTTTTGCGCAAGCTGATTAACGTCTGATAAATAAAGGTGACGCGGGCATCATCTTTCGCATTAAGTTTATCCAGAATATTTTTGTCGAATAAGAATAATAATAGCACCGGATGGTTGCCTTTTAAAGCATGATATAACGCTGCATTATCTTCCAGTCGCAAATCCCTTCTTAACCAGCAAATACTAACTTCCTTTCGCATTATTTATAGATTTGTTTTAAGGCATCCTCCAAATGAGTGTACTTGAATTTAAAGTCGTGATCAAGTAATTTCTGTGAAGAGGTATTGGTGCTGATTGTCGCAATAATGCTCATTTTCCCAAGGATCATTTCCAATACTTTTTCTGGGACATTAATTGGCCATACTGGCCTATGCAGTTGTTTGGCAATTGCTTTGGTTAGTGTAGCGTTGGTTACTGGGAAAGGAGCACATCCGTTGAATGCACCTTCATAATTTTCATTATCAACTGCTTCCACATAGATATTTACAATGTCATCGATATGTATCCATGGAACCCATTGTTTACCAGAACCCAACGCTGTGCCTGCAAAAAAGCGGATGGGTTTATCTAATGAAGACAGGCCACCATCGCCTTTGCCAAGAACAAAACCAGTTCTGATCTTAACAATTCTCATGTCAAAGATATTTCCTTTATCAACCGCTTGTTCCCATAAAATGCAGCATTTTGCAAGGAAACCATTACCAGGGTCAGACTCCTCCTGCAAGATCTCATCAGCACGATCACCATAATAGCCTGTTGCGGAAGATGAAATGAAATTCTGAACGTTTGATTTTGTTTTTTTTATGGTTTCAAAGAGTAATTCTGTACTCATTACTCTACTGTCCACAATCATTTTTTTTCTTTCTTTAGTCCATTTTTTATCGGCAATTCCCTCACCCGCCAGATGAATAATAGTATCTATACCATCCATGCAGGATTGGTCTATTTCCTTTTTATAGATATCCCATAAAAAAGTATTTACATTTTTAATCTGGATGGGTTTTCTCGCCAAAATAGATACCGTGTGACCTTTTACAAGAAGTTGAGTTACTAATTTTCTCCCGATCATTCCAGTAGCACCCGTAATTAGTATTCGTTGTTTCATTGTTAAATAACTGGATTGTGAAGTTTTAGTTTGCAGATTGCCCCCTAAAATAGATAATAATTATTTTATGCCCATGTCTTTCTTCGTTTGCTAGCCTCCGGTCTGGCTAAGGTCTGCCTTCGGCCTGGGTAGTACCTGCCTTCGGTCTGGGTAGTACCGTCGGTTATCCGTTCCGTATCCGTCGGCTATCGGTTCGGTATCCTTGGTATATCTAAATGATAGCTAGATAAGCCAAAACAGCTCACTAAAGCATACCAAATATACGAAGCCAGGATGGATTCGAAACCTTGGGAAGGGGTGTAGGGCACTTATTTCGGTCCGTGCCTAAGCCTGGATTTTATGGTACAGCGATATTTTGTTAAATAAAAATTGCTTTTACTTTACTAATTAACTTAAAAAATCATATATTTTTGTAGTCCAACAAATACCGGCATATAAATTAATGAAGTTTAAGAAGATTTTGGTTTGGTTCAGAAATGATCTGCGTCTGCATGACAATGAAATGCTGGTGGAGGCCATTGCCAAATCTGATTCTATTTTACCCGTTTACTTTTTTGATCCCCGGTATTTCATACAAACCAAGTTTTTAACGGCCAAGACCGGTGTTAACAGGGCAAAATTTCTATTGGAAAGTGTATCTGCATTGAAAGAGAAGCTTAGGGTATTAGGGGGAGATCTTTTAATAGTAGAAGGAAAACCAGAAGACCATATTTTAAAAATTGCAGAGCAATACGAGATTTCTGAAGTCTACCACCACAGGGAAGTAGGCGTGGAAGAAACCAGGATCTCTGCTTTGGTGGAAGACACTCTTTGGAAACAGAAGATAAATCTTAAACATTTTATTGGCCATACACTCTATAACAAAGAAGATTTGCCTTTTCCTATAAAGGATATCCCTGATGTGTTTTCCCAGTTTAAAAAGAAAACGGAACGCGATGCTAATGTAAAAGAATGTTTTGAGGCGCCGGCAAAAATTTCTTTTGTAGAAAACAACGAATGGGGGGGGTTACCCGATTTGAATGCGCTTGAATTTGATAGCAACACGACCTCTGAAAGTCAGGTTGCTGTGATGGGGGGAGAAAGTGCTGGCCTTGCGCAATTGGACGAATTACTTGATATTGATTCTCCTATTTATAAAAAAACGGGTGCAAAGAGTGGGGGTAAACAAGCATTTAGTTCAAGGCTATCGGCATGGCTTGCATTAGGATGCCTGTCTCCACGTAAAGTTTATTGGGCCATTAAATTTGCCGAACAACGGTTTGGCAATAACGGTAATTTTAGTCAGATTTTACTTGGTTTACTTTACAGGGATTATTACAGGTTTATGTTTAAAAAACATGGTGTTAAATTTTTTAAAGAACCTAACTTACTAACAATCATTGATACGCCTGCACCTGAAGAAGAATTTTTAATGAACCTTTGGCGGCAAGGTAATACGGGGCAGCCTCAGGTGGATGCGTATATGAAGGAGCTCAACAGGACTGGCTTTATTCCAAATATTGGAAGACTGCTGGTTGCTACTTATTTAATCCATGTACTTCAATTACATTGGACAAGGGGTGCTTTTTATTTTGAGGAGAAACTGATAGATTATTCTGCAGCTAGCAATTGGGGCAATTGGGCTAGTATTGCTGGAGAAGGTCTAGATTTAAAATCTAAAACCATGTTTGACCTCGAGAAACAGCTAAAAATGCTTGATATAAACCGTTCAGAGGTTGGCCATTCATATCTCTCTTAGGAAGAAATGTGAACAAAATTTGTAATTTAAACAAACTTGTTTAACATTTGTTGTAAATAATGTCGTGAAGAATTTTTCAATTAGTGATATAGAAGCTTTAATTGGCATAAAGGCCCATACCGTTAGGGCTTGGGAAATGAGGTATAACATTGTGCCACCTAAAAGAACGGCTACAAACATCAGATATTACAGTGAAGATGACCTGAAAAAGCTACTAAATGTTGTAGCACTGAATGAAAACGGATATAAAATCAGCAAGATTGCTAAAATGAGTCAGACGCATATTGCTAATCTGGTAAAGCAATTGAAAACTGACTGGGAGAACGATTCCATACAAATGCTTCATCTGTCTAACTCAACAATAGCTTATGATGAAAAGCAATTTTCTGAAGTACTAACCGGGTGTGTTGCAGAAATGGGTTTGATTAAAACAATGGATGTGTTGCTTTATCCCTTTATGAAGAAGGTAGGAATGTTATGGCAAACAGGCACTATAGACCCATCGCATGAACATTTTGCTTCCAGCCTGATCAGAGAGCGAATCATTGTAGAGATTGATAAGGTAGAAATGCCAGTAAAAAAAGATGCGAAGCGATTTATCTTATTTTTGCCTGAAGCGGAGATGCATGAAACCGGTCTATTGTTTACGCGCTATTTGCTAAAAAAATGCGGGCATGAAACACTTTACCTGGGGCAGGAAATTCCATATACCGATCTGAAAAAGGTGATAGCATCCTATAAACCAGATTACGCATTTATTACCCTTACTTCCCTAAACCTGGGTAAGGATATCAATAAAGTTATAGGTAAGGTAATGGATAATTTAAACGTTCCGCTTATAGTAGCCGGAAGTTTGATCTCTGAATTTGATATACTTGTTAAAGATCAGCTTACACCACTTAAGAACGTTTGTGATATGGTGGAGTTTCTTGAAGATTTATAAGAAGTTTACCTGTATATTAAGGTAAAAAATCCTAATTTCGTAACACTTATAGCAATTCAAGAATAATGGATAACTTATCTTATCTTAACGGCGCAAATGCCGAATACATAGAGTCCTTATACCAATCTTATAAAGAAGATGCCAATTCAGTTGAATTCGGCTGGCAGAAATTTTTCGAGGGGTTTGATTTCGGAAGAAGTTCATCAGGTACTGCAGTAACTACTGAGACACCAGAACAGTTTTTGAAAGAAATTAGTGTTCTTAATTTAATAAACGGCTATCGTCAAAGAGGACACCTTTTTACCCAGACAAACCCGGTAAGGGAGCGTCGACATCATTTGCCAACTCTTGATCTGGAGAATTTTGCTTTGGCAGAATCCGATCTTGAAACTGTTTTTAATTCAGGCATAGAAATCGGCATCGGCGCGGCCACGTTAAAAGATATTGTTGCTTTTTTAAAGCAAACCTATTGTAAATCGATAGGGGCAGAATATAAATACGTACGAACTCCTGAAATACTTCACTGGATTGAAAATAAGATGGAAAGTGTGCGTAACACGCCAAATTTTTCAATTGATGAGAAAAGAAGGATACTAAAGAAATTAAATGAAGCAGTAAGTTTTGAGAATTTTTTAGGGACAAAATTTCTGGGTCAGAAAAGATTCTCTTTGGAAGGAGCCGAAGCTTTGATACCAGCACTGGATTCTGTTATAGAAAAAGGCGCTGCATTGGGCATTGAAGAATTTGTAATTGGTATGGCACATCGTGGTCGCCTAAATGTGCTCGCCAATATTATGCAAAAAACCTTTAAGGATATATTTGCAGAATTTGAAGGTAAAGGTTACAGTGCAGAATCGCCATTTGGAGGTGATGTGAAATATCATCTTGGTTATTCTACAGATGTAACTACAAACGGTGGTAGCAATGTGCATTTGAGTTTATGCCCTAATCCTTCTCACCTTGAAACCGTTAATGGTGTGGTAGAGGGAATGACGCGTTCAAAAATAGATTTTAAATACGGTGGAGATGATGCCCGTATCGCACCTATACTTATACATGGTGACGCTTCGGTAGCTGGCCAAGGTATTGTTTATGAAGTGATACAAATGGCAGGCCTTGATGGTTATAAAACTGGGGGAACAATTCATTTGATTATTAACAACCAGATTGGCTTTACCACCAATTATAAAGATGGTCGTACCAGCACTTATTGTACAGATATCGCCAAAGTAACCCTGTCTCCAGTGTTTCATGTCAACGGAGATGATGTTGAAGCGTTGGTATATGCAACCAATCTGGCTATGGAATACCGGCAGAAATATAAGAACGATGTTTTTATTGACATCCTTTGCTACCGCAGGTTTGGGCACAATGAGGCCGATGAACCAAAATTTACACAGCCCTTGCTTTATAAAACGATAGAAAAGCATGCTAATCCGCGTGATATTTATATTCAACAACTGATTGGTGAGGGTAAAATGGAAGCGAGCCTTGCCAAGGAACTTGAAAAAGAATTTCGCGGAATTTTACAGGAAAGATTAAACGAAGCGAAGGAAATTACCTCTACTTACCAGGATGTAAAATTTGGCGGTGCTTGGTCTGATATGAGAATTGCTACACCAAAAGACTTTGAAACATCTCCGAATACTGCTGTAAAAAAATCAACCTTATTGGAGATTGCGAAACGAATAAGCGCATTGCCATCAGATAAAAAATTCTTTAAGAAAATAGAGAAGTTATTTGATGAGCGCAGTAAAATGGCCAATACAACTCATGTTTTTGACTGGGCTATGGGAGAACAGCTTGCGTATGGCACATTACTGGCAGAAGGTAAAAGAGTGCGATTAAGTGGTCAGGATGTTGAGAGGGGTACGTTTTCTCACCGCCATGCTGTATTGACTTTGGAGGATTCTGAAGAAGAATATATTCCATTGGCTAATATTTCCGATCAACAGGCAACATTTGATATTTATAATTCTCACCTATCTGAATATGGGGTTTTGGGATTTGAATATGGTTATGCCATGGCCAATCCAAACGCTTTAACCATTTGGGAAGCACAATTTGGAGATTTCTTTAATGGTGCTCAAATTGTAGTAGACCAATATATTGCCAGTGCCGAGACTAAATGGCAAAGAGAGAATGGCCTTGTATTATTATTGCCCCATGGTTATGAAGGTCAAGGACCGGAGCATTCATCTGCCAGGATTGAACGCTTTATGGAGCTATGTGCAGATTACAACATGCAGGTAGTAAACTGCAGTACGCCTGCTAATTTCTTCCATGCATTAAGAAGACAGTTTAAACGCGATTTTAGGAAGCCTTTGGTAGTTTTTACACCAAAGAGTTTACTGCGTCATCCAAAATGTGTTTCTCCACTTGAAGATTTCACAGATGGGAAATTTCAGGAAGTGATAGCCGACCCTAACATTAAAACAGCAGATGTTACCAGGGTACTGTATTGCAGCGGTAAGATCTATTATGAATTGCTGGAGATGCAAGAAAAAGAGCAGATCAAAAACGTTGCCGTAGTTCGTGTTGAACAGCTATATCCAACTCCGCTTGCTCAAATGGAGGCTATATATAAGAAATATAAAAATGCGAAAGAAGCAGTTTGGGTACAGGAAGAGCCTGAGAATATGGGCGCATGGCCGTATTTGTTAAGGAAAGTTAGAAAGACATTCTTTCACGATTTAGATGTGATATCCCGGAAGGAAAGCAGTAGCACGGCTACAGGATTTGCAAGGCAGCATGCCGACCAGCAGGCGTTAATCCTGGCAAGGGCTTTTGAAACGTCCGTAAATGAACAAGAGCAAAAGATTGCACGAAAATCAGTTAGTAAAGTATATAACGTAGATTAACAAAATAGTCATTATGAGTATAGAAATAAAAGTTCCGCCGGTTGGAGAATCAATAACCGAAGTTGTTTTGTCGCGCTGGGTGAAAAATGATGGTGATGCAGTGGAAATGGATGAAGTGATCGCGGAACTGGAATCAGATAAAGCCACGTTTGAATTAACTGCAGAACAAGGCGGAACTTTAAAAGTGGTAGCTGCCGAAGGCGATACTTTAGCCATTGGTGCAGTTGTTTGTAAAATTGAAGATGGTGGAGCCCCTGCTAAACCAAAAGAAGAATTAACAGCCCCTGCCAATGAAAAATCCGCTGTTGCTGCTGATAAAGTTGCCGCTCCAGTTGCTGAAAAAACAGGCGAGACAACCTATGCTTCAGGAACTCCGTCACCTTCTGCCGGTAAAATACTTGCAGAAAAAGGAGTTGATACCGCTGCAGTAAAAGGTACCGGTGTTGACGGAAGAATTACTAAAGAAGACGCTTTAAATGCGCAGAAAGCTGCACCTAAAGCGGAGTCTAAAATAGCAGTATCTACAGCATCTGTTAATAAAGGTGAAAGAAACGAACGTAGACAAAAAATGTCTCCATTAAGGAAGACCGTTGCTAAACGCCTTGTTTCTGTTAGAAATGAAACTGCGATGTTAACCACCTTTAATGAGGTTAATATGAAGCCTATCATGGATCTTCGCGGAAAATATAAGGATCAATTTAAAGAGAAATATGGAGTAGGACTGGGATTTATGAGCTTTTTTACCAAAGCTGTATGCGAGGCTCTTAAAGATTTTCCATCAGTTAATGCAAGGATTGACGGAGAAGAGATTGTTTATAATGATTTTGCAGATATATCAATTGCAGTATCTGCGCCTAAAGGATTGGTTGTTCCCATCATCCGCAATGCAGAGAGCATGAGCCTTGCTCAAATAGAGAAAACAGTAATTGAGTTGGCCACTAAAGCCAGAGATAGTAAATTGACAATTGAAGAAATGACGGGCGGAACGTTTACCATTACTAATGGTGGTGTTTTCGGATCGATGATGTCTACACCTATTATCAACGCGCCTCAGTCGGCTATACTGGGTATGCACAATATCATTGAACGTCCGATAGCAGAAAAAGGTGAAGTGGTGATTCGTCCGATGATGTACTTAGCTTTATCTTATGATCACCGTATTATCGACGGAAGAGAATCTGTTGGATTTTTAGTGAGGGTTAAGCAATTGCTTGAAGATCCTGCAAGATTGCTTTTAGGTATATAACTCTTTTAAAATTTATAAAAAGTCCGCAATTGTTATTCAATTGTGGACTTTTTATTTGCAGAGGAATTAGTGGGGTTTAGCATGTTGCAGGTTAATATAATAATCAGGCTGCGACTTAAAGTTCTCATTTGAGACATTCTGATCCACAGCAATAGATTTCCATTTATTGGTTGGATAGAGGGGACTATATATTCCGTCTTTAAGTGTAACCTTTAATGGCATGCGAAAACCAGTAACCTTGGTAACCCATCTGTAATTTAGCATTCCCGCTGCTGTAATATTATACGCTAGAATTGGTATATCGGCCTTCCTCAAATACTGCTCAAAGAAAGCGGCAAGCTTTAGTCCTGTAAACTGCGAGATATACCCTTCAATCTGACTGGTTGTTACTGTTTTGTGGTAAAAGGTTTTATTCAAGCCCCTCAGCAGTTCTCTAAATTTTTCGTCGTTGCCAATTAATTGCCTCAGCGTATGAATTATGTTTGCTCCTTTGTAGTACATATCAGATGATCCTTCGGTATTTACACTATAAGGCCCGATTATGGGTTGATCATTCTTGACTATTTTTCTGCTGCTGATTACATATTCTGATCCTGCTTGTTTACCGTAATAAGTTTCCAAAAATAAAACTTCAGAATAGCTGGTAAAGGCTTCATGAATCCACATATCAGCAATATCTTTTGAGGTGACGTTATTCCCAAACCACTCATGGCCACTTTCATGGATAATGATGTAATCAAATTTTAACCCCCAGTTGGCGTCAGACTTGCTGTAATCCCTTCCCTGATAACCCATTTTAAACTTATTGCCATAGGCAATTGCGCTTTGATGTTCCATACCCAGATAAGGTGACTGAACTAGTTTATATCCATCCTGGTAAAAAGGGTAGGGACCGAACCAGTGTTCAAAAGCTTTGAGCATACGCTTAGTGTCAGCATCCCAATGTGGCTTTGCTTGAAGGCTATCTTCTGCTAGCGACCAATAATCAATAGATAACTTGCCTTTTTCACCAATGTATTGATCAGTCCAGTGCGCATATTTACCGATATAAAATGTAACGTTATAATTATTAATTGGATTGCTCACAAACCAATTATATTGGACAAGCCCATCAGCTCTATTCACAATGTTTCTTAACCTGCCGTTTGAAATTTCATTCAGGTCTTTAGGAACACTGATACTGATTAGCATACTATCTACCTCGTCACTTTGGTGGTCTTTTGTGGGCCACCATGAACTGGCACCGAAACCCTGGCATGCAACAGATATCCATGGATTGCCAGATCTGTCTTTACTAAAAATGAAACCCCCATCCCAAGGTGCATTCCGAGCGATATTTGGTAGGCCGGAATAGAATACTGTAAAGCTTTGTTTACTTCTTTTTTTAATTACAGCTGGGAAATTCACGAATACAGCATTAAAGGCCCTTATATAATTAAGTTCATGGCCGTTATATACAATTCTATCAATCTTTAAATTGGAAAACAAGTCGAACTGAAGTTGTTTAAAATCCTGAACCGCAGTAAACCTAAATTCATTGTTGCCGCTAATGGTTTTTTTTATAGGATCTATGCTAACATCTAGATGGTAGTAATTAACGTCGTAACAACTTCTTAAAGAGCTGTTATACCCTCTAAGACTGTCTTGTTTACTAAACTGCCTTTTAAGTGTCTGACTATCGCAAAATAATGATGATAGCAACAGCGCCATTAATCCTATTGCAAATAACCTCACTTCTATTTCAATACTGTTAAGGTTATCGAGGAAGCATTGTTCACATCATGGAATACCCGTTGAGTAGCTTTTTGAAAATCTGAGCGCTCTGCCTGATAAATGTCCATGAACTTCTGGGGGTTTCTATCTCCTAGCGGGAACCATGAGTTCTGTACCTGAATCATTATTTTATGTCCCCTTTTGAACGTGTGGGCAACATCAGGCAATGCATAATTTACTTTCGTTACCATACCTGGTATAAATGCTTCAGGTTTTTCAAAACTGTTGCGATATTTTCCACGCATAATCTCACCACGTACTAGCATCTGGTATCCACCCATTAATAGGTTTTTTGGATTTGGAATTGGTACTGGCGCATCCTCTGGATATACATCAATAAGTTTAACCACATAATCGGCATCAGTTCCCGTGGTAGATACAACCAGGTTAGCTAAAACTGGGCCGGTTAATGTGATGTCTTCGTTTAAAACGTCGGTCTGATAAACTTTAACATCCGGTCTCCTTGCGGCGAAACGTTGATCGTCTATCATGTATTCTCTGGTTCTTTTAGCCTGAACTCCATCTTGGTAAGGTACTGGATTGTTTGGGTCACTTACGTATTCATCCCAGCTATCTGTCCTGCCAACTTTTTCAAAGCTTAGCTTGCCATTAGGTTGTAGGTATAATATTTTTTGCTCAGTCTCTTTAGGGGGCCATGCAGAAAATTTTTTCCATTGGTTACTCCCGGTTATAAAAATATTGGCTTCGGCGGGTTTGAAATCGCCCTCTTCTTTAAGATAATGTTTAAAGAACGGAAGTTCATACTTTTCCTGGTACTCCTTGCTTGTGGCCTGTCCGAATTCTATATCTCCAAATGAGCTCCCCGTACCTCTTACCCATCCACCATGGAACCATGGGCCCATTACCAATATATTATTGGCAGATGGATTTTGCTTTTCTATACTTTTGTAGGTAGCAAAGGTTCCATAAGCATCTTCAGCGTCAAAGAAACCACCAACCACCATAACAGCGGGTTTAATATTGGTTAAGTGCGGTTGTATGTTTCTGGCTTTCCAAAAGGTATCCAAGTTAGGGTGGGCAAATAAGTTATTCCAAAACCTAATGCTATCTGCAAAGTATTTATCCTTCAAATTTTTAACTGAACCTGCTTCCAGATAAAACCTGTAATTGTCTTTGATTGGGAATGTAAAAGCCTTAGGCCCCATATCCGGAGTTATAGGCTTTGGTCTCGGTACGCCGAAAGTGGTCATAAAACTAAAAGCATCCATTATAAAAAGCACACCATTGTGGTGAAAATCGTCGCCAACAAACCAATCCGTAACAGGTGCTTGCGGCGATACAGCTTTTAATGCAGGATGTGCTCCTGGTAATGACGTTGTAGAGTAAAAGCCGGGATAAGATATTCCATATATACCCGCCTTGCCATTATTGTTTTTAACATTTTTAACCAGCCAGTCTATCGTGTCGTACGTGTCAGAACTCTCATCAATATCTTTTTTGCTTTTTTTATTAGCAACCTGAGGTCTAATATCGTCAAAAGTTCCTTCGCTCATCCACTTTCCTCTAACATCCTGGTAAACAAATATGAAACCTTCGCGCATCATTGCCGGAAAGTTACCGAGGCTGGTTTTATATTTATCACTACCGTAAGGTGCAACGGTATACGGTGTCCTATTGATTAGGAACGGATACTTTTTGGATTGATCTATAGGTATGTAAATCGCAGTGAATAGTTTTATTCCATCTCGCATTGGGATGCTCCGTTCAATTTTAGTGTAGTGTTCCAGAACATATATAGAGTCCAGATTTTGAGCATAACCAGCAAAATGTGCACTCAAAAGTACAATAAGCCAAAAAAGTTTTAAACGTGCCATATTGATGTTTAGATTTATTCGTTAAACGTACAAAAAATAAAATTTTTCAAGTCATAGTAGAGGCCGATGTCTTTAAAAATTTACATGAGCGTACCGAAAACGGTTTTTTAGTTACTTTTACAGCATTAACCAGTTGTAGTTTAATAAGAATGGAAATGATGGGCCAACCCCTTTCGGAACAAAAAGCTAAATATCTGTATCTATTTATAGGGTTGGCTGTTTTAATTAATCTTAGCGGTCTTTTTGTTACCATTATAGGTCCTGATGGTGCGTTGTATGCCTCAATTGCCAAGACAATGGTAGTAAGGAATAACTTTACAGATCTTTTTGTTGAGGGGCGTGATTGGCTTGATAAGCCCCATTTTCCATTTTGGATGGCGGCTTTTTCCTTTAAGATGTTTGGCATTAACACTTGGGCTTACAAGTTGCCCGCCTTACTTTTTACCTTTATTGGGGCTTTTTATACTTACAAATTAGCGCTGACTATTTATGATAAGCACGTGGCATTATGGGCAGCTCTTATTCTCCTTACCGCTCAGCATATCTTTATATCTGATATGGATGTAAGGGCAGAGCCATACCTAATCGGCCTAATTATAGGCAGTATATATCATTTAAATAAGGCCCAGTCAAGACAGTGGTTTCTGCATTTGTTGATTGGCTGTATATGGGCTGCCTGTGCAGTGATGACCAAGGGGATTTTTGCCTTGATCCCTGTCTTTGGTGCAATTGCAGGGCCGTTAATTATTACGAAAAATTGGAAAATGCTGTTTAATTTTAGATGGCTCCTGTCAGGTGTACTTATTTTAATTATGATTATACCAGAGCTGTGGTGCCTGTATCTTCAATTTGATATCCATCCAGAGAAAATCATTTTCAATCGAACAGGAGTATCCGGCATTGGGTTTTTCTTTTGGGACAGCCAGTTTGGGCGGTTCTTTAATACAGGTCCCATAAAGAAGTCAGGGGGAGATCCGTCCTTCTTTTTGCATACGATACTCTGGGCTTTTCTACCGTGGTCGGTCATGTTTTATATAGCTATGGTGGATTTCTTCAGGAATAAAGTACAGAGACTTAAACCCGAAAACTGGATAAGTATTTGCGGTACAATTTTAACCATCTCAGTGCTTTCCCTTTCCAAATTCCAGCTGCCGCATTATATCATTATTATCTTCCCTTTTTTCGCCATCATCACGGCCAATTATCTATGTAATATTAGAAGTCCTCAAGCAATAAAGGGTATAAATATTACTCAGAAACTGGTTTTAATATTAGCGGTGATCCTGCTGATTGTGGTACAATTTTTATTTAAAGCAGATATCACAGCACTGAGCGCAGCATCGTTTTTAATAGCTATGGCATTATTGATCTACGTATCTTTCGCCATAAAAGACAGGTATCGGATTTTCTTTCAAACCGCTGCGGTTATCATTCTTGTTAATATTTACTTCAATCTCTCTTATTATCCGGGGCTGATCAAGTATCAGGCAGATAGCGAAGCAGCCATATGGCTCAATGCCAATAATCCCAATCATTTACCTGTAGTGAAAGTAGTAAACAATTACGCCTACGCCATTGATTTTTACAGCGATCAAGTAGTTCATGATTATCATCCTGGAGAAGAGAATGTATTACCGGCAAAGCCTTATTTTTTATATGGTCAAACAGATCAGGTAGATGAGTTTAGGAAAGCCAATCTGAATATTGAACTCATTAAAACGTTTAACAGTTATCAGATAACCAGAATGAAACTCAAATTTTTAAACTACAACACCCGTAAAGATGCAGTAAGCGCTACCCAGCTTGTCATAGTAAGATAGAACTTTGCAATAAAGGGGGTAGGCCATGCAGTTATTCTTTTGATGTTTGTTAACTTCGCAAAAAAATCTTTCATATGCAATACGATGTAGTTGTAATTGGTTCTGGTCCGGGTGGTTATGTTGGTGCAATCAGATGTGCCCAATTAGGCTTGAAAACAGCGGTAATAGAAAAATATAAAACTTTTGGAGGTACTTGCCTTAATGTTGGTTGTATCCCATCAAAAGCACTTCTTGATTCTTCCGAACATTTTTATAATGCAGGGCATACCTTCAAAACACACGGTATTGGATTAAAAGATCTGGAGGTAGATATGGCGCAAATGATTGCACGTAAAAACGATGTAGTTGATCAAAACACTGCAGGTATAGTTTATCTTTTCAAAAAGAATAAAATTGACAGTTTTGAGGGCGTAGGGTCATTTGTAGACAGAAATTCAATTAAAATTACCAAGGCAGATGGAAGTACAGAAACGATAACTACAAAGAATGTGATAATTGCTTCAGGTTCTAAACCTACAGCTTTGCCTTTTCTGCCGATAGATAAAAAGAGAATCATCACTTCAACTGAGGCATTAAATATTCAGGAAGTACCAAAGCAAATGGTGGTTATAGGGGGTGGAGTAATTGGTCTTGAACTTGGCTCAGTTTACGCAAGACTAGGAACCAAGGTTTCAGTGGTTGAGTTTTTGCCGTCTATTATTTCTACTATGGATGCTGGGTTGGGAAAAGAATTGCAAAGAGTGCTAAAAAAATCTTTGGGTATGGAATTTTTCATGAACCATAAAGTAACCGGTGCCACTACCAAAGGAAAAAAAGTTACTGTTACTGCAGAGAATGCAAAAGGAGAGCAAGTTAACCTAGAAGCAGATTACTGCATAGTTGCGGTTGGCCGGACAGCTTACACTGCGGGTCTTGGTTTAGAAAATATTGGCATTAAAGCTGAAGATAGGGGTAATAAAATTCCTGTAAACGAACATCTGGAAACTAGCGTTCCTGGCGTTTTTGCTATAGGCGACGTAATTAAAGGTGCCATGCTAGCTCACAAAGCGGAAGATGAAGGTATCTATGTTGCAGAACGACTTGCAGGGCAAAAGCCACATATCAATTACAATTTGATTCCTGGTGTTGTTTATACCTGGCCTGAAGTAGCATCAGTAGGTTACACAGAAGAGCAATTGAAGGAAAAAGGAGTTCAGTATAAAGCAGGTTCTTTTCCTTTCAAAGCAAGTGGCAGGGCGAAAGCAAGCATGGATACGGATGGATTTGTAAAGGTATTAGCCGATGTGAAAACTGACGAAATATTAGGGGTTCACATGATTGGTCCGCGTGCCGCCGACATGATTGCAGAAGCTGTTGTAGCGATGGAATTTAGGGCATCTGCAGAAGATATTGCGAGGATATGCCATGCGCATCCAACTTATACAGAAGCACTAAAAGAAGCGGCAATGGCGGCAACAGAAAATAGGGCAATCCATATCTAACTATAATGCTTATTCCAATGCCCATGTTTCCTCTCATTAGGAAATGGATAAATACAAAAAGAGGAACCCTGAAAAGTTCCTCTTTTTGTATTTTATGGATGTTATTAGTGACTGGTGGTATCTATGTCATATTCTAAAACATCTTTATGATCGTACGGCTCAGCCATCATTTCATCTATACTCTTTCCTTTTTTGTTAAAGCCCAGTTTGTCCAGAATAATATCAAAGATCAAGTAAACCACTGGAACCACAATTAGTGTTAAAAATAACGAACTGGTTAAACCACCTACAATAACCCAGGCTAAACCATTTTTCCATTCCGCACCGGCACCACTTGCCAAAGCAATTGGTAACATACCAAAAATCATGGCTATGGTAGTCATTAAGATTGGACGCAAACGGGCATGGTTAGCTAAGATCAGTGCTTCAATTGTATTTTTTCCCTCTGCCTTCATGTGATTGGTGAAATCGACTAATATAATCGCATTTTTAGCTACCAGCCCCATTAACATAATGAAACCTAAAATGGTGAAGATGCCGATGGAATTGTTTGTTAATGCTAGTGCTAGGAAAGCTCCAATCAAGGCAAGCGGGAGAGAGAACATCACTACTAATGGGTAAACAAAACTGTCGTACAGTGCCACCATAATTAAGTAAACCAAAATAACAGATGCCAAAAGGGCAATTCCTAAAGTTCCAAAACCATCAGCCTGGTTCTCCTGATCTCCGCCCCAAGTATAGCTCACGCCAATTGGGGTTTTTAACTTTCCATTTTTTTGTAGCTCCTCTAATTTCTTTTGAAATTCAGCAACCACAGTTCCTGTAGGTCTTCCAATAGATTGCGCTTTCACAGATACGGAAGTTGATTTATTTAGACGCTCTAACTGACTTGGTCCAGAACCTTCAGTGATGGTTGCAAACTGAGATAGTTTTATCTGCGCTCCATTAGCGTTTACAAAGATCAGGTTACGAACATCATCTACATTCTTTCTGTTGAAGTCCTGGTATTGGATATTGATGTCATATTCATATTCACCTTTTCTGTATTTAGCATTGGTGTTGCCAGCAAAAGCCGTTTGCATAGTAGAACCTACTGTCTGTAAATTTAATCCTACGGCCGACATCTTATCTCGGTCCACCTGAACGTTAATCTCAGGGGTTCCTTTCTCTACAGACAACTTAATTTCTGTTGCACCAGCTATTCCAGTAAGTACTTTTTGGGCACCTTCGGCATATTTTAATGCGCTGTCTAAGTTAGAGCCCATAACAACCATTTGTATCGGTGCATTTTCTGCGATACCCATAATACTAATAGGTACAGTTTTAACTTTCGCCCCTACCAGTTGTTTAGCTAGCGCACGACTCATCTTAGTCGCAAAAATATCTGAAGAGACATTATTCCGTTCCTTCCGCTCAACTAGTTTTACGTTGATCTCAGATTTATACGCTGTTGCCTGTGTTCCGCCAAAATCTCCACTAGCTTGTCCAACAGTAGTAATTTGTTGTATAATTTCAGGTTGTTTAGCCAAAAAAGCTTCAGCTCTCTGCGTATAGAAGTTGGTTTGAGACAAAGGAGCATCTTTAGGTAATTCAATTTGAATTAAGAACTCACCCTTATCAGATTTTGGGAAAAACTCAGAGCCAATAAAGCCCGCTCCTGCTAACCACATTGCTCCCACAAATAAAATGACAACAGCGGCCATTGTACGCCGTTTGTGGTTTAATGACCAGGTTAAGATGGCTGTTACCCACAACGTGAATTTTTTTAATTGTCTTTCGAACCAAAGGATAAAGCGACCGAAAACGTTTTTCCCTTCAATATGTTCAAGCTTGCCATATCTGGAGAAAAGCAACGGTACGATAGTAAATGAAGCAAGTAATGAAAGCATTGTGGCAATAATTACCACCACACAGAACTGCCGCAAGATGTTAGATACCAAGCCGGAACTAATGGCGATAGGGAAGAATACTACCACGATTACCAAAGTAATGGAAACCACAGTAAAACCTATTTCCTGGGTTGCATCAGAAGCGGCCCTCACTTTATTTTTACCCATCTCCATATGTCGCTGGATGTTCTCCAAAACCACAATCGCATCATCCACCAGAATACCGACTACCAGCGATAGGCCGAGTAAAGACATCAGATTTAGGGTAAAGCCAAATAAGCTAATGCCGATAAATGTTGCGATTAATGAAGCAGGAATAGATACCATTACTATTAAAGCATTTCGCAAACTATGCAGGAAGAAAAGCATAACAAACGCTACCAATATTACCGCAAGAATTAAATCGTGAATTACGGCATCAGCAGATTCCAATGTGAAGATGGAACTATCGTTCACAATTTTAATATCTAGCTTATTTGCTGCGTATTCAATTTTAAGCTTTTCAATAACAGCATGTACACCTTTACTTACCTGTACAGCGTTTGCATCACTTTGTTTAATAATTTGAATGGCAATAGCGCCTGCCCTATTAATACGAGCTATTTTTTCAGTTTCTTTCTGGGCATCCTGTACATCGGCAACATCACCCAAACGAACCTGGGCGCCATCCTTAGAAGTAGTTATAACTAAGTTTCTCAACTCGTCTAAGCTGCTGTATTTACCAGACAGACGAATTAAAACGTCCTGGTTTTCTGTCTTAACACTTCCTGTAGGGAAATCTAAATTGGAAGTCAAAACCATTTGTTGTACCTGGGGTACAGAAAGGTTGTAGCCCTGTAGTTTGTTGGCATCCAAAGAAACTTTTATTTCCCGCTCAGAGCCACCAATTAAGTTAACCTGCGCAATACCACTAACCCTGGAAATTACAGGAGCAATTCTTTGATCAATCATATCATAAAAACTCACGTCGTCCATATTAGCAGATGCTGACATGGTTATTACCGGTAGATCGTCTAGTGAGAATTTACTTAATGAAGGTGCTTTAACATCGTCCGGTAAATTCGAAAGGATCGCATTGACCTTACGCTGTGCATCATTTAAAGATATATCAATATTGGCTTTATCAGTTAACGTTATCGTAACTGTTGATAAACTCTCAAATGAAACCGAGTTTATTTTTTTGATGTTTTCCATTGAAGACACCGCATCTTCAATTTTCTTGGTTACTGTATTTTCTACCTCAGAGGGTGAAGCCCCAGGATAAATTGTTGCGATTGAAACTACGTTGTTGGAGAATTTCGGTAATAACTCATAGCCCAACGAAAAGTAACTCAATAGCCCTAGTAAAGTAAGCGCAGTAAAAACTACAATTACCAGAGAGGGCCTCTGTATAGATATGTCTGTTATCTTCATCTTTTATTATTTTACAATACTTACTGCAGTACCTTCAGCCAGGTTGATCTGTCCACTGGTGATCACAGTTTCTCCTTCATTCAATCCGTCAAGAATTTCTACAGAATCACCTAGAATGCGGCCTGATACTACTTTGCGGACTTTGGAAGTATTATTTGATTTATCATATAGAAATACCTGGTTACTGCTTACACTGCCTACAAAAGAGGTGCGTGGAACCAAGATGGTGGGGGTTTGTTTAGGGAAGTTAAATACTGCCGTGCCATACATTCCCGCTTTAAGAAGGTTTTTAGCGCTGTTATCCACCTCAATTTCAATTGGAAAATTCAAAGTGGCATCAGCTTTTGCTGCGATAAAAGTAACCTTACCATTAAATTTTTCTGTTGGGAAAACAGAAGATTTAATATTGATCATGTTACCCACTTTAAGGTTGGAAACTTGGCTTTCATTTACAGTTACTTTCAGTTTCAGTCTCGAAACATCAACAAGCTCAAACATTTGCGTGCCCTGTGCGTTCACAAAAGCACCTACCTCCACATATTTTTTATTTACAATAGCATTTATAGGAGATTTAAGGTTGGCATCACTTACCCTTTTTGTTGCGCTTTGTAATCTCAAACGTGCATTTCTTACGGTTAGTTTGGCATTATCCAGTTGTTGCTGCGTTACGCCGCCGGTAGTAAATGCACTGTTATATCTTGCTTCATCTTTTATGGCATTTTCTAGGGTAGCCTGTGCAGTTTCTCTATCTGTATTAACAATCTCAGCGTCAATAAGTGCCAATACTTGACCTCTGCTTACGCGATCGCCTTCTTTAACATAGATTTTGCTCACACGGCCAGCATTCTCAGCCATAAAATTTAGTTCCTGTTTTGGTGCAAAAACTCCGTTAACACTAAAATCTAAGTCAACTATTTTCTTTTCTACAGTTGCAATACGAACGGCAACCGCACCACCACCTTCTGCTATAAATGCAGTTTTGGCTTCATTTTTCTTTTTATTGTTGCCTAATATGAAGGCAATACCTGCAACAACCGCAACAATTACCAGGACTGCTATTATTATTCTTTTCATTGTAATAGTGATTTTATATTTCCGTTTGATTTGATTAATTGTATTTCGGCAATTTTGTAATTTAATAATGATTGAGTGTAACTGTTTTGGGCTTCAGTAAGCGAGCTCTCTGTGTCCAGTAAGTCTGTTAAAGTTGCCAAACCGTTGTTATAATTGTTTTGCGTGCTTTTGTAAATCTCATTTGCCAGATCAGCATTTTTCTTTTGAGCATTAATTGCATTCAAGCTATAACGTAGTTGATTTTTGGCGTTATCGTAAGCTAAATTTAATGAGTTGTTAGTTTCCCTGCGGTCTTCATTTGCTTTCTTTATGTCAACATCTGCCTGGCGGATTTTTGACCGGGTTAAAAAACCATTAAAGATTGGAACCTTTAATGATAAACCTATTGCAGATGATCCGTAACCAATAGATGTTGCATTAGAGCTTAAAAAATCAAAGCCACCGCTTTGGCTAGAGTAAGTGTAGTTACCCGATAAGGCCAGTGTAGGATAATATTCTGCTACATAAGCCTTACGCTGAAGCCACAGAAGTTTATCCTGCGTATCTAGAATTTTGATCTCTGTTCTGCTATTTAAAGCAATAGTATCTGCAAACTGCGGAAGTTCGGTAATTGGTGTAAGCTCAGTTCCAGGCAGTGTAATAGCCGTGCTTATTGGCATGCCCATCGCATACTTCAATTGGTTTTCCAACTGAGAAATTGCATTGGAGATTTGCTCCCGTTGTGTCTGCAAATTGGTAAGTCTTACTGTAATACGATCTACATCTATTTTTTTAGCAAGGCCATTTCTATAATTGCTTTCTATAGCTTTTTCATTAGCCGTTACATTTTTAATATTGTTTTCTATCACAACCAATTGTTGTCTGGTAACCAATGCCTGATAATAGTTATTAGCTACCAACTCAATAATCTGCTCTTCAGTCAACGCCGAGGTAAGGTTATAATATTCTTCACTGGATCTGGCAGCTTGCAGGCCAGTAAATACCTGCTGATTAAATAGCTGCTGCGACAACTGAACTCCCGCTGTGGAATTCCATGTCTTGCCCAATTTAATGGGGTTATCTCCAAATACAACTTGTGCAACTACAGGATTGTAAGTAAGCCCTCCAGTTCCTGTAATTTGCGGCAAAGCCTGGGCCCTGATCTCTTCTGTTTTATATTTACCCTTATCAATATCGAGCTTAGCCTTACGAATCCTCACATTGTTCTGTAGGGCAAAGTTTAAAGCATCTTTTAAACTTAAGGTTTGCTGCGCAATTACCGTGTTGGATAATGCCAACCCAAGTAAGAGCAAGGGGATGGTTTTTATTTGTTTAATGATCGCATTCATATAATGATATATTATAGTTTGTATTCTTATTTAAGGCCTTTAATAAATATTTTGGATAAGCTAAGTTGTTTATCCAGCATTACCTTCATCTCTTTTTTGCTTGGAAAAAGCTCTTTATTACCATGCATAATACAAAGAGAGGAAATTCCCATTTGGCTCTCCAGATAAAGCTCAACTGTTTTTGCTAGGTCGGTCTCTGCAATTTCACCCTTATCCAAAGCTTTTTTGAAGATGCTCACATGCACGTCAACATTCTTCCTTTTCATGTCCATAAACCTAGCTTTCAGCTCGTCTGAGTTTAAAGAAGCATCCGGACTTGTTCCCGAAAGGTGTAGCATGTAGTACTTCTGAAAAAACTTAAACCTGATCTCTATCAGATTGTTCATTCGCTCATCCAGCGACATATCAATAAGCAGTTCTTTTTCCGTCACTTCAAAATAATCATCAAAAATCTTTTGAATCACGCCTTCTATCAAACTGCTTTTGTCTGGGAAATAATAATATAACGAAGGTTTTGATACAGAGAGGTCTTCAGCAATTTCGTTCATCGTCGTCTTTTGTATGCCATAGTGGATGAAACGCTTGATGGCGCCCTCTATTATTGCATCTCTTTTCTTATCCATTACTAACATCCTACTTTTTTTCTTTCTGACTATTTTATTTCAATGGTCAAAAATAAGGCCATTATTCGGGCTGCCGAAATTTAATTGAATAAATTAATCAACATTACCTGAAGCTGACTTAATTGATTTAGGCTGAGACTCCAGCCATAAAAATTTCTGCAAATACCTTTTCTTTATAAAAGATGGTTTTAAACTGGTCTTTAGCAGGAAAAATGTTCTTGTCTTTAGCTAAAATATTAAAATGAATGCCAGCAATTGCATCTATAAAAATATCTGTGGCAAGGTTTGGGTCCTCAATTTGCAATTCTCCGCTAGCAACGCCACGTGTAAATAAAGAATTGATTATGATCTTCTCAAAAGCCTTCGCTTTATCAAATTTCTCAAAAAGATCATCCGGCAAATCATTTCCTATAGTTTGGCTCGACTCAAACAGATTGTAGTATTTTTGGATGTAGGATTGACGTTTCTGAAGCAATTTTAATACAGCATCTTTAGCTGTTGATGTTTTGTCAATTGACTTAACAATTTCACGACTCATCTTATGCATTAAAAATGCCATTGTGCTTACATATAAGCTCAGTTTATCTGGAAAATAATAGTATAAAAGTGCTTTTGATAAAGATATATCTTTGGCAATTTCAGACATTGTAGTCTTAGAAAGACCATAATGTGCAAATCTCTTTAAAGCGGCTTCAATAATTATTATTTTCTTCTTATCCTGGTTTTCCATAAAAAATCTAATATACAAAGGGGCAATTAAAGTGCCTAACTATTTTTTTCTAAGTTTGTACATTCGTATATTATAACTATGCTTACTATCCAGGAAAATATTTCGCTTAAACCGTACAATACTTTTGGAATACCGGCTTCTGCCGTTGCTTTCGCAGAAATTTTATGTGAAGAAGATCTGATCTCCCTGCTTCAGGAAGACCTAACCGGGCAGCCACTTCTCATTTTAGGAGGAGGAAGTAACGTGCTTTTTACGAAGGATTTCGAAGGCTTAGTGATTAAGATGAGCATTCAGGGTATAAAATTCGAAGAAACGGCACAAGGCATTGAAGTCACATCGGGAGCCGGGGTATTGTGGCACGAATTAGTCGTATACTGCGTAACGCAGGGATTTGCTGGGTTGGAAAATTTAAGTCTAATCCCAGGAACAGTAGGAGCCTCACCTGTTCAAAACATAGGTGCTTACGGAGTAGAACTTAAAGACATATTCAAATCATGTGTTGCCTATGAAATTGCCACCGGAACAAAAAAAATATTTACATACAACGATTGCAAATTTGGTTATCGTGACAGCATTTTTAAGACTGAACTCAAAGGTAAATATGTCATTACATCAGTTACTTTTAAACTTAGTGCCACACCGAAGATAAATACCCGTTACGGCGCTATCCAAGAAGAGCTGCAGAGACGCAATATAGCGCAGCCAACTATTGCTGACATATCTAATGTGGTATCGGAAATCAGGGTCGGTAAACTTCCTGATCCGTCAACAATCGGTAATGCTGGAAGTTTTTTCAAAAACCCGGTAATCGCACCAATGCAGTTTCAGGAGCTCTATATAAAATTTCCTGATGTTGTTCATTATCCCCTTGTAGATGGATATCAAAAGCTGGCAGCCGGATGGCTCATTGAGCAATGTGGGTTTAAGGGGATTATTTCAGGTAACACAGGTACCTGGAAACACCAAGCCCTTGTTTTAGTTAACTATGGTGGCGCCACAGGTGCAGAAGTGTATAGTTTTTCGGAACAAATCATTTCAAAAGTGAATGCCAAATTTGGTGTGGTTCTTGAAAGGGAAGTAAATATTTTGTGACATTTCACTCTCTTCCCCTTAAACAAACATTAATAATTTCTTAACAATCGATTTCATTTTTTGGTATACCTATTGTAGAGCTTATGTTGTACAGTGTTAAACAAATAGTGTTTCGCCACAAGATAAACCTGATTTGTTTGCTTTTATTTACCTCAAAACTTAAACATTATGACAAAAAATGAATTTAATCTTCAGCTTCACGATCACTCCGTATCCTTACAGTCATTCGCTTTAAATTTTACTAAAGACATAGAAGACGCAAATGACTTGGTTCAAGATACTATGTTAAAAGCTGTTACTTATTACAGTAAATTTAAAGAGGGAACAAATTTAAAGGGATGGTTGTTTACAATTATGAAAAATACATTCATTAACAATTACAGAAGGCTTGTTAAAACAAATGCATTAATCACTAAAACTGACGACATTTCTTCTGCTAACCTCCACTATAGTGCTTCTACAAATGCCAGTGAAAGCAAATTCGTAATAGGAGATATCAATAAAGCCCTGTCAACTTTAGCACCTGAATATTATGTGCCGTTTATAAAATATTTTGAAGGCTTCAAATATCATGAAATTGCCGAAGAACTAAATATTCCTATTGGCACCGTGAAAACAAGGATACATGTTGCCAGGCAAATACTTAAGAAATACTTAAAAACATATTCAAAAGATATTTTAGGAGCAGACATCTCATAAAGTATTAATATTTCTACCTAAAGGCTTGGCTCAAACGAACCAGGCCTTTTTTTTAAAGTATGCATTGCAAATAATTATATATTCTTGGCAGAAAAATGGAACTTCCTATTTACACGAAACAGCAACTGGCTTTGCGCAATGGACAAGATAAACCACAAATATGGGTTGCTTTTAAAGGTCTTATTTATGATGTTTCAGAAAGCAGGTTATGGAAGAATGGTAAACATTATGAACACTGGGCGGGGCAGGACTTAAGTGATGAGCTGCCTGATGCCCCGCATACTGAAAGTGTTTTTGAAAAATTTATTGTTATTGGTTTGTTGAAATAACTAGGCCTCTATGGTAAAAGAGCTCAGGTTAACAAACTCCTGAACACGAGCTGTCACCTCTTCTTCTGTTAGATTTAATATTTTTTCTATACCAAATTTCTCTACACAAAAAGACGCAAGGGCAGAACCGAATATAATCGCATTCTTCATGTTGTTGAAGTTTATAGTGCCTACCTTTGCAAGGTATCCTATAAAACCTCCGGCAAAAGTATCTCCTGCGCCTGTTGGGTCGAATACATCTGCCAATGGAAGTGCAGGGGCAGAGAATATTTTGTCTTCATGGAATAGTAGAGCTCCATGCTCACCTTTTTTGATGATCAGGTATTTTGGCCCCATTTTCAAAATTTTCTTAGCTGCTTTCACGAGTGAATATTCGCCAGAGAGCTGACGCGCTTCCGCATCATTTATCGTTAACACATCTACCAATTTAATAGTTTCCAACAAATCAGACATCATTATGTCCATCCAAAAATTCATTGTGTCCAGAACGATAAGTTTTGGGCGCGTTTTAAGGCGCTTTATCACGGTTTGCTGTACTATCGGGGTAAGGTTGCCAAGCATTAAATATTCGCAGTCCTGATAGCTCTCTGGTATAATAGGATCAAAATTTTCCAACACGTTCAGCTCTGTAATCAACGTGTCGCGACTGTTCATGTCATTATGGTACTTGCCAGACCAGAAAAAAGACTTTTCACCCTTTTTTATTTGTAGTCCTTCAGTATCAATTCCATGTTCAGTAAATTTATCAATGTTCTTTTTACCAAAGTCATCACCAATTACTGCAACAATTTTAACCTTATTATAAAAGTAGGATGCGGATAAACTGGCGTAAGTTGCGGCACCACCTACTATTTTATCTGTCTTTCCAAAGGGTGTTTCAATAGCATCAAAAGCTACAGTTCCTATGATTATCAGGCTCATATATATTTTTTAGATTTTTTTTGCTACAAATATTGCATAAATAATTTAAAAGCCCTAATATTGCATTCCCAAAACGAACAAGGGTTTGTCTCTTTGAGAATCTCCCAAAGGCGTTTTTGGTAACCAGAGTACTCCTTCTTAGCTCAGCTGGTTAGAGCATCTGACTGTTAATCAGAGGGTCGCTGGTTCGAGCCCAGCAGAGGGAGCTCAGATTTTTAGGTCCGAAAATCGCAAAAAACCCCATTTCTAGTAATAGAATGGGGTTTTTGTTTGCATATAGGAATTCTTCTACCCACTCGAATAGTTTCTCAATGCCTGTTCTTCGTCAAGTTTTACACTTAAAAATGTCAAACTTCTCGAAAAATCGTTACAAAAATCGTTACAGAAAAATCCAGTTATGTAGGGCTTCCGGCATCCTTAAACCCATTAAACCTACAAGAAAAATGGCAACTGTAGAAGCAAAAGTGTTTGCACACCATTACAAAAATGATAGCACTTGGAATGTAAAGATCAGAGTATTTCACAAAATCCAGGTTAGATTTTTAGACACAGAACACTTTGTGTCTGAAAAACAGGTAAAAAAACATCCAAAAAACAAAACAGAATATCTAATCAAAGATCCCTTTATCAAGAAATTGCTGAATAACGAACTCGAAGATTTTCGAATCGCAATTAGCAATTTAGGCACTCGATTAAAACTATTCAATCCCGATGAACTCAAAAACTATCTGACTAAAGACAATGAGGATATCGACTTCATTAAATTCTGTAACGAATATATCGAAGAGCTTAAGGGGCTTAAAAAAACAAGAGTGCAGCCAACTTTAATACAGTTAAGAATAGCATAATTGATTTCTTCAAAAGGGAAAAGGTGGTTGCAGAGGAAATCAATTTGGATTAGCTCTTCGATTGGGAGAGATTTCTCAGAACTGAGCGTATAATCACAAGATTAAACCAATTTAATGTTCCAGTCACTACAGTGCAAAAAGCTTTGACGGATTCCAGCGTCCACAATTATATGCGTGATTTGCGTGGGCTTTTTAATCATGCCCGCAAAAGATACAGTAGAAAAAGTTTGGGGATAATAAGGATAGAACATTATCCATTTGAAGAGTTCAAGATTGTTGATGCGCCACAAACAGAAAAGAGAAATACCCAAGTAAAAAGATTAAGGATATTAGGGATTGTAATCCTAAATGTAATTGTAGAGCAGAGCTTGCTAGAGATCTTTTTATGTTATCATTTTAGATGTGTGGAGTCCGCCTGGCAGTAAAATTGTTCGCCAAAATATTAATATCAAGTTGCAGCAGGCTTCACCTCATTCTTATTTAGGCAATCGTTTAGGGAAAGTCTGATTATAATATAGGCTACATTGGGCTTCCGTATGTTGATGCTCTCGCTGTTTAGCAATTTTTGGATAGTTGGCTTTGCACAGATGGAAGAGACGGATATTGCTAATAAAACAGAAAACCACAACTTTATACAATTCAACTCATAGTTTCATATGTTTAAAAGCTCATTATAAATGTAAAATTAATATTACCAAGTTAATAAAAGGTTAAATATTGCCACTTTCAAATTTCACATTATGGCTTTATTCACTCTAAAAAATTTTATGCGGTTGAGATTAACGTTTTGTGAATTTAATGTATCTGAATGATTAAATTTTAATACCTGGGCGGTTATTTTTTTGTTAAATTTAGTTTGCCGATTTAATGGTGTTTTTATCTAATCGTCTTCATTCGGGAATATTCAACTAACATGACTCTTCTATTTTCGTGCAGCAATAATTAAATAATATGCGCATGAAAAAAAACTTACTCAATTTAATACGAATGCTTTTTACAACTGCCTTTAGTGCATTACGGTAAAGCAACAAGTAGTCCGGGAGATTATGAAGAAGGTTTAGCAAACATGCTGGCTTTGCAAAAAGAAGGTAAAATCTTGCATATAGGACTTAGTAACGCTACTGTCGATCAATTCAAAAGGGCGATAAAAATGGGTAAAATTGCCAGCGTTGAGAATATGTATAGCTACACGCAGCGTATTACAGATCCGGCGAGTCCTTACGGATTTCAGGGCGGAGAGCTGCTGCCTTTTTGTGAGGAAAATCAGATTATATTCATTCCTTTCTTTTCATTACAAACCTCTTTGCCGACCGGGCAAAATGAAATGAAAGAACTGGCAGATGCCAAAGGTGTAACTGTTGCACAACTTAATATTGCCTGGCTGCTTCATCAGTCTTCTTGGATATTACCAATTCCCGGCACTACCTCCATCCAGCATCTGGAAGAAAATATAAATGCCGCTAACATTGCCTTTTCAGATGACGAGTTAGCCTTTTTAGGTTAATTGAATGACATGAATAATACTACCTTCTTGGATTGTTTATAAATCAAGGGGTAAATGTTGGCACTCAAAATGTTGTAAGAAAAGCCTGGGGTTATTGGCCTGCTTTTTAAATTTCTAAGGACGATAGTTTAATCCGTTTAGGCTATTCAATTGGGCTTAAAAGTTCCAGTTGTTTTACTATGTCGTTCGAATTCTGACCAGTCAGCGATATTAAATAAGCCAATTTAAATAGTGCAGCCTGCTTCTGTATAGTCGTCATAGTTAGTTAAATGACTTTCTAAAGTCGTTTGGCGAAAGATTGGTCCAGCGCTTGAATAACTTATTGAAAGATTGAGGATGTTCAAAACCGATTTGATAGGCGATTTCAGCAATGGTGAGCCTGGTTGTACTTAACAGTACTTTAGTCTTTTCAATTAACCTGTCATGGATATGCTGTTGCGTACTTTTCCCTGTCAGCGACTTTAACATATCTGTGAGGTATCTTGGAGAAACATGAAGATGAGCGGCAACTTCAAAAACCGTTGGTATCCCATGTGCCTGATCTGCAAACCGATTCGCAAGGTAGGTATCCATCTGAACGATCAGGTCATGATGGACTGCTTTGCGTGTAAGGAACTGCCGGTTATAAAAACGATTACTGTGATTCAGTAACAATTCAATTTGAGAAACGAGCACATCCTGGCTAAACGCGTCTGTATTATTGCCCAGTTCTGCAACAATGCTTTCAAACAGAAAGGTTATTACTTTTTTTTCCTTTTCAGATAGAAATAGCGATTCGTTCACCGCGTAAGCGAAGAAACCATATCGGTCAATGTTTTTTGCCAACGGGTAATTACGGATCAGGTCGGAATGGAAATAGAGCGTATAGCCTTCATAACTGCTTTCGTCACCGGTCATCGTCACCAACTGATTGGGGGCTAAAAAAGCCAGACCGCCTTCCTCAAAGTCATAATAACCCTGTCCATATTTTACCCGGCCCTTAAAATCTTTTTTAAAGGAAACCTTATAAAAATCGATCAGGAAACTTCGGCCGACATTCTCAAGAATGATCTTTGTAATGTCGTAATTCACTACCGCAACCAGCGGATGTAAGGGTTTGGGCATATACATCCTCCGCATCAATTCTGAGATGGTTTTAATTACAATAGGTGGCTGCGAAACTTTCATTTGCACTAAGTTAGTATTAATCTTGTACAGCAGGCCGTATAACAATATCGCCTACGTCCACATTATCCGGCTGACTAATGGCATAGGCCACCGCTCCGGCTATGGCTTCAGGAGTAATAGCAATCTGTACCGCCTTTTCTTTAATGGCGGACCTGGTCGCTTCATCTTTAATATGATCAGTAAGTTCTGTGTTGACAAAACCGGGTGAGATTCCTGTAACGCGGTATTTGCCGCCCGATTCCTGGCGTAGGGCCTCAGTTATAGTACGTACTGCATTCTTGGTGCCTGCATAAATGCCCTGAACCGGAACTATTTTGATGCCTGAAGTCGATATAATATTGATGATATGACCTGAGCCTTGCTGTTTAAAAACAGGCAGGGCAGCAGCTATGCCATACAAAGTGCCTTTGATGTTTACATCGATCATTTCTTCCCAATCAGTCACCTGCAAATCGTCCACACGTGAGAGACGGGCGATCCCGGCGTTGTTCACGATAACATCTAAACATCCGTAAGTTTCACAAGCAAAATTAACCAATTGAACCAGATCACTTCTTTTTTTGATATCGGTCACCACATATGCGGCTTCACCGCCAGCTGCTTTGATCCTTGTAACCAGACCTTCTAAGCGATCTTTACGACGAGCGCCCAAAACCACTTTAGCACCTTTGGCGGCCAGCATGATTGCTGTTGCTTCACCAATGCCACTGCTGGCACCTGTAATAGTTATTACTTTTCCTTTGATATTGTGTTCCACAAGGCAAAGTTCTGCAATGTTACTTGTAAAAAATTAGCCTAACCGGTTAAAAGTGTAGCCAGAATCTCCAGAACAAGTCACGCGGGGCAATGTTGGCTTGTTGAAGCATTATAAGGAACCTACAAGTTTCAGTGCTACGATAAATTGGTTCGAATTATGTCCAGTCTGGGGAGCTTCAAAATCAATGATTTAACCCGAACTTCGGCAAGTGTGGGTTTTTTTGTGCACAGAATTTGCACAAAAAATGCATCGTTTTCACTAATGCATCTAAATGCCATTAACCTTTCATTGCTACAATGAACTATCATCATTTAAATCAAAATTCGACAATGATACGATTTGATACGAAAATATACGATGGTGATACGGTAAAACGATGCGTTTATTTTAAAGAATAATTTGTGCCGGCTCCTAAACCATTTTTTTTATAAGATTTTTTGCCATTAAGTTTGCAATAAAATACATTTAAAGTAACCGCTCAAAAGGGAGTATCAATAAGGTTATTATTGTGGGTTTTTTTATTAGTTTTGCATCCCTTTTATGAAAAATTATTTATACGGTATTGATTTTGGAACAACCAATTCTGCGTTGGCAATTTATGATGAAGATTCTAAAGAAATTCACAGTACCATCATTATTCCCTCCCTCATCTATTTTTACCATCAGATAAAAGGCATAGATGAGCAAAGTTATGTGGTAGGAGAGGAAGCAATTATCGCATACCTTAACGATGGCATGAAGGGTCGCTTTATCAAATCAATTAAGCAAGTCCTATCCCGAAGCAGTTTTACAGAAACCCGCATCCACAATAAAAAATACAATGCTTCAGACCTGGTTGCCATCATTTTAAAAGAACTTAAAAGCAAGGCCGATGAATTAATTGGTATGGATTGTAAAAAGGCAGTCATTGGCAGGCCCGTATTTTTTGATAATGATAATATACAACAGGATACACTTGCGCAAAATAGGCTTAAGAAGGCAGCCGATATTGCTGGCTTTACAGAAGTGCGTTTCCAATTTGAACCCATTGGCGCCGCTTTTGCTTATGAGAAAACACTGTAAAAAAAGGAAAATGTATTAGTAGCCGATCTAGGTGGTGGTACAACAGATTTTACCTACCTGGTATTAGATCCTGCAAAAGTGGGTGCTAAAAATAGGAAGAATGACATGATGGCAACCGGCGGTATTTACATTGGTGGGGATAGCTTTGACGCTGCTTTTATGTGGGAGGTAGGCACGCCTTACTTTGGCAAACACACTACCTACGAAGCTACATTGGGCAAAAGATTAACCGTGCCTAAATCACTTTTTGTTAATATCTGCTCCTGGGAACAGATGAATTTTTTTAACGGTCAGCGTATTAAAAAAGATATCGAGAATTATTACTACTTTTCAGGTAATGACCCTAAATTTAAAAATCTAATTACACTTATAGACAATAACTTAGGTTACTCTGTATTTCAGTCAATTGAAAAAACAAAAATAGCTTTATCAAAAGCAAAGCGATCGGTATTCAGCTATAAAAGAATGGACATCAGCATTAAAGAAGAGATCTCCTTACAGCGCTATGAGCAAATCATTGAAAAAGATGTAACACGAATTGAAGAGTACCTGAATGGATTTATGTTGCAGCACAATATTAATGTGAACGACATCGATAGCCTCTTTCTTACGGGAGGTACTTCTATGGTAGGAAGCATACAAAGGTTATTTAAAACCAAATTTCCTCACATCACACTAAATGCTGGAGATAATTTTAAAAGTGTTGCAAAAGGACTGGCCTATAGCGGTTACTTATTTGACAATAAGTAACCGCACTAATGTTTATATTTGTTCTGCTAATTGCAGTATATGTAATCCTTAGTTAAGGGTAGGTCTATATTAAGTTAATATTTGGCTATTAACTAATAGGGACGTAATAGGGAGGTAACAGGGACCTAACAGGGACGTAACAGGGACAATCTCCCTTCTAAATCCTTATTAACTCCTAATTAAATTCCAATTAATAATTAATTAGCACAAAATTTGTATTTATTTTGTCTAGAATTTCTACAGAACAGATTATTTACGGAGTAAAAACAAAGATTTCGGGTGCCGACTTCAGTTCATCAGTTTTAGGAGCAGAAGGGGCGCTCTGAGAGTACGAAGCTAAAGCGAGCTTTTATTTGAGGGCATTAAATATTCTCCCGGATAAAGGAAAGTATTGCTGCAATTGCTTCTGGGTCTATAATTATTTTGGCATGCGTAGTGTGTGTGTATGCTGTTGCCTTTACTGCCGTATTTTCTGCAAGAAAGTCCATTATAAATTGAGTAGGAGAAATCTGGTCGTTCAATTCATATAGCAGTAAATGATTAACAGACGCTTTAAAATCATACATCTTTAAGAGTGAAAAATTTTCAGTGCTTTGCCCGAAAAGTTCTTGAAATGTATTGAGGAATTTTTGTTGTTCAGTTAACGTTACGCCAGCTGTAGTCATGCTAGCTTTGAAATTTTCTGTTAAATTGATGAGCGGGGCTATGCTTATCATCAGCTTGGGTGCCTTTTTGGTTTGTTGTACTGCACCTACGTTAGCCATACCACCCAAAGAGTGACCTATCATTACATCAGGTATACCAAAAGTATCTTCAATTTGTTTAATGGCTTCAATAAACAAGAATAGGTTGCTTAGCTCGCCTTCAGAACTGCCGTTTCCTGGCGCATCAAAAGCCCAAACTTCTACATTATCTACAAGTAAAAGGGATTTAACCAGTTCACCAAAATCTGCCGCTTTAGAGCCCCAGCCATGGGTAAGCAAAATTTTTATGGAACCTGCTCCCCATTTAAAAAAATTGAAGTGCAGTGTAGATTTAGAGAAGTAACGGTCAAATACCTGAAGCGTTGATTGCGATGCTTCTTCCAATAATTGTTGCTGGTGAAGCCTGATCGGCATTTTTGGAGAGTAGCAGATTAGCTGCCAAAGCAGCTCTTGTAAATTCTCATCTTTGGCTATTTTAACTTCTTCGTAAACCTGCCTTAGGTACTTCATGCTCAAATGTAACGAATATTCCGCTGCATCTCTTTTGCTGTTTGTGTACTATTGTCATGACTCCAGCCGGGTGGGTAAAAGATATATTTTAGCTTGTTGCGGTAGCTTGATGTTTTTTTCATGTCTACCCATATTGCTATAAATTCATGAAAGATTATGTTTACCGGTCCGCCGTCTTCTGGTTGCTTGGTCAAGCCAAATTTAATTTCTTCTTGGTCAATTTCAGCCTGGAAGGTTCCAAACATTCTATCCCATAGGATGAGTACCATACCCATATTTTTATCCAAATACCTCAAATTACTGGCATGATGAACCCGGTGATGAGAAGGGGTAACTAGTATATACTCAATAATAGGGTGTAGTTTTTTTATCGCCTGGGTATGTACTATATTCCCATAAATTTGAGTAATTAGATAGGCAAACAAAATATCAAAGGCATCAAAACCCACCAGCGCAAGAGGCAGATAAAAAAATACGCGGTATAAGGGCTCAAAAACTGTTGACCTGAAACCAGTGGTTAGGTTAAAAAATGTTGACGAATGGTGTGTTACATGCATCGCCCAAAAGAACCTTACGTAATGGCCTGTATAATGAAGTACCCAATAAAGAAAGTCTTGCATTAAAATAAGTGTCAACCAGTATAAAATGATATTGTTGATATGAAAAATACGGTAGTGTAAATACACATAATGTAAAAGCAGGAAAGTGGCTGCTTTGGTGGTTAGGTTGATAATAAATGCAAATACCATCAGGTATATGTTGGTTAAAGTGTCTTTTTTGTGATAGTGCTCCTTATCTTGATGGTAACTAAAATACATTTCAACGAGAGTAATAAGGATAACCATACTAAACAGTACGATTACTGAAATGCTTTTGTAAAATTCTATCATTTTTTGCTAACGTTGAAGCTAATTTTCGATCAAGAATCAGGCCTTAGTTGTTACCGAAAAGTTATCTTTTTGTAAAATTCAATTACTGGAAAAATATTGGTAATTTTAGTTTTCCCATCTTAATTGGGATACTAACTCTATTAATTCAAATAAAAACTGATGAAGAAAACTAAAAAATTGGTGATCCCTATGGTTGCCCTCGGTATATTGGGTTTGGCGGCTTGCAAAAGTGGTAGCCCTACCGGCCAGCTACATTCGGGGATCAGCGTAAAAAACATGGATACTACCATAAATCCAGGCGATAACTTTACGGCTTATGTAAATGGTACCTGGGTTAAGAATACCAAATTACCGGCCGACAAGGCTTCTTACGGTGCTGGAGCTATTGTTAATGACAAAGCGCAGGAAGATGTAAAAGCAATTATAGAGAATGCAGCTAAAGGCAGTCCTAAGAATGGTTCTGAGGAGCAGAAGATTGGTGATTTCTATGAGTCTTTTATGAACATGAAGGTGCGTGATTCTATCGGCCTTGCCCCTTTAACTGCAGAACTTAAAAAAATTGATGCCATTAAAACTGCTAAAGACCTGGCTTCTTATATGGCTTATGCCAATAGGGTAGGTCTTAAAATTCCTTTTAACGTAAGCGTTAGCGAAGATTTTAAAGACCCAAAACGTTATATGCTGTTGACATGGCAGGGAGGTTTAGGTTTACCAGACCGGGAGTATTATTTTTTAGCAGATGCTAAGTCTGCCGCGCTCCGCGCTAAATATGTACTACACATTGAAAAGATGTTGATGCTTGCAGGTATACCGGATGCTAAAATTAAAGCAGCGCAAATAATGGCGCTTGAAACTCAGCTTGCCGGCAAGCAGATGAAGAAAGAAGACACTCGGAATATTGCCGCATTATACAATAAATATGCAGTAAAAAGCTTAGGTACCCTTACTCCGGATTTTGATTGGAATACCTTTTTAGCTGGGGCTGGTGTTAAGAATCCTGATAGTATTGTTGTTAGCCAAGTGGCTTATACCAAGGATTTGAATGCTATATTTAAAGGTACGACAATAGATACATGGAAAAATTATTTTAAATGGGGAGCTGTAACCGGTGCCGCTACGCTTTTAAATACGGCGCTTGATCAGGAAAATTTTGATTTCTATTCTAAAACCATGTTGGGTATTAAAGTGCAGAAACCACAATGGCGCAGGGCGGTGAGTATAGTTAATGCCAACCTTGGTGAAATGGTAGGTAAGTTGTATGTGGAGAAACATTTTCCGCCTGCAGCTAAGGAAAGAATGTTAAAAATGGTTAATAACTTACTTGAAGCTTATGAAACCAGCATCAAGGCATTGGATTGGATGAGTCCAGAAACAAAGAAACAGGCACTTGTTAAGATTAAAAAGTTTATGCCTAAAATAGGTTATCCTGATGCCTGGAGAGATTATGGTGCACTGAGCGTTGTTAGAGGTGATTTGTATGGCAATTCCTTACGCGCTACTGAGTTTGAATATAACCGGACAATGAACAAGCTAGGTAAGGTAGTTGATCGTAAGGAATGGGGCATGACGCCGCAAACGGTTAATGCTTACTATAACCCTACGCTTAACGAGATCGTTTTCCCTGCTGCTATTTTACAACCTCCGTTTTTTGATATGGAAGCTGATGATGCGGTAAATTATGGTGGTATTGGTGCAGTAATTGGACATGAAATTGGTCATGGTTTTGACGATCAGGGCAGTACTTTTGATGGCGATGGTGTACTAAGAAACTGGTGGACTCCAAAGGATCTTTCTGAATTTAAAAAACGCACCAATGCGTTGGTAGCGCAATATAACGGTTTTAAAGTTTTTCCTGACCTGAGTGTAAATGGTACTTTCACTTTGGGTGAGAATATTGGTGATCTAGGTGGATTAAGCATTGCAATGAAAGCTTACAAGGCTAGTTTAGCTGGTAAACCCGCTCCTGTAATGGATAGTTTTACTGGAGAGCAGCGCGTATTAATTGGTTGGGCGCAGGCCTGGTTAAATAAAGGTAACGAAGAGGCTTTGAGAAATCAGGTGGGTACTGATCCGCATTCTCCCGCTAAATTCAGGGTAAACGGAGTGGTAAGAAATATTCCTGAGTTTTATGAAGCGTTTAAAGTTAAACCTACAGATTCATTATATCTTGCTCCAAAAGACAGGGTTAAAATCTGGTAGTAGTGTAAATAAATGGCCGCTTGATTTGCTCAACCGGCCATTTATTTTTTAACTGCTGATGTAGTTTTCCAGTTGTGATATGGTTTGTTTTTGATCTGCAATAATAAATTTTACTAGGTCTCCAATAGAGACCATGCCCAGCAATTTTCCATCTTTCATTACCGGCAAATGCCTGATGTGTTTATCAGTCATGATTTGCATACATTTTTCAATGCTGTCTGCAGGTTGCACGGTAATGGGGTTTGCTGTCATTACTTCATGAATGTTGGTATCAGCAGATGTTTTCCCGTGCAGGATAATCTTTCTGGCATAATCCCGTTCTGTAAAGATTCCAGTTAACACATCTTCTTTTGTAATAAGCAGGGCGCTAACATTTCGCTCCATCATCAATTGAAGTCCCGAAAGAACAGATGAATTTTCAGCTACTGAAAATATTTGCGAGGGCTTCGCATCTAGTAATTGTTGTACCTTCTTCATAAGTTATTAATTTTTAGCCATTTGAAATTAGCTAAAAAAAACCACTACAGCAACTCTAAAATTTCATCTACGTACTTTCTATCGTTGGCCAATCGCGGTACTTTGTGTTGGCCGCCAAGTTTACCTTTCTTCTTAAGCCAATTATAAAAGGTGTTGGCGGGAGCATTATGTACCCTTGGCCGTTTAAGTGCCATGTCTTTAAATCGTTTGGCATCATAATCAGAGTTTACGTCTCTGAGTGTTTGATCCAATACATCAACAAATTTCTCAAAATCGTTTGGTTGCTGATCAAACTCTATGATCCATTCGTGCCCCCCTACATCTTCTCCCTTAAAGTAAATAGGACAAGCAGTGTAATCTTTAAAGACTGCTCCGGTAACATCACATGCTTTGCAAATGGCTTGTTCTGCATTGTCAATGATCACTTCTTCTCCAAATGCATTGATAAAATGCTTTGTACGGCCAGTAATCTTAATGCGATATGGAGCAATGTTAGTAAATTGTACGGTATCCCCAATCATGTAGCGCCAGAGGCCGCCGTTTGTAGAGATAATGATTGCATAATTCTTATTAAGCTCAACCTGATCCAGTGAAAGTGTATTTGCATATTCATCATCCAGGTTTTCTATAGGAAGAAACTCGTAGTAAACGCCATAATCCAGCATTAAGAGCATTTCATCAGAATTTACTTCATCCTGTATGCCAAAGAAACCTTCAGAAGCATTGTAGGTTTCCAGGTAATACATGTCTGCACAGGGTATCAGCTCTTTAAACTGCTCTCTATAGGGTTTAAAGTTTACCGCACCATGGGTATAAAGCTCCAGGTTTGGCCATACTTCAAGCAAGTTATTCTTACCAGTAATTTCGAGTACTTTTTTTGCAAGTACGATGGTCCATGTAGGAACGCCAGCAATACTGGTTACGTTTTCTTTGATGGTGGCCTCGGCCATCTTTTCCATCTTGATCTCGTAATTGTCCATCAGCGCTATTGAAATATTTGGCGTGCGGTAATATTCTGCCCACATGGGTAGGTTTTTGATCAGCACTGCAGATAGATCACCGTAAAAGGAATCTTCATTAAGCTGGTTAATCTGATGACTTCCGCCAAGTACCAGGCCTTTACCTGATAGTATTTGGTTTTCTGGGCGGTTATTGCAAAATATGGAGAGGAGGTCTTTGCCGCCTTTAAAATGGCACTCCTGTAAAGATTCTTCTGATACAGGAATAAACTTACTCCTATCGCTCGTTGTTCCAGATGATTTGGCAAACCATTTAATCTCTGATGGCCAGAGAATGTTTTGCTCGCCGTTTAGCATCCGCTCGATGTAGGGCTTTAGTGTGTCATAATTTTGAATAGGAACCCTTTCTTTGAATTGCTTTGGGTTTTCGATGCTATGGTAATGGTATTTCTCTCCCCATTCCGTATCTCTTGCACTGCTAATCAACTTTTGGAACCACTCTTCCTGAACATCATGGGGATATTTCATGAAAAGCTCGATCTGATGAACACGCTTCTTCATATACCATGTAAAAATAGAATTTACAATTGCCATAAGGGTTTAATCTGGTTATAGATTTTTACTGCGCAATACGAAGTTGGATCCAAGATATACTCTTCTAACCATTTCATTGGCTGCGAGTACTTCTGGTGTGCCTGATTCCAACAGTTTACCTTCAAATAATAAGTATGCCCTATCTGTTATAGAAAGTGTTTCCTGAACGTTGTGATCGGTAATTAATATGCCTATGTTCTTTTGTTTGAGTTTGTAAACTATAGTTTGGATTTCCTCTACAGCTATTGGATCCACACCGGCAAAGGGCTCATCTAATAGGATGAAGTTTGGACTGGCAGCCAATGCCCTGGCAATCTCTGTCCTTCTTCTTTCTCCTCCAGATAGGAGGTCTCCCCGGTTTTTTCTAACTTTATGCAGGCTGAATTCGCTGATGAGTTCTTCTAGCTTTTCATGGCGTTCTTCTTTACTCATTTTAGTCATTTCCAAAATGGCCATGATGTTGTCTTCTACGGAAAGCTTTCTAAAAACGGATGCTTCTTGAGCAAGATACCCGATGCCTTTTTGCGCACGCTTATACATAGCATCAGCGGTGATATCTTCATCATCAAGAAAAATGCTTCCTTCATTTGGCTTTATCAAACCTACAATCATATAAAAGGAGGTAGTTTTACCCGCCCCGTTTGGTCCCAGTAAGCCAACAATTTCGCCCTGACCAACAGAGAAAGAAACGTCGTCTACAACTGTTCGCTGCTTGTATTTCTTAATTAGATGCTCTGCTCTTAATATCATTTGGTGTATTAATTATCGATTTTTATCGCTTTGACGTTTAATTGAATTGTCCGCTGATCTCGCCATACATTTTCCTCAACTGTATAACAAACAGAGAAAGGCTGATTTAGTTGTAAAAGCGTTTCGTATTCTGCGAGTCCGAATCCAATGCATTCAAAATTTGCTGAATTTAGTTGTTTTATACTAAACTTAAGGTGTTTTTCGCTCACTACCTGCGGATACCTTACCAAGTAAACGTTATGGGTAACAAATAATGGGGCGCTGTTATGCGGGCCAAAAGGTGCCATTTGGGCAATGATCCGTTGAAACTTCCCATTTATTTGCAATAATTCTATTTCACTGTTTATCGTAACTTCCGGACAAAGCAAATCATCAGTTATAGTAGCAGCAACTACTTGCTCAAAGCGCTCTGAAAAGCGGGTAATATTTTCTGGTTTTAGGGTTAGGCCAGCGGCAAACTTATGCCCGCCAAATTGCTCCATCAAATCTTGACAGGCCAATAGGGCTTCATATAAGTCAAACCCTGCCACAGATCTGGCAGAACCCGTTAAAAATCCGTTTGATTCTGTTAAAACGATGGTTGGCCGGTAATATTTTTCTGTTAGTCTGGAAGCAACTATACCAATAACACCTTTATTCCAGTTCTGGTTGTATACAACTGTTGTTTTTTTTCCTATCAGGATTTCAGATTCGTCTATTAAAGCGAGTGCCTCCGCAGTGATACTTTGATCAGATGTTTTACGGTCGGCATTTTGCAAGTTAATAAATGCACTCTGTTCCAAAGCGGCATTGTCTTCATCACAGATCAGCATTTTTACAGCCTGATTGCCATGATCCATTCGCCCTGCGGCATTAATTCTGGGTGCCAGACTAAATACCACATCTGTTATTGTATAGGTTTTTTGCCTGCCAGAGCTATCCATTAAAGCTTTTAAACCCCTGCAAGGATTGGAATTTAATTTAAGCAAACCATGATAAGCTAAAATCCTGTTCTCGTCTTCAATTGGTACCATATCGGCGGCAATGCTTACCATCACCAGGTCTATGTATTGGAGGAAACCGTTTGGAGACAAGTTGTGTTTTATGCTATAAGCCTGCGCCAGCTTAAAGCCAATGCCGCATCCGGCAAGCTCTTTAAAAGGATAATTGCAATCTTTACGCTTAGGATCCAATACGGCTACGGCTTGTGGTAATTCATCTCCAGGTAGGTGATGGTCGCATATAATGAAATCAATGGTTAAGGTTTTGGCATAAGAAATCATTTCGAGTGATTTAATGCCGCAATCCAACGCTATGATCAGTGTGTAATTATTGAGGTGTGCATAATCAATTCCGGCACGGGAAATTCCATAGCCTTCTTTGTGCCTGTCTGGAATGTAATAAGCTATATTGTTGGTGATTTTATTGAAGAAACTATAGGCAAGCGCAACAGCAGTAGTCCCGTCTACATCATAATCGCCATAGATCAGTATGTTTTCTTTGTTCGCTATAGCTTCGTCTATTCGTTGAATTGCTTTGTCCATGTCCTTCATTAGAAAAGGATTGTGAAGCAGTTCCAAACTGGGCCTAAAAAAGTCTTTGGCCTGTTCAAAAGAAGTGATATTTCTTTGTACCAGTATTTCAGCTAAAGTGAGGTCAATATTTAGATGCTGCGCTAGTAAAATTGCCGACTCCTCATCGCCTTTTGGTGTTTCCACCCATCTTTTCTTCGTCGTCATTTGGTTGTATGTTCAAGCAGGTTCTTTATCTTTGCGTTGATATGGTAAATATATCATTTATTCTTTTTTTCTCACTAAGATTACGCCATTGCAAGTTTTCACATTATACGAAGGTTCCTACTCTGTAGATGCTACTAAAAAGTTTGTTCCATTTGATGATGCTGTAGATAATCCGAAGGATCGTCCAGCTTCTTTGTTTATACATGTGCAGCCATTTTTAGTACAAACCAACAATAGCTTAATACTTTTTGACACCGGCTTGGGTTATAACAATACCGAGGGAGAATTGATTCTTCATAAAAACATCAAGAAGGCAGGATTTAATCCTGATGATATAGATTTAGTACTGATGTCTCATCTGCATTTTGACCATTCGGGCGGTATGGTTCGCTATGTAAATGAGAAAATGGAATTGAGTTTTCCTCATGCCACTTATGTAATACAACAAGGGGAGTGGGAGAAGGCATTTACCAGTAACTCATCCTCCTATAAAACAGAAATCTTTGAGTTTTTACAGCGAAATGCACAACTACATTTTATAGAGGACTCTGGTACTTTGACTACCGAAATCAGCTATGAACTAACGGGTGCCCATACTCCGTTTCATCAGGTGTTTTTAGTTGATGATGGAACAGGCAAAGTGTTTTATGGCGGCGATGTACTGCCAGAACCTGAAGAGCTAATCAAGAAATTTATAGCTAAATACGACTTTGATGGAAGAAAAGCAATGGAGCTTAGAGAAGAGTTTGGCAATAGGGCCTCAGCTGAAAATTGGAACTGCCTATTTTACCATGGCAAATCTCAATCTAGCGGATACGTTGAGTTAACTAATGGAAATTTTAAATTGATATAAATTAAGGTGTTATTAGCCTTAATAATTCTTTTAATCGGTCGATAGACAAAGGTTTGGATATAAATCCTTTAATAGATTTATACGTTTTAGCTTTTTCAATATCGTTCTCATATACAGAAGAAGAAAGCATATACATATCTGGCTTTTGGTGGGGGTTTAATGTATCGTATGCTTCTAGAAATTCCCATCCATTTAGAACCGGCATGTTAATATCTATGAGCATTAAATGAGGGAATTCGTTTTCGTCTTCAGCTATTTGAGCCAGATAGTCGATGGCAAGTTGCCCGTTGTTCTTCGATACCATATCAACGTTGTAGCCAGTTTTTACTACAATCTTTTTGATAATGAAGATGTTGATTTCATCATCATCTATAACAAGGAGGTTGATTTTAGAATTTAACATAACGTATTAACAAATGGGATATTGTTTACAACTAAGATAGAAAAATATTGTTTAAATCCTTAAACTCTTAGTTTATTTGTATCACACAAAAAAAAGGCCATTGCGGGAACAATGGCCTTTTTTTTAATAGTTAGGTTATTTCTTAGCTATAAGCTTAACAGACAGCTCAAACTCATCATAAATCATTTTATCGCCCACGTCTGGGAACATACCTTTTGATCTGAATTTGATGCCATATTTTGTTCTGTCTACAATGATTTTGTCTGCAATGGCAGTGACTGTACCATCAACATTCCAAGTTACTGTTGCCGGAAAAGTTACCGGATTGGTAATACCTTTAATTGTTAAGTCTGCTGTGACAGTAACATTGTTTCCTGCGCCACCCGTAACTTTTTTAATTACTAAGGCAGAAGTCGCAAATTTATCAACGCCAAAGAAATCATCCGCTTTTAGGTGATTTTCAAGTTTATCACTTTTATCAGCATCTTTAAGAGTAGGCATATTGATTAAAAAGTTTCCACCTGCTAATTTTTTACCGTCAAATAACAAATTGCCGGATTGTAATGCGATAGTACCGTTATGACTGCCAGTTAGTTTTTTGCCAACCCATGTTAAGCTTGACTTTTCAGCATCTACTCTATAGTTAGCTGGCTTAAATGGCGCTACAAATGCAGAGCTTACTACTGCTAAAAGTAGTAACGCAACTGATGTAATTTTTAATTTCATTGTTTCTTTTTTAATTAAGTTGGGTGTAATTGTATTTATCAGTGCTTATTGATCTATGTTAAGATTTACACAAAGCTTTCGCTTTCTATATAGCTCTCAATAGGTGGGCAGGCACAAACCAACGACCTGTCGCCATAAGAATCATTTACCCTGCCAACTGAAGGCCAGAACTTGTACGCCGCAACGTATGGAAGTGGAAACGCAGCCGTTTGTCTGCTGTAACCATGCATCCATTCATCACCAGTTACAATAGCTGAAGTATGTGGGGCATTTTTTAAAGGGTTATCTGCTTTATCCAATGTTCCGTTCTCCACTTCTGAGATCTCTTTTCTAATAGCTATTAAAGCATCACAAAAACGGTCAAGCTCGTGTTTAGGCTCGCTTTCTGTTGGCTCAACCATCAATGTGCCCGCTACAGGGAATGATACAGTTGGGGCATGGAAACCATAGTCCATCAATCGTTTTGCAATATCAACTACTTCAATTCCGTGGCTTTTAAATGCCCGGCAGTCCAATATCATCTCGTGTGCACAACGACCATTTGCGCCTGAGTACAATACTGGGTAATGTGCTTCCAGTCTGGCTTTCATGTAATTTGCATTTAGTATGGCATACCTTGTTGCATTTGTTAGTCCATCTGCGCCCATCATAGCTATGTACGCATGAGAGATGATCAGGATTGACGCAGATCCCCATGGTGCAGAAGAAACTGCATGTATAGATTTTTCATTATTGATGTCTACCACAGCATGACCCGGAAGGTATTTGACCAGGTGTTTTGCAACACCAATTGGCCCCATACCAGGCCCACCTCCTCCGTGAGGAATACAAAAAGTTTTATGAAGGTTAAGGTGACAAACATCTGCACCAATATTAGCCGGACTTGTCAAGCCTACTTGAGCATTCATGTTTGCGCCATCCATATAAACCTGGCCGCCGTTTAGATGGATGGTATTACAAATATCAATAATGCTTTCTTCGAAAACCCCGTGAGTAGAAGGATAAGTTACCATTAAGCATGACAAGTTATCAGCATATTGCTGAGCCTTAGCTTTTAAATCATCAACATCTATGTTTCCGTTTTCAAGTGATTTAACTACAACGATCTTCATGCCAGCCATTGCTGCCGAAGCAGGGTTTGTGCCATGTGCAGAAGAAGGAATTAGTGCAATATTGCGGTGGTGATCACCACGATCCTGATGATAAGCCCTAATTACCATAAGCCCCGCATACTCGCCCTGTGCACCAGCATTGGGTTGCAGACTCATAGCTGCAAAGCCAGTAATTTCGCTAAGCCATTTGTCTAGCTCATTGAAAACAGTATAATAACCCATTACCTGATCTGCAGGAGCAAAGGGGTGTACTTTACCAAATTCAGGCCAGGTAACAGGAACCATCTCTGTAGTGGCATTCAGCTTCATAGTACAAGAGCCAAGCGCAATCATTGAGTGGCACAGCGAGAGATCTTTTGCCTCTAGCGATTTAATATAACGAAGCATTTCATGCTCAGAGTGGTGCACATTAAATATTGGGTGCGTTAAATAAGCAGAGCTCCGTTGTAAAGCAGCAGGTATAACGGTCGCTATGGATTCTTCTGATAATTCTATTGAATCGGCAGCAATTGCTTTTACTTTAGAAAATATTTTGATCAACAGTTTCACGTCTTCAAACGAGGTTGTTTCATCCAGAGAGAGGGTAACAATAGGCCCATTATAATGTAGGTTAATCTCATTGTCAATACATTCTTTGTGTATAGAATCTGCCAGGTCATGAAGATCCAATTGGATGGTATCAAAATAAACCTTGCTCAACACGTTGTAGCCAGCTTTCTTCAAAGATTCTGCTAGCGTAATGGTTAAGCCATGCGTACGTTCTGCAATTAACTTTAAACCTTTAGGGCCATGGTATACGGCATAGAAGCCTGCCATAATTGCCAATAAGGCCTGAGCTGTACAAATGTTGGATGTAGCCTTGTCCCTACGGATATGCTGCTCGCGCGTTTGAAGTGCCATGCGAAGTGCGTAGTTGTTGTTGCTATCTATGGTAACGCCGATTATTCTTCCAGGTATGGAACGCTTGTATTCGTCTTTAGTTGCGAAGAATGCCGCATGAGGGCCACCAAATCCCATTGGAACACCGAAGCGCTGACTTGTACCTACTACAATATCAGCACCCCATTCGCCCGGCGGTGTTAGTAAAGTAAGGCTTAACAGATCTGCAATAACAGTGATCTTAACATTTTTTTCATGAGCTTGTTGCGCAAATGTGGTGTAGTTATAAACCTCTCCATTACCTGCGGGATATTGTACGATGGCACCAAAGAATTCGTCATGTAAGCCAAAGGTTAAATGATCTCCTATTACCAATTCAATGCCGAAAGGATTGGCTCGGGTTTTAAGTATATCTATGGTTTGAGGAAATATCAGTCTGGAAACAAAGAATTTTTTAGCAGTTTGGTTTTTACGCAGGCTGTATTGCATAAACATGGCTTCAGCGGCCGCGGTACCCTCATCAAGTAAAGAAGCATTGGCAATTTCCATTCCTGTTAGGTCAATAACTGCAGTTTGGAAATTGAGCAGTGCTTGTAAGCGACCCTGAGCAATTTCTGCCTGGTAAGGGGTATACTGCGTGTACCAACCCGGGTTTTCCATTACATTTCTTAAGATAACGCCAGGAGTTATGGTGTCATAATACCCCTGCCCGATGTACGACTTAAATACCTTATTTAATGAAGCAGTTTGCTTTAAAGTGCTTAGGTAATCTTTCTCAGACTTTGCTGCAGGTAAATTTAAGACTTGCTTTAACCTGATCTTTTGAGGAATGGTTTGTTCTATCAATTCGTCGACTGAACCTACCCCAAGGGTAGCAAGCATCGCATTGGTATCATCTGAATTTGGTGCAATGTGACGGTCTTTAAAGTCTTCTTGGTAATGAATGTTTAAGCTCATGAATGCTTTGAATAAAAGTTGCGCAAAGTTAATAAAAATACGCCTATTTCAATTCAAGATAAAAGAGCAATTGGGTAACGATTTAGTGCTTAAGCTGGGCAAGATACATCTGGATAGTGTTTTCTAATCCCAAATAAATTGCATCGCTGATCAGGGCATGACCTATGCTAACTTCCAGCAGTCCAGGAATACTTGCCGAGAAGTATTTAAGGTTGTGTAGATCGAGGTCGTGACCTGCGTTTATACCTAGTCCGATTTCATGCGCCTTGTGCGCTGCTGCAATATAAGGGACGATAGATTTTTCTCTATTGGCGTAATAGTTATGCGCGTAGGTTTCTGTATACAACTCAACCCTGTCAGTGCCGGTATCTGCGGCAGCTTTTATCATATCAACAACGGGATCTACAAAAATGGAAACACGGATTCCTTCCTGCTTAAATAAGGAAACCATCTCTTTTAGGTAACTGTAGTGCTTAATGGTGTCCCAGCCGTGGTTGGAGGTGATCTGACCGTCTGAATCTGGTACAAGCGTAACCTGTGCCGGTTTATTTGCCAATACCAGATCAACAAATTTATTTTCTCTGCAATTTCCTTCAATGTTAAATTCTGTGTTAATTGCAGCTTTAAGATTATACACATCCTGATAGCGAATATGTCTTTCATCAGGTCTTGGGTGAACTGTAATACCTTCCGCACCAAAACGCTCACAATCTAACGCTACTTTTACGAGGTCTGGGTTGTTGCCCCCGCGACTATTGCGAAGGGTTGCAATTTTATTAATGTTTACAGAAAGGTTTGCCATAGTATAAAGATAAATATTTGTTTTGATAGGGAATGACAGTTCTGTGGTATCAAAAAAGGGATACCGCCTGAAGCAATATCCCTTTTTTATAATTATTGACAATACTGCTATTGTAGGTTGATCAAATTAGTATCTGTAAGCTTCTGGCTTGAAAGGACCTTCAACAGCTACGCCAATATAATCAGCCTGATCCTGAGTTAAAACGTCCAGTTCAACGCCGATTTTTGCAAGGTGTAAACGGGCTACTTTTTCGTCAAGATATTTAGGAAGAACATATACTTTATTCTCGTATTTACCTGGGTTTGTCCAAAGCTCCAATTGGGCTAAAGTCTGGTTGGTGAATGATGCAGACATAACGAAACTTGGGTGACCAGTTGCGCAACCAAGGTTAACCAAACGACCTTCAGCCAAAAGAATGATGTCTTTGCCATCGATTGTGTATTTGTCAACTTGTGGCTTGATCTCAATTTTAGTATCACCGTAGTTAGAATTTAACCAGGCTACATCAATCTCATTATCAAAGTGGCCAATATTACAAACGATCGCTTTGTCTTTCATTACCTTGAAGTGTTCGGCACGAACGATATTGCAATTGCCAGTTGTGGTAACGATGATATCAGCCTCTAAAACCGCTGTAGCGAATTTTTTTACCTCATAACCTTCCATTGCAGCCTGCAAGGCACAAATAGGATCTATTTCGGATACGATTACCCGTACCCCTTGAGAGCTCAAAGATTCAGCAGAACCTTTACCTACGTCGCCATAACCAGCTACAACAGCAACTTTACCCGCCATCATGATGTCAGTAGCACGACGAATTGCGTCTACTAATGATTCACGACAACCGTATTTGTTGTCGAATTTAGATTTGGTAACAGAATCGTTTACGTTAATTGCAGGTAAATGCAATGTGCCGTTTTTCATGCGTTCGTATAAACGGTGTACGCCTGTGGTTGTTTCTTCTGATAAACCTTTGATATTAGCGATAAGCTCAGGGAACTTATCAAATACCATATTAGTTAAATCTCCGCCATCATCAAGGATCATGTTTAAAGGTTGCTGATCTGCACCGAAGTGTAAGGTTTGCTCAATACACCAGTCGAAGCTTTCTTCGTCCAATCCTTTCCAGGCATAAACCTGAATACCTGCAGCAGCAATAGCAGCGGCAGCGTGATCTTGCGTGGAGAAAATGTTGCATGATGACCAGGTAACCTCTGCGCCAAGGGCAACAAGAGTTTCAATTAAAACTGCAGTTTGGATGGTCATGTGAAGGCAGCCGGCAATGCGAGCGCCTTTTAATGGTTGTGATGGACCGAATTCTTCGCGAAGTGACATTAAGCCCGGCATTTCTGCCTCTGCTAAACCGATCTCTTTGCGGCCCCATTCTGCCAGTGAAATGTCCTTAACTTTATAAGGAACGAAAGTTGTCTCTACTGATGACATATTGTTTTTTATTAAGTTTATGATTTACAGGCGATTAGATAAAGTTCAAATTTTGCTTGCACACTATTTGCACACCTTTATTCTATTTCCCTGTATTTCTTACTGCAAAAGTATGGAATAGTTCCGCCAATTTCAAAATAGGTTTGTCACTGAAGATTCAACAGTCAGATAGGTCTAAAAATTCTAGATCTAATCTTTTATCTTGAGTCATTTATTTCTCTTTACCTTAGCTTAATGGAATTCGAAATTTATTGTGATGAGAGCGGGCTCGAGGCGCTTTCTAATAAAGAAGCTCACGCCTATTCCGCTATTGGAGGAATCTGGATCACTTCGGAGCACCGACAAGAGCTAAAGGACAAGTTTAATGCAATTCGCGCTCATTACGGAGTGAAAGGTGAATTAAAATGGAGTAAAATTTCACCAAAGTTCTTTAATTTATACCTAGATGTAATTGACCTATTTTTCAGTTCTGAATTCATAAGATTCAGGGTAATTACCATGGAATCTTGTAAAGTTGACCACTTAAAATTCAATGATCATGATGCTGAGCTGGGTTTTTATAAATTTTATTATCAGTTACTAAATCACTGGATATTCGACTTCAATACCTATGAGATATTTTTAGATTTGAAGGTAAATCGTGATAAAGGCAGGCTAATATCCTTAAAAAATGCACTTGTATGCGCTAATTTAACTGCTGATATTAGGCAGGTGCAAGGTCTGCCTTCCGAGCAGTCGATTGGAATTCAAATCGCTGATATCCTTACTGGAATGGTCAATGCGAAATTCAACCGTAAAATAGAAAGTACTGCGAAGCTCGATTTGATAAAGCATGTAGAGAGTCAGTACTTGCATAAACCAATTGCTCCTACAGGAAAGTGGGACGAAAAGTTTAATATATTCAGGATAAATTTGGACGGGGGTTGGTAAATGATCTACAAAAAAATCAAGTCCTGGAAAATGTCCGAATTGGAGCTACGTGATTTATGGCAGGAGGAATATTGTAATGCTGCAGTTTTCACTTTTGATAACTTAGAGATAAGGTTTTACCCAGATATGTTTGATCATGCATTTTATGAAAGCCAAAATCATAAACAAAAAGATAAATCATTACTGTCTCTAAATCGTTGTGAAAAGATGCTTTGGATAAAGGACACATTAAGAGATCCGGAAGCGTTGCTAAAGCAAGGGTGGCTCAAGGATAAAAAAGTTTATACCAACAGCAGGCGTGTTGCGATGATAAAAAACAACTATGTTGTAATAATTCAAATCGTAAGCCAGTCAAGGGCGAGGTTCATTACAGCGTATGAAATAGAAGACGAAGACAATTTGTCTAAATTTATTAACGGCCCAAATTGGTCATAAAAAAAACGCTGATTTCTGGTTCAGCGTCAAGACCTTTTTAAATTCCCCACCGAGGGTAAAGAACAGAACAAATTTACACTAATAACTTCAATTAGTGAATCGCAATGCGCCTATCTGTGATTTATTTTTGTAAACAATTGACTTATAGATTTTTAAAATTCAAATATTTTATTTACAACTCTATGTTTGCTATAAATATTAGCTATTATTTATAGTTTAATGCTATTTATATTAGTATTTAATTGGTTGTTCTTTGATGCTCCAGAACGTCCTTAAGCCTATAGATTATTGAAGTAACATTCGTAATGTTGGCTGTAATTTTTTCTAGCGCTTCCGTTTTAAATGTTTTTCTGTTTATGTCATTTCGAAAATTTACAAATGTAATTTGCGCCTCCGAAAGGGAAATATCTTCTTGGCTATAACTTGTTAGCTGGTGTGCAAAGAAGTTACGATCCTCCTTTGCTATACGCAGCTTTGCCATGAGCTTTTTATATTCTGACGCTTCTAAGTTGGGTTTTAGTATATTTTGTAATACACTAATTTTACCATCAAAAGTCATTCTGTCAATAAGATATACTGTGATTTTGTATTTGGCAACCAAGTCAGTCGTAATATAGGCCAAGATATATTCTTCAATGGCCTTTTCTAAAACGATAGCTAGTTCAACTACTTTGCCTCTGTAAAGATAGGCTTTAAATAAAAGTGTTTTGTGGTCCTCTGTCATTTTGTGAAAGGTATCGGAATGCGTGTGATAAGATGAGCTTTAATGTGGTGGCATTGCCAAGGTACCTAAATGCATTAATATTCTACATCGGCTAATGCAACGAGGTTAAGATTGGATAGCAATTTCAAAAAAGGCATCACGCTATCTCAGATATTACTACAAACATCTTTGGCGCATATAATTCAGATCAATCCAGGTATAGCATCGAATTACAAATCATTTTGTAATTTGGAATCCAGATTAATATGCTATGAACAACTTAGACCTGATCCAGATCGCTAATCAAATACTGCATTCGACAGATGATCCAATGGATTCACAAGCTTTAAACGCGGAAGCCTGCGAATTCTTGAGGGTATATGGAGGGAAGAATAATCAATTTCTTGCTACTTTGAACAGGGTCAGTTATGTGAATAGGGCCGAAAGATTTAATGGTGTTAAACGAATTTTGCAAGGCTATATCCGGTACTTGGAAAAAGGCTTGTCTTCATCACTGTCTCCAGAACGCCAGACTCAAATTGAGACAGTTGGTGATTTTCTGAGTCAAGCAGAAGATATTTTGTCTCAGGCAAAACTACATAATGCCGTGGCGGTAGTACTTATTGGCGCATCTTTGGAAGAATTTTTAAGGGGCTGGTGTGAGGCTGAACAACTAAAACCGCAGCAATTAAGCATAGATGGATATATGAAAGCCCTGAAGGACGAGGATTTAATAAACAAACAAGATATAAAGGATATAACTGGTTGGGCAGGGCTTCGTAATGATGCTGCCCACGGCCACTGGGATAAAGTAAGCGATTATAGCCGCGCGGACATTATGCTAAAAGGGGTAAGGCTATTTATACAAAGTTACAGTAAGTAGTTATGACCGCCTGACGATCGTATAAAGATTGTACATAATTTGATGGCTGGATTGCTGAATATCTAAGCAGCGCTATTCTACCGTAAAAATTTTATCTTGTCTATTGTATGTTATTATAATGATTCCAAGTCAAAGCGAAATATAAAAAAGGACAAATGCATAATAAAACTCTACCACTTGCCCTATTAAAAGATTTAAAACTCCTGCTTGTGGAGGTACGAAAAATTGTTAACGATCATAGCGATATCTTAGAGATACGATCTCAAGAAGATTTTACGACTCAAATTTGGGATAAAGAGCACCCTCATTTACCTTCACCAATTCAAAACCCACCCTGTCAAAAGAGAGGAAAAATGTTCTACTCTGATTTTTTTCCGCTTTCGGAATCTCAGTACCAAACCGCATCTTATTTCACTGAAAAGGATGAGGTTATTGATATGTTAGAATCTTGGGTGGCGATGATTTTAGAATATAACTCCATCAATCTACAAGAAGATGATCAAATTCCGAACTTCTACGCTGGATATTCTGGAGCATGTTGACCCCCCAGTTATGGTTTTCAATTTCGGTTGACAGTAAAATCAGTTCAAGCTTTTACTGCCATTCCGGCGGATACTGACCCCCCTACAGGATATTGAAGAATTTGTAATGGATCATACTGACCCCTCTTGATTTGCGTTAAAGCAGGTTCTAATGGAGCATATTGACCCCCTTCTTTAATTTGATTTGGCTTACTTAGGTAAATATATTTTACCTAAAGTAGCGTAATGATGGCCGGAAAATCGAAAGCTATGAGTCAGATTAAACAATTATTACGTCTTCACAAACAGGGCGATTCTA
>JANXVH010000025.1 GCA_025351765.1 Pedobacter sp.
ACTTACTACAGTTTATCTAGCTCCAGACATCATCCCGCAAGGAAAAATAGGATCAAGGTTTTCTATTGATATGGGTTTTAAGAAGCAGGTTCAAAAAGGGAAAGGAGAAGTGTTTTTAAACGGCACAGACCTATTCAATACACTCAAACCTAAAACTGAAATTATGGGCAACGGATTCCGGATAATCAGCACTGATTACTATGAAACGCAGGTTTTTAGGTTAGGTTATAGCTATAAATTCTAGCATCTTCAGTATTTCTTCTAAATTAAAAAGTATATTGCACCTTTACACCACATATGCATAAACGAATATTAAAGAGCAGGTACGCTGTTCTATTCGCCTACCTAATTGTTTTTGTTAGTGCCTCATTTCTGATCCGCACAGCCTTGCTAATTTCTTCCTTATCTAAAACAGATTTTACTTTTTTAGGGATTGGGAAGCTGTACATCCTTGGTCTTATTTATGATATTGGCACGGGTTTAATGATCGCATTTCTTTACAATATTTACTTGTTGATCTTGCCAGAGAAATGGCTTGGTTCCAAAGCAAATAAAATAATTACCTACGGCGGCCTGTTTTTAATACTACTCATTACCTTTTTCTCTTTTTTTGCAGAGATCACCTTTTGGCAGGAATTTGAAAGCCGATTTAATTTTATAGCAGTTGATTACCTGATCTATACTTACGAAGTAGTGAATAACATTAACGAGTCTTATCCACTTCCTTTACTCATAGGCGGGGTTTTGCTGATGGTAATATTGGTGATATGGGTCTTAAACAAAATGAAGGTGTTTCAGTCGGCCTTCCAGCCGCAGTCGCCAACCTATTCCAGGTTCCTTATTTCTGGAGTTCTGCTGGTAATTACCATTTCCTATCCATTTCTGCTCAGCAATTCTTACGCAGAGTCTAGCAGGAACCGCTATCAAAATGAACTTTCAAAAGCAGGCATTTATTCTTTTTTCTCAGCCTTTAAAAACAACGAACTTAACTATTACGATTTTTATTCCTTATTACCTAAAGACCAGGCCTATCAGCTGATCAGGGAAGAGTTGGAGCAGCCAAACAGCACTTACGTAAGCACATCAGGAATTCGTAGAAATATTGTTGGTACGGGAGTAGCTTACAAGCCAAATGTAATCATGATTACCGTAGAAAGTTTAAGTGCTGATTTCCTTGCTCACTTTGGCAATACCGAACAGTTGATGCCGAAATTAGATTCCATTGCAGACCATAACTTATTGTTTACCAATATGTATGCAACAGGTAGCCGTACGGTTAGAGGGATGGAGGCCCTTACACTTTCCATTCCACCAACGCCAGGAAGCAGTATAGTGAGGCGGCCAGACAACCAAAATTTGAGTACTGTTGGATATATTTTTCAAAAAGCAGGTTACAGCAGAACTTTTTTTTACGGAGGTGATGGGTATTTTGATAACATGAACGAATATTTCGGTAGCAATGGGTTCGATATTACGGACCGTGGAAGAAACTTGAAGATTGACGATAGCTATAAAACCAAAAGAACCATCATAGCTGATGCACAAGTACATTTTGAAAATGCATGGGGAATAAGTGACGGCGACTTATTTGATGCCGTTTTAAGAGGAGCTGATATGGAGTTTAAAGCAGGAAGACCCTTTTATAATTTTGTAATGACCACCTCTAATCATAGGCCTTTTACATTCCCTGAAGGAAAAATTGATAGGAAAGAAGGAAACAGAGAAGGTGCAGTAAAATACACAGACTATGCCATTCATCATTTTTTAGAACAACTAAAAACCAGGCCATGGTATAAAAATACGGTGGTTATCATCGTAGCAGACCACTGTGCAAGTAGTGCTGGTAAAAATGAGATCGATATATCTAAATATCACATTCCATGTATTGTTATTAATCTTCCCGGCAACAAGCCAAAGGTTATAGATCAATTGTGCTCACAGATAGATCTTTATCCAACATTGTTTGGTCTGCTAGGCTGGAACTATCAAAGTAGCCTTTACGGGAAAGATGTACTTGAGCCAGGGTACGAACCTAGAGCAGTATTGGGAACCTACCAAAAGCTGGCCTATTTAAAAAAGGATAGTCTGGTGATATTGGGTCCACAACAGAAAGTAGAGACATTCATTTACAACAAACAAAACAACGAACAAAAGCCAAATCCATTATCGCCAGGGGTAATTAATGCTGCGAAATCCAATTACCAAACAGCATACGACCTATTTAAAAATGGCGGCTTGCACCAGTAAAGCCCTGCCGGCTATTAATACGTCAAAGAACATCTGCTGCCGGCTATCACAGCTGGCAGTTTAAATCTAAATATCAATTTATTAAAAATTGAAGCCGGAACGCTTGCCCATTAATTTATGCTGATCAGCGATGGCGGAGGTGCTCCCGGTGCTTGTAAATCGACCGGATTTACCCAATAGATCCCTCTAATTGTGGCTTATAAAAGCTCGTATAATTACATCAGCAAATGTAAGAAAAATAGTTGATATTTTCAAAGAAATTATTGGATTTTTTTAAATTAAATATGTTGATTTACAGTAAGTTAAATATGTTTTTACACCCTCTAAAAAGACTGATTTTATAACTCACTTATCACTTGTTTTTGTGCTATAATTAGAGCCGAATTCAACTGATATTATATGGCTTTAGCGTAAAAGCAGACGTAAATGCTTCACATCATAAACATTGAGCCATTTGAGTGTTTCAAAGGCAGGTTCGCTTATGACGTCTTCTTACTTTAGTTGCGGTTTCTACGACTTGAAGTACCTCAAAGACGACGAAAACACGGTTAAATCTAGGGGGTTTGGTGCAGGTAAGTAGGTGCATTGTAGCACTCAGCATATCCTTACCCGCACCATCTTGTATAACTGGTTATGAGCAAGAAGGGGGTTTCGCTTTGGGCTAGATATGGTTTCAGTTAGGTTTTGCTTGGGAATTCCTTGTAGAAAGGTGCCTTTTCCCAAGCGAGACCCAACCAAGACCTAAGCAAAGGGTTAAAGAGTCTGGAACAAAGCCAGAACCTGATGCGCAACAAACCCGAAGAAAAACAGATTGTTTTCGTTTAGGAGAAATTCAATCTTATTACGTGCTTAGAGAATAACTATTCAGCTGTTTTATGATTATAGAATTTGTAATTATAGTCAATATCAAATTAAATTTTTAGCTCGAATAGCTATTTTTGGAAAATAATGGCTCTTAAACTTCTCTTACAAGGCTCTTATATGGATGGCATAGAAATAGGACTTTGAAAGGAGTTACATAGGACTTAGATAGGACTTGAGAA
>JANXVH010000031.1 GCA_025351765.1 Pedobacter sp.
CACCCAGGTTTTTGTTAAAAGCTTTGCCCGAAAAAATTTATGTTATGTGGTGCTGACCGATGAGGACAAGTACCGCAGACTGATATTAATAGTCAAAAATGTAAAAGGTAGTGGTCTGGTGTATGTACGTAATAGAAGGGAAACATCTGAGGTAGCATTGTTCTTGAAGCGCAATGGTATAGCTGCAGATTTTTACCATGCCGGAATTGAAAGAGATGAACGGTTTACTAAGCAGGCTGCCTGGATGGCTAATAAAATACAAGTAATGGTTGCTACAAATGCCTTTGGTATGGGTATAGATAAAGCGGATGTTCGTTTTGTGGTGCACCTGGACCTGCCAGAAAGTATAGAAGCCTATTATCAGGAGGCAGGTAGGGCAGGTAGGGATGGCAATAAATCTTATGCGGTGTTGTTGGCGAATAAGTCCGATCAGCTGGCGCTAGAAGTCAAATACAGCAACAGCTTTCCGTCGGTTGAGGAAATAAAAAAAGTTTACCATGATTTGGGAACCTTTTTTCAACTCGCTTATGGTGCTGGCGAGGGGCTGAACTTTGATTTTGATCTTGCTGATTTTTGTAAGCGATTTAATATTGGTGTAATTAAAGCAATGGCCGCATTTAAGTTTTTAGAACATGATGGATACCTGACCTTATCTGAGAATATTTTTCTACAATCCAGGGTTATGTTTTTGGTAGGTCACGAAGATGTGTATCGTTTCCAGATTGAGAATGCGGGTTATGATAAGCTAATTAAAGCCATACTTCGTTCTTACGGGGGTGCATTTGATGTGTATGTTAAAATTCAGGAGTCAGATATTGCAAAGAAAACCGGTCTTTCCTTCAAAGATGTAGTTAGGCACTTGAGGTTTTTCCAAGAACAAGGGTTATTGTCCTATCTTCCACAAACAGATCAGCCCCAGCTTCAATATGTGAGGCCACGCGTAGATCGTTTACATTTGGATATTGACACCAAATATATTGAGCTAAGAAGAGTAGTGCAGGCAGCTCAAATTAAGGCGGTATTGGCTTATTCGGCGAATTTTGACTGTAGAAGTGTTCAGTTATTGAGTTATTTTGATGAAATAGGAGCGGAGAAATGTGGTGTTTGCGACGTGTGTTTAGCTGAAAAAAAAGCCGACGATTATGAGCAGTTGGAAGATAGGATTGATTTTGAAATAGCAACCTTGCTGCAATCTCAGCCCTACGCACTTGCCGATCTGGTTAACGAATTAACTATCGGTACAGAGCAGGAACGTTTAGATAGAATAAGAGTACTGCTTGATGCAGGGAAAATCAAAACAGACAGTAAAAATTATTACCTTTAATCTATGAAAAAATTATTCGCCATTGTACTTTTCATTCCAGTTTTACTGGCTGGTTGTTCTTCAGGATGTATTGAAGATTCAGGTCATCATATTGCTAAAGGGCTTACCGTTAAGCCATTTGATGAGATTGATGTAAGCGGAGCCATTAAGCTGGTTCTTAAACAAGATAGCACTTATGTTATCAAAATTGAAGCGGATTCTAATTTAATGGGATATATTAAAGCTGATGTAAGTGGTTCTGAGCTAACTTTGAGCATGAAAAAGGGTCGGTTTTGCGGAACTGATTCAATTGTGATCTATGCTGGCATAGGTGAGTTGAAAAAGTTGAGCGCAACTGGAGCAGTAGGTATAAGAAGTGAAGGCGCTATTAACGCAAAAAATATTTCGCTTGATTTAGCCGGTGCGAGCAATGCCTCATTAACGTTGAATGCAGCTAACCTGATTACAACTATTGATGGTGTTGGAAAGTTGAAATTATCCGGACAAGCCGGAACTCATAAATTAACTACTACAGGATCTGCAGAGGTTGATGCCTTTGGGTTTACATCTGGCGTGTACGATATTCACATCACCGGAACGGGGAAAGCGAATATCAATGTGCTTAACGAGTTGAAAGTGAAAACAGAAGGATCCAGCGAAATCTATTATAAAGGTAGTCCGAGTAGTGTATATGAAAAGAAAACCGGAGCTGCTAAACTTGAGAAGGTTAACTAACTAATGAAGAACGATAAAAAGATTATCCGGTCCTGGGCTTTCTTTGATTGGGCCAATTCTGCATATAACCTGGTTATTACTTCCACTATATTTCCTGCTTATTACACGATTATTACTACAACCAAGGAGCATGGCGATCAGGTGAGTTTTTTTGGTAAAACATTTACTAATACTGCGCTATCTAATTATGCATTGTCTTTCGCTTATCTGGTGATGGCCATTCTACTTCCCATACTTTCTTCCATCGCCGATTATCGAGGCAATAAAAAGATTTTTATGAAAGGCTTTACTTATATAGGTGGGATGGCCTGTATAGGATTGTACTTTTTCAAATTGGAGACATTAGAATGGGGCATCATTTGCTTCGTAATTGCAGCAATGGGCTACATAGGAGGGGTATTGTTTAATAATTCCTATTTACCAGAGATAGCAACACTTGAAAACCAGGATGCGGTTAGCGCTAAAGGTTATGCATACGGTTATGTAGGCAGCGTTATTTTACAGCTGATCTGCTTTGTATTTGTTTTAAAACCAGAATTATTCGGCATAACGGATGGGTCATTTCCTGCTCGTTTGTCTTTTTTACTGGTAGGAGTTTGGTGGATTGGTTTTGCGCAGATCCCATTTAAGAGTTTACCTAAAGGAAGTCCGAATTTTAAAGACGAAGGTAAAAGCATGTCTAAAAGTGGTTTTCAGGAACTGGCCAAGGTTTGGAAGCAGGTAAGAAGCATGCAGTTTATGAAGCTTTACTTGCTGGCATTTTTCTTTTACTCTATGGGCGTACAAACCATTATGTTAGCCGCTGCCGGTTTTGGGGAAAAAACCTTGAAGCTTGGAACGGCAAAGTTGATTGCGGTCATCCTGATTATCCAGTTGGTGGCCATTTTGGGAGCCATGGTAATGTCTTATTTCGCAAAAAAGGTTGGGAATATTAAAGTGTTGGTATATGTGGTTATTATTTGGATTATAGCCTGCGTTTGCGGGTATTTTGTAGTTAATGAATTTCAATTTTACGGTTTGGCCGCATTGGTTGGTCTGATCATGGGTGGGATACAATCTTTATCCCGATCTACCTACTCAAAATATCTACCTGAGGACACAGCAGATTCTGCTTCCTTCTTTAGCTTTTATGATGTTACCGAAAAATTAGCAATAGTTATTGGTTTGTTTACTTTTGCACTGATTGAAGAGTTAACAGGCAGCATGCGTAATTCCATTGTTATTTTGGCTGGATTTTTTATAATTGGATTGATATTTTTGCTGCTGCTAAGGGGCCTTGAGAAGAAATTAGTGAAAGATTAGATGAGAGTAGAATTATTTGTGCCATGTTTTGTTGATCAATTATATCCGGAAACGGCTTTTAATACTGTAAAGTTGCTGGAGAAGTCGGGCTGTGAAGTGTTTTATAATGCAGAACAGACTTGCTGCGGACAGCCGGCGTATAATGCGGGCTATTGGGAGCAGGCGAAGGAAACAGGTAATAAATTTCTCAGCGATTTCTCTGAAACAGATTATATCGTAGCACCATCCGCTTCTTGTGTTGGAATGGTAAAAAATGGGTTTAACGATTTGTTTACCAATACCATTGTTCATAATAAATGCAGGAATATCCAGGGTAATATCTTTGAGCTTTCCGATTTTCTGGTGAATGTTCTGAAGAAGGATTATTTTGGAGCGGAACTGGAAGGAAAAGCTGTTTACCACGATTCCTGTAGCGGCTTGCGTGAATGTAAGATCAAGGAAGAGCCGAGATTGTTGCTGTCTAAAGTTCACGGCCTAGAATTGGTAGAGATGATGGATACTGATATGTGCTGTGGCTTTGGCGGTACATTTTCCGTTAAATTCGACGCAATCTCATCGGCTATGGCGGAACAAAAGGTAAATAATGCACTAGAGCAGGGAGCTGAATATGTGATTTCAACGGATCTATCTTGTTTAATGCATTTACAGGGCTATATCGATAAAAACAATATCCACCTAAAAACCATGCACTTAGCAGATGTGCTAGCGAATGGGTGGCTGGAAAGTACAGAATATTAGTAACTTTGGATAGATGATCACATGGTAGGTGATCTTGTTGTTATATTTTTAACTTTTAAATCATAGTTGTAGATGATTAATATTACCTTACCTGATGGCTCCAGTCGTCAGTATGAAAAGGGCATAACCGCCCATCAAATTGCATTATCCATATCAGAGGGTCTCGCCCGAAATGTTTTAGCCGCTGAAGTTAACAGTGAGGTATGGGATTCTTCAAGATCAATTGAATCGGATTCTTCTGTTAAGTTATTAACCTGGAACGATACTGCAGGTAAATCGACTTTCTGGCATTCATCAGCCCACATTATGGCTGAAGCGCTGGAAGCTTTATATCCAGGTACTAAGTTCGGTATTGGACCGGCAATAGAGACCGGTTTTTACTACGATGTAGATTTCGGCGACCGAGAATTCTCTTCTGACGACTTTAAGGCAATTGAGACCAAAATTATTGAACTGGCAAAGCAGAAAGAAGTATTTGAGCGAAAAACTGTATCCAAATCAGATGCGATTGCTTATTTTAATAAAAAAGGAGATGAGTATAAATTAGACCTTCTAGAAGGTCTGGAAGACGGTAAGATCACATTTTATAGTCAGGGTGAATTTACTGACTTGTGTCGCGGACCGCATATTCCTAACACCGGTTTTATCAAGGCTGTAAAGCTGATGAATGTTGCCGGCGCTTACTGGAGAGGTGACGAGACAAGGAAGCAGTTGACGCGTATTTATGGTGTTACTTTCCCCAAGGCAAGTGAGCTGACCGAGTATCTTCATATGATTGAAGAAGCTAAAAAAAGAGATCACAGGAAACTTGGAAAGGAACTCGAATTGTTTGCGTTTTCTGAGAAAGTAGGAATGGGTTTACCACTCTGGTTGCCTAAAGGTGCTGCCTTGCGGGAACGCCTTGTTCAGTTTTTAACAAAAGCACAAGGAAAAGCCGGTTATGAGCAGGTAATTACGCCTCATATTGGGCATAAAAATTTATACATCACTTCTGGACACTATGAGAAGTATGGTAAGGATAGTTTTCAGCCAATAAAAACTCCGCAGGAAGGAGAGGAGTTTTTCCTTAAACCGATGAATTGTCCGCATCACTGCGAGATCTATAAAGTTAAACCAAGGTCTTATAAGGACCTTCCTTTGCGCTTTGCCGAATTTGGAACCGTATATCGTTACGAACAAAGTGGTGAGCTGCATGGTTTGACAAGAGTTAGGGGCTTTACTCAAGATGATGCGCATCTATTCTGCCGACCCGATCAAGTAAAGGAGGAATTTAAAAAGGTTATTGATCTTGTATTGTACGTATTTAAATCGCTTGGCTTTGATAATTACACTGCTCAGGTGTCTTTGAGAGATAAGGAAAAAAGTTCGAAATATATTGGAAGCGATGAAAATTGGCTTCTAGCAGAATCAGCAATTATTGAAGCATCTGCCGAGAAAGGATTGCCAACGATTGTAGAGTATGGTGAGGCCGCATTTTATGGTCCGAAATTAGACTTTATGGTTAAAGATGCTTTGGGTAGAAAATGGCAGCTGGGAACGATTCAAGTTGATTACAACCTACCTGAGCGTTTTGAGCTGGAATACACAGGTAGTGATAACCAGAAACACAGACCGGTGATGATTCACAGGGCTCCTTTTGGATCTTTGGAGAGATTTATCGCGGTGTTGATAGAACATTGCGCTGGTAATTTTCCTTTATGGTTGTCGCCAGAGCAATTTATTATTCTTCCAATCTCTGAAAAGTATGAAGATTATGCGAAAAAAGTTTCAGATGAACTAAATAATTCCGATATTCGCGGGCTGATTGACTTTCGAGATGAGAAAATTGGAAGGAAGATTAGGGATGCAGAGGTTAAAAAGATACCTTATATGCTGATTATAGGCGAGAAAGAAATGGCTGATGGCCAATTGTCTGTAAGAAAGCATGGCGCTGGAGATTTGGGATCAATGACGTTGCAAGAGTTTAGTGAATTATTAATTAAAGAAATAACAGTTTAACAGGATACAAATTTGGCATTAGGCAGACCAGGATTTAATAGGGGACCACGTCCTCCTTTTAAGAAGAAAGAAGCAGAACATAATATTAATCAGTTTATCAGAGCCCAAGAGGTGAGGTTGGCTGGAGATAATGTTGAACCGGGGATTTATCCTTTGGCAAAAGCTTTAACCCTTGCCGATGAACTGGAACTTGATCTGGTTGAAATTTCACCAAATGCTGTACCTCCTGTCTGCAGAATAATAGACTATAGCAAGTTTGTTTACGAGCAAAAGAAAAAGCAAAAGGAAATTAAAGCAAATGCTAAGCAAACTGTTATTAAGGAAATTAGATTCGGGCCTAACACAAATGATCACGATTTCCAGTTTAAACTAAAACATGCAGTTAGTTTTTTGGAGAGTGGTGAGAAGGTAAGGGCTTATGTTCACTTTAAAGGAAGAGCAATTGTTTACAAAGAGCAAGGAGAGATCTTGTTACTTAAGTTTGCTCAGGCACTTGAAGATGTAGGTAAAGTAGAGTTGTTGCCTAAATTGGAAGGAAAGCGTATGTTTTTAACGCTTGCGCCAAAAGTTGTTAAGAAATAATAATAAATTAAATAAATAAATAAGGTTATGCCAAAAATGAAAACCAATTCCAGTGCTAAAAAGCGTTTTTCGCTTACTGGAACAGGTAAAATCGCGAGGAAGAACGCATATAAAAGCCACATCTTAACAAAGATGTCGACTAAACGTAAGCGTAATTTAGGTCACACCTCAATGGTGTCAG
>JANXVH010000048.1 GCA_025351765.1 Pedobacter sp.
CGGACCTAATGCATGGAGCTTCAAATCAGGATATAATTCTTTAAGGTTTTTAAAAAGATCAGCATAAAATTGCAAACCAAGATCAGGATGGTGCCCTCCTTGTAATAGTAACTGATCACCACCTAATCTAAAAGTTTCCTCTATCTTAACCTTATAAGTCTCCATGTCTGTGATGTAACTTTCATCATGGCCGGGCCTTCTAAAGAAGTTACAGAATTTGCAATTGGCTATGCAAACATTTGTAGTATTAACGTTACGATCTATCTGCCAGGTAACCTTTCCGCTGGGTACTTGTTTTTTACGAAGTTCATTTGCAACAAAAGCAAGTTCCGCTGTTGACGCGTTTTCGTATAAAAAAATACCTTCTTCTTTTGTTAAAAAATCAAAGTGTAAAGCTTTTTCTAATAATGTGGCGGTTTCCATAATGCAAATTTAGACAAAAATGCCCCCTACAACAAACTAATCGATCTTTGCTCTGTCATAAAAAATTAAGAACTAAACGCAATTGCCTTTAACAGATTTCCTATATTTGGCGCAATTATTTCAATTTATGGTAAATTTTAATCGCTTTACGCTCTCCAATGGCTTGCGTGTTCTTGTACACGAAGATGATACCACGCCAATGGCCGTCCTAAATATTTTATACGACGTTGGTGCACGGGATGAAGAAGCTGGAAGAACAGGCTTTGCGCATCTTTTTGAGCACCTTATGTTCGGGGGATCAGTCAATATTCCAAGTTACGATGAGCCCTTGCAAAGAGTAGGTGGGGAGAACAATGCTTTTACCAGCAATGATATCACCAATTATTACATTACACTGCCTGCGGTAAATATTGAGACCGCATTTTGGTTGGAGAGCGACAGGATGCTTAGCCTTGCTTTCTCTGAGAAGAGTCTTGAAACGCAGCGTAACGTTGTTTGTGAAGAGTTCAAACAGCGTTATTTGAACCAACCTTACGGCGATGTTTGGCTTAAACTGAGGCCACTTGCCTATAAGCAGCACCCTTATCAGTGGGCTACCATCGGTCAGGACTTAAAGCAAATCGAAGATGCAAAAATGGAGGATGTCAAAGCATTTTTTGCAAAGCACTATAATCCTCAAAATGCAATTATGGTTGTTGGAGGAGATATTAAAACTGCCGATGTAAAGAAACTGGCCGAAAAATGGTTTGGCCCTATTCCTGCAGGAAACAAATACAACAGGAATTTACCTAAGGAACAAATCCAAACTGAAGCCCGCCAAGAAAAGATATTAGCCGCTGTGCCGTTGAATGCAATTTATATTGCATTTAAAATGCCAGAAAGAATGGATCCAGAATACCAGAGCTATGACCTCCTCGCCGATGTTTTATCGCAAGGACAATCTTCCAGACTTTACAATAGCTTGCTCAAGGATAAGCAGCTTTTTAGTGATATCCATGCTTATGTTACCAGCAGCATAGATGAAGGGCTATTTATAATTGAAGGAAAGTTGGTAGAAGGAGTAACAATAGAAACTGCTGAGACCGCTATATGGGAAGAGCTTTTTAAGCTCACTCAAGAGGAAGTTACAGCCGATGAGCTAACTAAACTGAAGAACAAGGCAGAATCCATCATGGTATTTGCTGAGATGAGTTTGCTTGATAAGGCAATGAACCTTGCTTACTATGAATTGCTTGATGATGCCGATAGCTTAAATACTGAAATCGACAAGTACCTTGCTGTTACTCCGCAACGCATTTTAAATGCTGCGAAAGCCACATTTAAAAAACAACAATCATCTACTTTATATTACTTAACCCAGCAAGATGCTTAACCGTACCATAGCTCCAGATTCAAGGGAGGTTCAGGATATCAATTTTATAAAACCAATTAAACAACTGTTAGATAACGGGATACCCGTATTTACTATAAATGCTGGTCAGCAAGATTTGCTGCGCATCGAATTTCTATTTCAAAATGTAAACTGGGATAAAAATAAACCGCTGCAGTCTTTAGTTGTCAGTCATCTGATCAATAATGGTACTGCCGATCTTTCTGCAAAAGACATTGCCGATAAGGTTGACTACTATGGGGCCTTTTTACAAACAGAGTATGGTGCTGATCAATGCAGCGTAAAATTATATACTTTAAACAAGCACCTTGTTGCCGTACTTCCAATCTTATACAACATTTTAAATGGCAGTATTTTTCCAGAACAAGAATTGGCCATCTTTATTCAAAATCAAAAACAATCCTTATCGGTAAGCCTGCAAAAGAATGATTTTTTAGCAAGGAAGCAATTTGCAAATACGCTGTTTGGAGATACAACCTATGGATCAAACATTGGCGTTAAAGAATACGATGCTATACGGCGCGAAGATCTGATCGCTTATTTCAAAGCTGCATACAAACCAGAAAACTGCACTATTATTGCTGCCGGAAAATTTGAAGAAAAGGAATACAACATATTAAATTCCATAATAGGTAAAGGCTGGGCACACAATAGTCCATCAGTAAATAATAAATTTGTCTTTACCGCAACTCCAGGGTCTCAAATTCTGATTGAAAAGCCCGATACTTTGCAATCGGCAATCAGGATGGGAACACTCACCATCAACAGAAGACACGAAGACTTTGCCGGACTACAAGTTTTAAATTGTGTCCTAGGTGGTTATTTTGGATCTAGGTTAATGTCCAATATCAGGGAAGACAAAGGATATACCTACGGTATTGGGTCTGGTGTAGTTTCTCTGCAGGATACCGGATATATTTTTATCGCTACTGAGGTAGGAGCAGACGTATGTAGTGATGCCCTTAATGAAATTGATAAGGAAATAGAAACGCTAAAGACAACTGAAATTCCAGAACAGGAACTGGAACTTGTGCGCAGTTACATGCTTGGTTCTTTACTCGGTAGTCTTGAGAATGCGTTCTCTCACGCCGATAAGTTTAAGAACCTCTATTTTTCTGGGCTTGATTACGATTATTACGACCGCTATATCCAAACGGTACGTACCATATCTCCCGGCGAACTGAGAAAATTAGCGCATTTATACTTAAACGTAGTCGATTTTACGAAGGTTATTGCTGGGAAAAAATTATAGCCCCACACTATTCTACTTTAGTTAAGATTCCTTTTTCCTTATCCGCCTGAAATATCTTCTTGGAGAATGCTACATAGTCGCCGTATTTTTCAGCAGGGTATTTCCTATTTATAATGGTTTTACTACGGTGATAGACCAATGTATTGTCCTTCGCCGTAACTTTTGCAGTATACTTTCCAAACTCAGACTCAATTAACACATCTTTAGGTAAAAACTCTACTTTATAGCCCTTTGGGAGGGTATAGATGATCTCATCTTCATCATTATAGCTATAATCGACTGCAAAGCTTGTTTTGCGATTTTCAACTACTGAAGCCGCACCTCCTTGTCTATTTAGCAGGTTTAGAATTAGGAATATTTTGTCGGCTCCTTTTGTTAACAGCTGCGATGCTTTAATTGCTATTTTTTCTTCCATCACGGCAGTTTCTTTATTGGGTTGATTATAGCTGAGCTGCTCTATTTGCATATCTGGGATGCTCAGCATATTCATTACCCTTTTACGCTGGTCTGCAGGTTCTACCAGCATCATGCCTAGTTTCTCTTCATACTGGGCATATCCATATTTGGTTTCTATACTGATTTTAGCAGAACCATCGTCTTCCAGGTTAACCCTGGTTATACGCTTTTGGTAATTGTTTTCTGGGGTATAAACAGGGGTTTGTGCCAATTTCCCCCCCTTATCTGTAATTAGCAAAATCGTTTTATCTGAATTTCCATTACCAATGTACCCCATTGGTACATACTGACTGGTGCACTCCAACCAGGTCGTGTCTTTTTCCATGGGTACACATAAGATCATGTGATTGGCTTGAGTTAAACTTGCATACTTAGGGTTTAAGGAAGGCATGTCGTTGCCAATTACAACAAGGTTAGACTTTATGCCTGCCTCTAGTAATAAAGCTTTCATATAGTTTGATAGTCCTTTACAGTCGCTATAATTAACAGCTGATACCTTTTCTGCAGAAATTGGCTTGTAACCACCAATACCTAGCTGAACGCCTACATAACGCGTATTTTCTTGCAGATAATGATACAATACCTTCATCTTTTCCTTATCGGTCTTCAAATCTTTGATTAGTTCCTGAACCTTGGCTTTTACAGCCGGAGGTAAAACTTGTAGACCATTGCTAAGGCCATACAACCATGATCCAAGATTAACCCAATTCTCTATGTTGGCTTTAGAATTGTCATATTCAAACTGGTTAGGTGCCAGGTTTACCCAAGGCGTAATGCCTGTTAAACCCGTGCTTAATGGCTCATATTCAAATGCAGGTACATTCTGGCAAGCCCATTTGTATTGGATCTTATCCTTAACCTTCGCCGAGTCTGTTTGTATGCCCTTACTTTTAAGGTATTTAAAGGTCATGTTTTCAGGGATCTTAAAAGTAAAGCTTGACTTTTCAACTGAATGCCCCCAAGTTCCCACGGGATGCCATGATGGGTAAAACCTTATTCCAGTATAATCAATGCTATAACTGTATTCTATTGTATATGGGAAACTGGTGTGCATAATGTTTAAGAACTTTACTCTATTGTCTTCGTAGATGGAGCCATTTGAAATCGCACTACGGTCCCTGAATTCAGAAGATTTAAAGTCTTTTATCTTATCACCATTGGCAGCATATAGCGTAGCTTTGAGGTTGTAAATGGAAGAGAATTTGTCATAAAATTCTACCATTCTGCTCGCTTCTTCACCATTGCTATTCATGATGGTTATCGCAGTTTTATATTCATAATAAGCATTGCCAGGGTTTTTAACCTCATACAATTGCTCTTCATTTCTTACAACTACGGCAGCATTTGCTGACAACCCGGCGGGTATCTTGCTTACGTCATAAATCCCTTGGCCATAACCTGTTATTGAGATAAGAATTGTCAATAAGGTGAATGTCGTTTTAAGCATGTCAATTAGATTTTCTTGATCACAATTTGTTCTGCTTGTTTACTGAGGATCTTATCATACATGAATTTAAGTAACCTATATTCTGATGGTGAATACACAGATTTATTCAAAGAGATCTTACTAGTCAGCACAAATTTATTACCGTCTTTTTTGGTGGTAAAAACGAAAGATGCGCTGTTGTCCAGCAAGTTTACATTTTCGTTAGTAGGTAATTTATCCAATTGGTATTCCGCTGGAATATCGATTATGAACTTATACGTTTCCTCTCTAGGGTGTCCAAAGTCCACTGGAAATTGCCTATCTGCCAGCTTAAATGGATTATCTTTCATTCGCTCAAACAATAGCGGTGTAAAGTACAATAGATTTCCACCTTCTTCTACTACATCATCTATCAGTACTTCCATAGACTCAGAAAGTGGTGCTGCCGGGTTATCCATGTTTTCCGCTACATACCCTTTTATTCCTAAACCCGGCTTATCGCTTTTATACTTCTTCAGGAAATCATCCATGTTATTCGAAGCTATAAATTCGTTTCTGCGGTTTAAAGCCACATAATCAGTGCTCAAAAGAAATAACTTGCCTTCCAGCTTATTTTCTTTGTTCAGCGTAAGCACATAACTAACATTCTTTTTACTAATCTTTCCCTCTTCAGTATTTACCCACTCGCCAGATTTCTTATCCATATCTACTTTAAAACCAACGTGGTTTAAATCATCAAACGCAATGATGTCTGCCGTATGGTTTTTGCTGGTTGCATCAAAAAATATGTGTCGCTCTCCCAGCTTCACATCAATTACCAGGTTATTGAATTTGGAGGTATTAGGAATGCCCGGGTGCTTTCCGTTACTCCGGGTGCTAATTAGAATTGGCCAGGCCTCCAGTTTTGCTTCTTTAAAGAGTGCCAGCATAGCCAGGTTAATATCAGCGGCGTTACCCAGCTTCTTTTCAAAGACTTTCTTCGGATCAGGTTCTGAAGTGATAAAACTGTTCTGCTCATTCCATTTTATATTCTTTTTTACATAGTCGAATATTAGAAATGGAATAGTATCCTTTGGCATACC
>JANXVH010000049.1 GCA_025351765.1 Pedobacter sp.
TTCCGCTACAAAGTACGCCACCCATTCCGGAGCAAAGTATGCCAGTATTCCGCTGGAAAGGTTACCATTTATTCCGCTGTAAAGTACGCCACTTTACAAAAGAAATATATTTGTGAAGGTCTGACATTCCGACACAAAGTACACCACTTATTCCGCGCCAAAGTACGCCTCTAAGCAGAGTTTAACCGCCAATTACTATAAGTTTGGTTTGTAACCAAACCCAACGTAGAATGGCAAATAAGCTACTTAGTATGCATAAGATAAGACAGATACTTTTATTCCTTGAGCGCGGTGTCTCCCAGCGGGCGATTGAAAAGGAAGTTAAGATTACCAGAAAAACAATTGCCCTCTACCTTGGGAAATTCCAGCAAACCGGAATTGATTTTAGTGAGCTCCTTAAGCGGTCTGATGAACAGCTGGAACAGCTGCTAGGCTTATTGAAGCCGGTTGTACCGGAGGATACTGACCCCCGTAAAGTTCATTTCAGCAGCCTGATTGAATACTTTAATAAAGAACTTAGCCGAACCGGGGTAACCCGTTTACTGCTTTGGGAAGAGTATATTAAGGAGTATCCTGCAGGATTCCAGTATTCCCGGTTCTGCGAGCTCTTACAGGAGCAGATGAGGCTGAACAATGCGGTAATGCATTTTGTCCACTATCCCGCAAAACTGCTTGAGGTGGACTTTGCAGGTGATATGCTGCATTATGCTGACCCCTCAACTGGTGAAATGATTGCCTGCCCGGTATATGTCGCTGTACTGCCTTTTAGTGGATACAGTTATGTGGAGGCTTTACCTGACGCGAAACTTCCGCAAGTAGTGAAAGCCCTGAACCATACCCTGGATTACTTTGGAGGGGTTCCTTTAAGTGTCAAATCAGATAATATGAGGCAATGGGTATCTAAGAGCTGCAAGTATGAGCCTGTCTTTACCGACATGCTGGAAACCTGGGCAAACCATAACCATATTGCATTACTGGCAGCCAGACCTTATAAACCTAAAGACAAGCCTTCTGTAGAAAACAATGTTAAGATCACTTACAGGCGTATTTATGCAGCCCTGCGGAACAATACTTTCCATAGTCTTGCTGAACTCAATAAGGCGATCAGAGAAAAGCTGGATCAGCACCACCAGCTTAACTTCCAGAAGAAGATATTCAGCAGGCAGGAGTTATTCGACACCAGGGAAAAGGCATTACTGCAGGCACTCCCTGAATCTGCCTACAGCATAAAGCATTATACTAAAGCCAAGGTGCAAAAGCATTACCATGTGCTGGTAGGCGAAGACTGGCACTTCTACTCTGTTCCCTACCGCTACATTGGAAAAGAGGTACGCATCGCTTATTGTGCAGATCATGTGGAAATCTACTGCGACGGACAGCGGATCGCTGTTCATACCAGAAACTATACCAGCCATGGTTATACCAGTATTAAGGAACATATGCCCGAAAGGCACCAGGCCATCATCCGTCTGAAAGGATGGAGTCCTGAATATTATTTGAAAAAAGCAGCGGATAATGGGCCTGATACCCTGGAGTTCTTTAAAAAAGTAATGGACAGTAAACTCATCATCGACCAGTCTTACACATCCTGTCTTGGTCTGCTCAGACTAATGGATGCTTACGGATCCGCACGTATGGAGGCCGCCTGTAAGAGGGGTTTAAGGGGACATAAGTTCAGTTTTACTGCCATAAAGAATATCCTGGACAACAATATGGATCTGCTGGAAGAAGAGCCAAAAACCGAATTCCGTATCCCTGCCCATAAAAACCTCCGGGGTCCTGAAGCCTATAACTAATCAATTGAACAATTATAATCTAACAGAATGAATACACAAAACACAGTAGAACAACTCAAAGTCCTTAAACTTACCGGCATGGCCAAACGTTACGAGGCAGCACTATCACTTCCTGTCCATGAATTGCAGGATGTCCATACTTTAATCGCCATGATCATCCAGGCAGAAGTAGAATACCGTGATCATGCCCGGACACAGAAATACCTCAAGGCAAGCAAACTGCGCTACCATGCTTTGCCTGAAGATATCCTTTGTAATGCGGAAAGGGGGATTACAAGGGAACAAGTTCTCAGACTTTCAGATGGTATGTTTATAGAAAAGGGTGAAAATGTACTCATTACCGGTGCCACAGGTTGTGGTAAATCTTTCTTAGCATGTGCATTGGGACGCAGTGCTTGTTTGCTGGGATATCGCACTCAATACTTCAGTATGAACAAATTCCTTGATGCGCTGGCCCAGGCCAGACTGGATGGATCTTACCTGAAATGGATCAGGGGGATTTCCTCCAATAAGTTGCTGATCCTGGATGACTTTGGCCTTAAGGCATTGAATAATGATGCCAGAATAGCACTGCTGGATATCCTTGAAGACAGATATGGAAATGGCTCAACTATGATCACATCGCAACTCCCGATAGATAGCTGGTACAACTTTATTGACGAGCCAACGCTCGCTGATGCTATTATGGACAGACTGGCAGCTTCTGCTCACAGAATAGCCCTTACAGGTAAATCCTTGAGAAAGAAAAAAAATCATTAAATTTGAAAAATACCACTCTTGCTTAGTGGTGAGACAGGCCGGTTAACTGGTGTACTTTGCTCCGGAATAATTGGGGTACTTTACCGAGGAACACTGGTGTCCTTTCGTCGGAATATCTACCTAAGTACTGCAGATCTAAATTTAGATCTGAAAATCATTTATAAATAACTCAGCCTAGCAAGAGGCATATTCTTCAATTTTCCAACAGGGGTGTTGTAGGACTGAGAGTACCTTTGGAGGTACTTTGGAGGGAAAAGGGTGCCTCGAATGCTACCAGATAGCTAGTAGCCTGCACGAAAGGCCTTCCAAGCTACGGAGGTGCTATGGACAATATTGGGAATCAATTGCACTAAACCACGACTAAGCCATGAAGAAAACCAGAATGAATTCGGAATTAACGCATTGCTTGATTTCTGTGCTAATTATAGGAGCAGAAAGCGGCAAAAGCTAAGCTTAAACCAAGACCTGTCGCATAAATAAAAAATATAGTTAACAGACTGTAAATCAGTATTTTTAATTCTAAAAAATCCCATATTTTATTTGTAAAATCCAACTATTTTTCTTACATTTGCACTTGTAATAAAACGAGCTTTTATAAGCCACAATTATACCAGCCTATCGGGTAAATCCCAACATTTTGTAGGCATTTGGAATACACTCCGCCATCGCTGATCAGCAAAAAATAATAGGCAAGTATTCCGGTTTCAATTTTTTAATTAGTCGACTAGTTAAATTTAAACTGCCAGCTGCGATAGCCGGCAGCAGTAGTTCATTGACGTATTAAAGCCGGTTTGGCTTTGAATTAAAAATGCTTTAAAAGGGCCGCGGAAGTACTAGTTACCGTAACCAAGAAACAACTTATGGTTAACTTTGGAACCGAATAATTCCAGTTAAATTTGTCGCAGCTAGTTAATTTTGTACGCTTGTAATGGCGTTAGAATGTCGTATGAATACCAACTGCGTTTTTTCATTATAATCAACCGGCACAGCGGGACTAAAGTTAGGGATACCAACGGTGAGCCTTGGAAGTCCCTTGCCCATAATTAATTTGTTGCCTTTTTTTAACATCCTTATTGGGTCGCGGTACCAGGTAGGTTGTCCATAATGTCTGTAGCTGAAATCGCCAATCAAGGTATCACCTTTGATAAATCCACGTACATCTCCAGAATCTTTAAAGGTGCTTTGATAGCTGATCTGTAAAGTTCCTTTAAATAGAGATTTGGAATGAGATAGCAGGAGTAGGGCAGTATCGCCTTTGCGATAAGCCATATAGGTTTCTTTGACTAAGCCGGTGCTGGTCTGTTTATTACCTTGGCTACAGCTAGAAGCCAGCAATATTAGAAAAAGAAAAAGCACAGCATATTTAGCTAAAGCCATCATGTTTGGAGCGATTTTTATTTGGCGAGGCATGATTACTTAATAATTTGATCGTAATATACGAGAACACTTGTAGATATAAAATTCATGTTGTTTAAAGCCTTAGAAATATTAACTTTAGACGTGCAGAAACAATATAATTCAAACTAGCATTAAAAAAAACGCTCATCAATCCCAGTTTGCCTATCAATAAAGTTTAATCGGATGAAAAAATTAACACTCCAGAGCATTTGCGGTCTCCTGCTTATTTTGCTTTTGAATACGGTATTTGTGGGTAAAACTATGGCTCAAATAATACCAGCTAAAACCACCTGGGAGGGCAGGCTAAGTGCGATAAGAATCATTTTAAAAATAACTGAAGATAGTATCACAAAACAACCTGTTGCTGTTTTTGATAGTCCGGATCAAGGTGCGATGGATTTAAAGATATCTTCTTTAAAAATCACTATTGATAGCCTTACCGCATTTTCAGCAGTAATAGGTGGAGGTTTTTATGGTGCTTTCAATTCGGACAAGACAGAATTAACAGGCTATTGGAAACAAGGTGGTGTTATACCGCTAACCTTAAAGCGCGTTGAGAACCCAACAGAAGTTAAGCGACCTCAAATGCCTAAAGGCCCTTTCCCTTATGGGGAAGAAAAGGTAGTTTATAACAATGCAGATAAATCGATACAATACGGCGCCACGCTAACCATGCCTAAGTCGGCAAAGAATGTGCCTGTGGTGATCTTAATTACAGGCTCAGGGCAGCAGGATCGGGACGAAACCCTCTTTGGTCACAAGATGTTCTGGGTACTTGCTGATTATCTAACAAGAAATGGAATTGCTGTTTTAAGGGTAGACGATAGGGGCGTTGGGCAGACTACCGGACAGGTGGCAACAGCAACCTCGGCCGACTTTGCAAAGGACGTATTGGCAGGGGTAGATTTTTTAAAGACCCACAAAGGCCTTGATTTAAAGCAAATCGGACTAGTTGGACATAGCGAAGGTGGCATTATTGCTCCTTTAGCAGCCAACCAGAGTAAGGATATCGCTTTTATTGTTAGCCTTGCAGGTATAGGCATTTCAGGAATGGAGCTTTGGAATTATCAGGCCAAGATTGTATTTGTGAAAGCCGGATTCAATCAAGAGGAGCTTGCCAAAATAGATGGGCTCTATAAGATGATGTATGACCTGGGTATTAAATATCCGGATATGAATGATATAAAGAAGTTTTTTAAACCAGAATTTGAAGCCTGGAGTGGCAAACAGTCGGAAGCTTTTTTATTAAAATCTGGATTAAAAGGGCCAAATTCCGATAAGCTAATATCTACATTGGCCGATCGTTTTTATTTACCATGGATGAGGTATCTGGTAAGTTATGACCCAGCTTTAGTGCTAACTAAAATTAAAATACCAGTACTGGCATTAAACGGAGCAAAAGACTTACAAGTTGTTGCAAAGGCCAATTTGGCAGGATTTAATAAATACTTAACTTTGGCTGGTAACAAGCATTTTAAAACCATTGAGCTGCCAGGATTAAATCACTTGTTCCAGCATGCTACAACAGGCGAGATGCAAGAATATGGGACGATTGACGAAACCATTTCGCCAGAGATACTCCAAATTGTAGCGGATTGGATCCATCAAACTACAGGTAAATAACCTTTAATCCCCGGCTGCCTTTGAAAGACGTTTAGGAAAATGGGATATGAAACCTAAAAAATGCCATCTCTGTACCAACATGGTACCATCTTAATACCATCTCTGTACCAACTGCGCTTGATCAATAGCGGTTAAAAGGCTGGTTTTCATTTACAATGTTGACGTGGGTCTTATAACTGCATATAAGACGATTGCGCAACGCCGATAAACTAGCTATGGATTTTTGTCGGCTAACTGTTTCTAATTACATTTTCACCATACTGCATTATTGACAGTTTGCCTGCTTTTCTTGTTACTGTGCCAGTAGCGTCAACCAATTAGCCGAATCATTTAGTTAATTTATGTTAAATTGAACTGTGAGGTTTGGCTAGCTCAATTTTTTTTACTCTTTTTAAGAAAAAAACCATGGCAAAGAACCTTTTAATTGTCTTACTACTATTTATGGCACTGGGCTGTAAAAAACTTAAATTTAGTGATGACGATACAAATGTTTATAAGTGGAAAAGAGATTTGTATAGGGCGCCAGTGGAAAAGGAGAAGCCTGCAACCTTTAATTCCAGAGACGGAGGACTTATTGAGAACCAGAAACCTATCTTTTTAAATTCTGACTTTGTTGTTTTGACAGAATATCGCAAGGATTTACAGCAAGATAGTATTTATAAAGCCAGTGGAAAAACGCAAGTTTATAAGTATGAGAAAGTAGAGAGGGTAGGAAATTACTGATGCTCTCTGTTTCATCATCACTCTTATTTCCAAGTATTTATAGAGGAAATATAACAAATATTATACTAATGTTAGTCTCTGGCTCGTTGAGGCAGCAGGTGCAGGATGTTATTTGATGTATTGAAATGGGCAGGTGGCATTTTTTTTAAGAATTTAATGTTAAGGAAATATTGTAATCTTACTTTCGGCTAAAATAATAGTCTCATTCCATGAAAAGAAGATCTGCGTTAATGAATTTAGGGGGATTGGTTTTGCTTCCCTCATTAGGTTTTGGCCATGGCACTACAAATAAGAAGCCGGCGTTGCGCATTGCTCACATCACCGATGTGCATTTAAAGAACGAATTGGGCGCACCTGCGAAATTTGTAAAGTGCCTGCATCATGTTCAGCAACATTCGCCAAAGGTTGATCTCATTTTAAATGGGGGAGATGTTGTTTTTGATATGAACAAGGAAAGTATTGGCGCTATAGACGATCAATGGAAGCTTTTAAACGACACCATGAAAAATGAATGCAGTACCCCTGTTAATTATTGCCTGGGGAATCATGATGTGTGGTGGAATGAGGACAGCAGGAAGGATGTTTTTTACGGTAAAAAATATGCGATGGATAAGCTTCAGTTAAGTAATCCTTACTATAGTTTTACCAAAGGTGGTTGGAAATTTATCGTTCTGGATAGTGTGCACCTGGATATTGACAATACCTGGTACATTGGTAAGCTTGGTAATGAACAGTTTAGCTGGTTGGAAAGTGAATTGAAAGCCACTGATCCTAAAATGCCGGTTATCGTCATGTCGCATATTCCCATACTTACGGCTCTGTTGATGATTGAAGACAATGTTGTAAATAAATGGACTATGTTGGGGGGCGATATGCATACCGACACTTCAAAAATTATCAGTCTTTTTTACCAGCACCCTAATGTGAAACTTTGCCTGAGCGGGCATTTGCACATGCGCGATAAGGTGCTATATAACAATGTTACCTATTTGTGCGATGGCGCGGTATCTGGTGCATGGTGGAAAGGAAATAGGCGTGAAACTGCCCCCGGGTATGGTTTGATTGATCTCTATGCAGATGGAAGTTTTGAGGAAAAGTATGTGAATTATTTGTAGTGGATTTTATTACTGCTTCATCTTTAGCTCATCATTAAGCCTTACCGTGCCCAAGTTATGGTGAATTAGGTTTTGTCCGAACATGACTTTTTTATTGAAAGTGCGGTAGCTTGCCAAGGTTTTTAAAGGTTCTTGCCCTTTAGCACCTGTTTGTTGATTTACTGTAGTTAATACGCATCTGGCACATGGTTTTACGGCAGAAAAAAGGGTGTTGCCTATGTAAAATTTGTTAAAGCCATCTTCGATGTGTGGCTCGCCTCCGGTAAATACAAAGTTTGGGCGGAATCGATCCATTAGAACCGGTTCTTCAAGTTTTGTATTGAGTGCATCAAGAGAGGCCTTACCGATGATTAGGTAAGGATATCCATCGGCGAAGCTGACTATCTCATCGTTAGCAGCATATTTTGGGTCTACAAATCTTTTTTCTTCTCCACCCATTTTAATTAGGCGTACTTTTATCTTCAGGAAATCAGAAAACCACTCACTTACCTGTATCTTAACTTCGGTTCCGCTAGAAACATCATCCCAGATGCTTACCTCAATGGGTTTCCCATTGTGCTCTTCTACAGAGAAAGACGTGGAATAGTTCGGGATGGTTTTGTGGGCAATGGTTACCGTGGAATTTGAAATGCCTACTTGTAATAGCGCCAGTTTAAAGTGTTTTCTTTGGGTTATAAATGTGCCGCTTTCATCAATCAACATCCATCTTCTATCATATTGCAGGCCTCGTTCTTCTAGAATTGCTTCTTTAAGACTGATGCCTCCTAAAGATTTTATAGGGTAAATATTTATCTCAGATAAATAAAGAGGTTCCATGATTAGTTTCTGTTTTAAAAGCTAGTAATATTAATCTGCCAAATGCGCACTTGCGTAAATGAGTAATTCCTATATATTTGTTCTACCAAATTAAACAAAATGAGCGCACTCGTCTAGCAATAGCTGGTGTTATCCTGTGCGTAAGATATTACACTGAAAAAAGTAATAATGAAGGATAAAATGAGCGTCTTTTTCATAAGATTGCACTAAGATTTTTTATAAATGTAATACTTTTTACGGCTATCTAATATCATTTAATCCTTTTCCACTTAAAATTTGAGGTATAAGCTTTTCTATCCTTTCCTTGCGTGTTTTGGATTGTTTGGCTGCGCTAAAGTGCAGATAGTATGCTCTTTGTCGCCCTGGTGTAAGTGATTCAAAAGCGATTTTCAAAGTAGGCATTTCATCTAATTTCTTTTGAAATTCTTCGGGGATATTAAATTGTTCAGTCGTTTTTAGCTCCACTTTTAAGCCTGCTTTTTCCACCGCTATGGCTTCATTGATATAGGATTTAATGCTTGCTTCCTGGTCTATTATTTCAAGGATATTGGTAAAACGAAGTTGCCGGGCAGACTGAACATTCTTTGTTTGCTGAATCAAAATGCCCTTGGCATCTTTTAATAAGACTCCTTTGAAGAATAAAAGCGCACAGTACTCTTTAAAGGCATGGATTAAAACAATATTGTTCTGCTGTAACGTGTAGGTGGGAACGCCCCATTTTAGTTCTTCCGTTAATTTACAGTCGAGAACGATGTTTCTCAATTTCTCTTGTTCAAGCTGCCATTTCTTGGCTTTATTGAAATAAAAATCAACGCTTGGATTCATTTCACCTGTTTTCATGGTGTGTTATTATTGCTTAAATTCTTCGCACTGCTGGGGTAATAACTTTGTTTTAAATACCAAGATACGCAAGTCAATACAAGTAATAACACCGGCCCGAAGAAATCTATGGCAACATCGCCAAGGGCAAGATGAGACAATACCGCGCCAATTATAGTTAGGAAGTATAAGGGATAACCAAGATGGGTCATCATAATTACTTCTTCTTTTGTTTTGATTAGTTGAACTATTCCGGTGGACAACATTCCGAGCGCTAACCAGATGGTAGCTACCCAATAAATGATTTTTGTTATTTTTGTCATGTCTATTTTTATTTGGCTGCTATTTTTTCCAGCCTGTTATGGGCCATATTAATGCCTTGAGCAAAGGGTAATTGCAATATTTGATCTCTAATGGCTACGGAGCGGTATACCACATGCATATTGAGTTTACTGGTTGTGTCTGTCAATTTTTCAAATTCCAGAAATTCCAGTTGTACTTGGAAGGGGGTATTCTCCATTTCAAAAGTGCGGGTTATTTTTTGATCCAGAACAAACTCGTGGATGGTTCCGTTAGAACGTAGTAAAACATTTCCCTGTGGGTCTGATGTTTCAAACTGGTAGCTGCCCTGCCTTTTATTTTCGAGTTTAAGTACTTTGGTTCCCATCCATTGTGCTACAAGTTCTGGTTCGGTATAGGCCTTAAATAGCAGATCCAATGGCAAATCGAATTCTCTAGTAATTGTTAATTCCTGTTTGCCCTCTTCAGCGTTGACTTTAGTTTTTCTTTCCATACTATTCATTTGGTTTATAGGCTTTCATTACCGCTGCCAATTTATTGAAACGATCGTCCCACATTTGGCGGAATGGTTCAATAAAATCGCCTATGGCTTTCATCTTTTTCGCGTTGAGCTGGTAAGAAACTTCTCTCCCATTTTGCTTTTGTTTTAGCAATTCGCACTCAGTAAGTATTTGCAAATGCTTTGAAACAGTTGGTCTGGCGGTGTCAAAGTTTGCAGCAATAGCACCCGCCGTCATTGATTGCGTGGCCACTAAAAGAAGTATTGCCCTTCTTGTTGGATCTGCTATGGCTTGAAATACATCTCTTCTTAGATTCATTATGTAGTTACTTGACTACAAATATATGTGTAGTTATTTGACTACGTAAAATTATAACAACTTTATTTGCAAAAGATGCTCATAAAGGATGTTATGCGTGTTTAATCGGTTTTTATTTTTTATATCTTAGTGAAAAGTATACCAATTTGATTATGAGAAGAAGGATTTTAGGATATGTTTTATTAGTAACCTCGTTTTTATTTTATTCTTCGCTAACATCATTTGCGCAAATTAAGAAAGCTCATTCTTTAGAATTTTGCTGCAAAATAAAGGTATCGATACTAATCTTGAGTTACCCTGGGATGTACCGCATAGCGGGGATTACGATTTAGATGAGTTGTTTATCAATTAAATGTATAAAGGGGCCATCTTTCTCCAGAAATAGGGGCGATGCGCATCGCTTTCCCAGGTATGGAATTCGTTTTTAATCCCTTTACTCCAAAGAAGGTTGCTGATGTATTGGTTGTTGTTAAAGAAAGGATCGGTTTCGCCTACGGCAAGTACTATCTTCATCTGCTTAACTGCGTCCAGGAATTTGTGATCTGAAAGATTGGCCAGGTATTGTGTTGGCATATTGAAGTAAACCTTATCATTATGGAAGCCACTTAAAAGATCCTTAAAATTTCCGGGTGAACCTGTCAGATCATATCTTCCGCTAATGCCAACGGTCTTTTTAAATATCCATGGATATCTCATTGCCAGGTTGATAGCATGATATGCACCCATGCTGCATCCCGAAGTTTGAATATAATTGCTGCTATTTTTTTGCTGTATAAGTGGTATTACTTCCTTTAGAAGATACTGTTCATATTGGAGGTGCCTATCGATCCGTACAGAAGGGAATACGTCGCTATTGTAAAAGCTTTCCCCATCTATACTATCTACACAGAATAATTGAAGCTCGCCGTTTTCTATTTTTGGTTTTAGCGCATCGATTATTCCCCAGTTTTCATAGTCATAAAATCTGGCCATTCTGGTAGGGAAGAACAGAACTGCCCGCCCACCGTGACCGAATATCAAAAGTTCCATTTCTCGCTGGAGGTTGTTGCTAAACCATTTGTGGTATTCCCTGTTCATTTGGTTAATTTTTGCTGAAAAATAGTGTTGAAATATTACTTAGATATTAATTAATGGTAATGATATAGCTAGTTTTTCTTTTATTATTTCTGCCCACAGTCTGTAGCCCTGGTCACTTAAATGAAGTCCATCATGATCATAGTAGATAGGATCTGGGTTTCCATTCCGGTCTAGCATCTTCTTGAAAACATCAATGAAAGTCCAGTTGTCATTTATTTTGATAATCTCACTTTCTATAAGATTGTTGGTATAGCGGAACTGGTCTGCTATATGCCACCTGGAAAGACTGGGTTTTAAGGAAATAAAATAGCAAGGCAACTTGCCGAACTTTAGATTGGCATGAACGATTAATTGTTGGAAGAATATAAAAATCTCTTCCGGATTTCTGCCATCGCCGAGGTCATTATCTCCGGCATAAACCACTATCGCTTGTGGGTGGTAGTTCATCATGATGCGATCAAAGAACCATACGCAAGCAGCAAGCGTTGAGCCTCCAAAGCCAAGGTTGGTGGCTTTTCGCTCTGCGAAATCTCCCTTTAGGTTATTCCATAGCCTTATTGAAGAGCTGCCATAAAAAATAATACCCGGGTCTGCCCTGCCGCCCAGATGTGATCTTTCTAATTGTTGTACCTCTTCTTCGTACCAATACATATAGTTTTAAAGATAGCAACATTTAGAATTGAACAAAATAAACCAATGTTAAGCTTTTGATATAGATCTTCAGCTTAGTTAATATTAAGTTGATTTACTTTGGAGGAGATTTAAACGGATCGCCACTATTATCAGTAATGTTCGTGTTAATTGATGTTAGTCCAATACAGACAATGTCATTTTGATAATGTCTTTAAAAATAGCGCTATCCGTTGATGACTTAGCGGTTACACGAAGTCCTTTTACTGTATTGAAGGTGAAACGTGCTAATGCACGGGCATCCTGAGTATTTTTAATCTCGCCGTTATCCTGCCCTTTTTTGATAATTAAATAAAAGGAATCTTCTAGTTGTTGATCGTTATCGCATATTAGCTGACTCACTTTTTGATCATGGGGCGCAACTTCTACCTCAGCATTAACCATGAAACAACCTTTATGTGAATCATCGTTCAGCAATTCACCGGTAATCATTTCGAGTAATCTTTGAATAATTTCCTTGACAGGTTTTTCAGCATTGATAATACTGCAGATGCGGCCAGAGTTTGTGCTTTGATAACTTTCTAATGCTTTTATAAAAAGCGTATGTTTATCGCCGTAAGTATCATAAAGGCTGGAGCGGCTAATGCCTAGGCCATTAACTAAATCCTGCATAGAAGTGGCAGTATAGCCTTTTAACCAGAAAAGGTCTACTGCTTTTTTTAGCACTTCATCTTCATCAAAATCCTTCGTTCTTGCCATAACACAAATAGCTTTGCTATCTACAGCAAAGCTATTCAATTTATTTAAGTTATTTTATAATTAGCGAATTCCGCCACTTGCCAGTAAGGTTTCGCCAGTTAACCAACGCGAGTCCTCTGATGCAAGGAATAAAGCAACTAATGCAATGTCCTCTGGCTGAGCGATACGGCCTAATGGCGCGGTCCTTGCAGATTCTGTAGCAAAGTCACTACCTATAAAACCAGCGGTATGTGTACCTTCTGTCTCTACCATACCCGGATTAATTGAGTTTACCCTGATCTTTTTAGGGCCAAGTTCTTTAGATAGTACGTGAGTTATCGAGTCTACTGCGCCTTTAGTTGCAGTATAAATTGAACTGCCTACCGGAGCAATATTGGTCACTACAGATCCGATATTGATAATGCTTCCGCCATCTTGATTAAAGTTCTTTAAAGCTCCTTGAGTGGTAAGTAACAACCCCAGAACATTTGTGTTAAACTGGCTGTGAAAATCTTCTTCGTTGATTTCTTCTATAGCACCAAACTTATAAATGCCCGCATTGTTAACTAAAATATCAACTGCACCGAAAGCGCTTGTAGTTTCCTGAAAAAGCCGACTAATATCATCTGTTTTAGACACATTGCCTTGTACTGCTATGGCTTTGCCACCATTGGCTATAATTTCCTGAACTACTTTGTCTGCATCTGCTTTTGAGGATGCATAATTGACTACAACTGAAGCTCCGGCTGAGGCTAGTTTTTTTGCTATACCTGCCCCAATTCCTTTAGATGCTCCTGTTACTACTGCTACTTTATTTTCTAATTTTTTCATTGTTATTTTCTTTATTGGAATAATCGTTCCGCAAATGTATATTGTAAATGGAACAATCATTCCAATAAAGATTTATTATTAGCCTGAGATGACAAATAGGGGATGCGAATAAGCTTTTATAAGGTTATTTTAGGCTCAGAACATTAATTGATTTTTATGAAGCTAAAGTTTGCACTTATTCTATTACTATCCACAGGTATATTGGCCACAAAAGCACAAAGGATAGCTCCCGATTTTCAAAAAGTTAAGGGTGGTGTACTCACCATTCAACCAATTAATCATGCCACATTGGTTTTGACTTACCAGAAGAAAACTATTTATGTTGATCCAACCGGTGGGGAAGATGCGTTTAAAGGACTTGCTCCACCAGATATGATTTTGATTACTGATATACATGGTGACCACTTTGATCCTAAAACATTGGAAGCTATCAATACTAGTAAAACAATTTTGGTTGTTCCTCAAGTTGTAGCGGATAAATTGCCTACGACCATCAATAAGAACAATATTGTTATTCTTAAAAATGACGGTGCTGCAAAATTATCTCCCATATCCATTATTGCCGTGCCCATGTATAATCTCCCTGGAGCCGAAAACGCCAGTTATCATACCAAGGGTAGAGGAAATGGGTATATTTTAGTAATTGGTGGCAAGAGAGTTTACATATCTGGTGATACTGCAGACACTCCTGAAATGCGTGGTTTAAAAAATATTGATATCGCTTTTGTCTGCATGAACTTGCCTTATACAATGGATGTAAATGGAGCTGCAGCGGGTGTGCTTGCGTTTAAGCCTAAAGTAGTTTATCCCTATCACTACCGCGGTCAGGACGTAAAGATTTTTAAAACCTTGGTTAATACAGGTAATAAGAATATAGAAGTAAGGTTGCGCGAATGGTATTCGGCTGGTAAATAAGTAGGCATTGTTGCAAACACGTGCATTCCTGAAAGAAAAATTGAAGTAATTAATAATAGCGCTTCCTTAATTTCAATGTACAAGGAATGGAATGTTTGCCGTTGCTACATGATTGTGGCCGTCGCTAACATAAACAAACAGTCTATATGGGCCTAGTTTAGTAGGGACATTTAATAAGGCATTAGTTAAGGATGTTGCGTTTACTATATTTGGTATGGCTACAGGACGGCTTTCCCGGTCTCCCCCTTGACTTAAATCTGTTGCTTCGGGCAATACTTCCCATCTAACTGTAAGTTTATCATTGTCGGGATCTGAAACGCTGATTGCTACCAAATACTTTTCTTCTGGATTTAGGTAGATAGAATTTTTAGCTTTTTTACCATCAATTGTAAGGGAACTAATATTTGGGGCTCTGTTTTCAGGCCATTTTCCAGTCCACTCATAGTGCATTATATCCACAACCTCAGATGTTTCGCCACCCTCGGTAAAAAGGCCATACCATGTAGGAGTTCGTTCTTGTTTTTGTCCCCAAAGGAAAACATAAGAGCCAAGACAATTCTTATCTTTCAATATAGAAGCTTCATAACGGGCTCTATAAACTATTGCTTTTTCACTACTAGTTTCTTCAATAGGCGCTCCCCAGGAAGTTTTTGGGCATTCCCAATGACCCGTTGGTCCCCATTCTGTTACCAAATAAGGGCCATTCCAGCCTGTTGTTTTTAGTTGATTAGGAACTGCGGCCAATCCACCATAAACCTGTACAGAAATAAAATCCAGATCAGGAGACCTTTTCTTAATGTAGTTAATTTCGTTTTGACTGATTCCAGCCAACATAGTTGTGGCCGGGTGGTTGGGGTCTACCTCATGTATCATCTTCGCGATGTCATTAACTGCATTCCACACTTTTGGGTTTTTATAGTCAAGGTTTAGCTCATTTCCAATACCCCAGGCTAGTAATGCAGGGTAGTTTTTGTATTGCTCAACTTGTTTGCGTAATTGATCTAACTGTTTTTTCACTGCAGCATCATCATCGTAATTAAATCCATGGCGCTCCCGAGCCACATCTAATCCCATAGTTACAGTAAGCCCGAGTTGAGTGGCCCTATTTAATACACGGTCGGCGCCATCAGCACTCCATGTTCTGATGGAATTTCCGCCGGCAGCTTTTAATTCTTCGAGATTAGAGCTGCCTCCGGCTCCCTTCACGAAGTATTGAGCGCCGTTCCTGAAGAGAGAATAGCCTGTGGCAGTTTTTTTTATTTCGACCTTTTGAACTTCAAAGCCCCGGACTGTCTGCAAACTGAATAGGCTTAAAAAAAGTACTGCTAGGGTAAAAAACTTGGAGAATGATTTCATGGTGATATATAGTTTGACACTAAAATAGGTTTTAAATTATATATTGTAGTTAAATTCTTTAACATGCGTTTGTTGAGTTGTTTCTGGTTGTTTTACCAAAAGCTTATTATTCCTTCGTTGTTTTTATCGATGATGCTTTCCATAATAGTGGTTGGTTATGCTGATTTCCTTAAAGGAACTGGCATCTCTTTTATCTTTCTTACTCCAGCATTTCACTACCTTACCTATGATATAAAAAATCCAAATGAGTATTACTTTTATTATAACGTAGGACTAAGTAAACTGACCTTGTGGCTTGTTACGCCTTTAACAAGCATCGCTATTGGCTTAATCTTTTATTTGCTATGAATGGATTGCATGTAGATAGTGTTAGGAAACATTTTAAAGGCCGCCAAGTTCTAAATGATGTTTTTATATCATGTATCCCCGGGGAGATCGTTGGCTTGCTGGGGCGAAATGGTTCGGGGAAATCAACGCTCTTGAAAATCGTTTTTGGATCATTACAGGCAGACAATAAATTTGTAACTATAGATGGAAAAGTATCTGATACGCTTTATAAAAACAAAGAGATGATCGGTTATTTACCCCAAGATCACTTCCTGCCAAATCATTTAAAAATCAAGACAATGATATCTTGCTTTTGCGACAAAAGAGGCACTGCAGAAATTGTTCGCGATGATTTTCTTAAGAACTTGTTAAATAAGAGAAGCGGTCAGCTTTCCGGAGGAGAACGACGAATACTGGAAATTTTGATGCTATTACATTCCGGAGCAAAATACTTACTTTTTGATGAACCTTTCAATGGCATCGGGCCTATTTATATTGAGGTAATTAAAGAGACAATAAGAAAATACTCAAACGATAAAGGTATCATTATAACAGATCACGATTACAAGAATGTACTGGATATATCAACAAGAAATATTTTAATTGATGCTGGCAATACAAAGACAATTAAAGAATTTAATGATTTGATTTCTTTTGGTTACTTGCCTGAAACCGCAAGACGATAAGAAATTTTTTAACGAAATGTATCGTTTTTTGTAAGTTTGTAATTTAATAATAGCCATTATATGCTTGCTTTCGCAAATGCTAAAATAAATCTTGGATTATTTGTTACGGAAAAAAGGGCTGATGGCTACCACAATATAGAAACAGTATTCTATCCGATTAAAATAAATGATGTAATTGAGATTACAGATGCTGATTTAACGCAGTGCTCGATTTTAGGGATTGATGTTCCCGGTAATGTAGAGGAGAACCTTTGTATGAAGGCTTATGCCACTATATATAAAGATTACCATATACCTCCTCAAAAAATAACTTTACTTAAACATATTCCCGTAGGTGCGGGACTTGGCGGGGGGTCTGCAGATGCGGCTTTCCTGGTAAAATTGCTGAACGAAAAGTATAAACTAGGATTGACATCAACTGAAATGGAGGATTATGTTAAGCCATTAGGTGCCGACTGTGCATTTTTTATCAATAACAGACCTGTGCTTGCCAAAGGGAAAGGTGATGAGTTTAGTAAATTGCAATTAGACCTGTCGGCATACTACCTGGTTCTTGTTAAGCCGGATATTCATGTTTCGACTTCTGATGCTTATTCAGGAATTAAACCGTCATTCCCATCAACTTCGCTTGAAGAATTGATACATTTGCCTTTGAGTGAATGGAGGTATCATGTTTTTAACGATTTTGAATTTTCGGTATTTGCAAAATATCCCCAAATAAGAAGTATTAAAGAGGAGCTTTATCACGAGGGGGCAATATTTGCTTTGATGAGTGGCAGTGGTTCCTCAGTTTTTGCAATATTTGAAAACCCAGTGAAGTTGCCATCACTCGAAAAAGGCAATAAGTTATTTTATGATGTGTAACCCTAATTGCGCACATAAGCTGAATATTAATGATGATGAAAACATGGAAATAAACTTAGTACGAAAAAGCGGTAAATTTAATTTCGAAGCAGAAAATTCAGGTGGTTTCAAAGTAGAACTTGATGCTAAAGAAGCTATAGGAGGTGAAGGTAAAGGTTTTAGGCCTATGGAAATGTTGCTGATAGGTTTAGGAGGCTGCAGCGGAATAGATATGGTAAATGTATTGACGAAGCAAAAGGAGCCATTACATGATATCCGGATTGGGATAAAGGCGACGAGAAAAGATGAAGAAATGCCGCCTATATTCGATGTGATTGACATTCATTTTAACTTATACGGAGATTTAAATTTGCAAAAGGTAGAGCGGGCACTTGCGCTTACTTTCGATAAATATTGCTCTGTATCAAATATACTTGGACGTTCAGCTACCTTGAACTTCACTTACAAGATACATCAGGAAGAGCCTGCTAACAAAGATTGATAAAAATAAAAGACCATCCAAATACCAGTAAATAGACATGCAAGAAGATAATTTTGAAACACTGGCCATACGCCTTCAAGCCGAAAGAACCCAGTTTAAGGAGCATTCTGTTCCATTATATTTAACCTCAAGCTATAAGTTTGATGATGCTGAAGAGATGCGTGCATTGTTTGCCAATGAAAAGGAAGGCAATGTATACAGTCGCTACGCGAATCCGAATACTGATGAGCTAATCAATAAAATGGCAGTTTTGGAAGGCGCAGAGAATGGATGGGCAACTGCTAGTGGTATGGCAGCTATATTTACTACATTCGCAGCTTTTTTGCAATCCGGCGACCATGTGCTCTCCTCACGTTCTGTTTTTGGGTCAACGCATCAACTTTTAAACAATATTTTTCCTAAATGGGGTATTAGCTATACTTATGCAGATTTAGATAAGCCAAAGCAATGGGAGGATGGGATAAAACCAAATACGAAAATCATCTTTGTAGAAACTCCTTCTAACCCTGGAATTGATATTATTGATCTTGAGTGGTTATGCAACTTGGCCAGAAAGCATGAGATAATGGTTGTGGTCGACAATTGTTTCGCTACACCATACCTTCAGCAGCCCATTAAGTATGGTGCGGATATTTCCATACATTCTGCTACCAAATTTATAGACGGACAAGGCCGGACGTTGGGAGGTATTATACTGGGATCTAATAAGTTGATCAAAGAAATTGAAGGTTTTGCTAGGCACAGTGGGCCTGCAATGTCACCATTTAATGCATGGTTGTTGTCTAAAAGTCTGGAAACACTAGCTGTACGGATGGATAGGCATTGTGAGAGTGCACTGAAGGTAGCTAGATTTTTAGAGACACAGGAAAATGTACAGCGTGTCATGTATCCTTTTTTGGAATCGCACCCCCAATACGAAATTGCTAAAAAGCAAATGAAGCAGGGGGGTGGTATTGTAACATTGGTTGTTCACGGTGGGGTTGAGGCTGCAAGTCTGTTTATGGATAAATTAAAGATGTTCTCCATCTCTGCAAATTTGGGTGATACAAGATCTATAGCAACCCATCCAGCAACAAGCACACATTCAAAGTTAACTGAAGAACAACGTTTGGAGGTTGGTATTGAGCAAGGAACAATACGTTTGTCAATAGGCCTGGAGCATATCGATGATATTATAGCAGATATTAAACAAGCACTTAGCTGATGTAATCGCGATCTTCATCGCTAAGTTGTTCGTTACTATTTTTAATTTGGCGGTCTGCAGGATGATCTTGCGGACCGTTATTGTCATAGCTACTTACTGTAGTTTTAGGTTTGGCCGCCCAGAAGCCTAAAACGAAACCTAGAAAGCTGAATACTCCTACAATAACGAGTTTTGAGACTTCTGCTTTAATAAAAATGAAATTGAATTCTACTGCATCCGTGTTCAGCATTAAAAATATAATGATTATTGCTGTTATTGCTATAATTGAAATGGTTTTTGCGCTCATTGAATGCTTGGTTTTAAAACGTATAATTAAGTATTAACTCGAATATAGGGTTTTGGTGGTAAATTTTATTTACAAATACACACCTGCCGCCTAACTCAACATCTGGCTGGTAACGCAACAGGTTCATATTACTACGTAATTCGAAGCCATATGTTTTAGGTTCTGCAAAGTTTGTTTCCGTGCCAATGTTTTCGTAATGACAAAATAAGCTTGCTCTTATATTCCTAATATAAGCGATAGGTCCCAGTTCGGCATCAGGAAAGGCGATAGGGAAGCGATAGTTGAAAAGTAGCGTGTTTTCCAGTTTGCTTTTAGCAAGAATATTGTTGTAACCATATACCGTATTGATTTGCTGATCAAACCGCCTTATTCCCCATGAATTTTGCCAGTTAAAATTAGCAAGGAAGGAATGGTTTCTTGCAAGTCCAGGGAAGTAAAGAAAGCCTTCGGCCGCGAATTGCCCGCCTTTAAGGTTGTTGTCAAACGGTTGATGCAAGTACGTTAACCTGAGCACCTGTGCCCATTTGGGAGCAATGTCCCGCTCGGCCTGTCTTTTTGCGTGAGATAAAGACATACTGTACTGCATGGGAAAATTTAATGTTTTGATAAAGGTAGAGGGAAGATTCTCTGTCATATAACGCTGCGTGTAGCTAGTAAGTGTGTTTATTGAGATATTGTAAGTGTCATTCAAAGAATTAAAACTTAGCGGCAGGGACGCCTGCAATTGTATGTTATTTTCTCTCCAATCGCCCTGCTTTGTTACTTTGTTTTGGGTATAAAAGGTTCTTCTGGGTCGGTTTCTGAAAGTTGTTGTAAGTATTGGATATAAAGCTTTAAAAGTAAACCCCGTGCTGTACTCGACACGGTTCAGGTCTCGCAAATATTCTACCCCTCCAAAATAATCGAAAGTATTCAATAGGTTATTTGAAACCAGTTGCAATCCTCCACGATATTCGTTTTCTATTGTGGGGATTAAACTGTGTACATTAAACAAGTTCCCTAAAGCGTGATAGGGTCTTGAGCTGTAGCTGCTATCTGGAACATTTAAAAATACGTTTGGGCTTTTTTCCTGTGCACGGGTTATTTCATTAAAATTAACAAAATAATTGTTTGTAACTACGCTATGCTTTATAGCTGTTTGAGCAATGTGGTAGCCGTTTGATTGATAATTGTTAAAAAGCATGGTGCTGTCGGATATGGACGGGTTAAAGGCACCATATTTTGCGGCGCTCAGCGCGCTTATATTTTTAGATAAGGTGTCTAGCTCGTAGATGTTGTCGATGCCGCTGTAGTGAGCGTTAAATACTATTCCTCGACTTGTAAATATTGGCCTGCCTATTTGCTGTTGAGATTCGTCTAATACTTTTTCGTTTCTGGAGTTGCCATCGGTTATAAAAACAGCTTTTCCTTTTTCACTTATACCAAGGTAGGCAATTAGTTTTCCCGTGTTATCGAACGATGGATTTTGAAGAATTAGATTTTCTGGGTTTTTTAGGGTTTCCATCACATTACCTGTATTTGCATCAAGCACCACTAGATTTGACTTATTGTTCAGATCGATCTCCACAGCAACGATTTTTGTCCCATCTGATGAAATGGAAGGAGAGAAGATCCTACTTTTGTGGGTAATTGTGCTAATTTTTCTTTTATCAAAATTGTAGGTGCAAATTACGCTATAGCTCCTTTGGCGGTATCTTGGATCGTATCGTATCTCATCCCATGTAATTTTGTTGTTTGAAAAACTGAACCATGGCTGCTCCTGGTAGCCAATTCCAAAAAGCCTTGTTTCTTTTTTTTGATTGTCAATCGTCACAAAATAAGAGGTTGCCGATTTGCTCTGCTTTAATGCAAGTATTTTTCCGTCCGGAAGTCTGACAGGCATGAAATAATTTGCGGCATAGCTGGAAGCTTTATTCAACGAGCGATAATCTTCAGTTTTCATAGCATCGTTCTGACTACTCCATGCGTTGGTTAATATTTTGGTGGTTTTGTCGAACCACTTCTTTGTGCCAAGCCCTGTGAATTTTTTGAGACTGTTAGAAAATGGATACAGGCGTATCGGTCTTTGACGAATGTCTCCGAGAATACTGTCTATAATACCTTTTCCAAATTCCGCTTTTATGGTAGAGGTCATGAGATAGCCCAATTGGTAATATCCGGGTGTGATGTCTTTTTGGGAACCGAAATTGATTTTACTGTAAGAGAACTTTTTTCCATCCAGCAGGTTTGCTCGGTAAGGCATAATCCAGGATGGCTGCTTACCTCGACCGGCATTTGTTAGTGCTGTTTCGATCGTTACTGCATCACCCTCAAAAGCCCAAAGCGGTATGCTTACACCGAACCAGGCGAAGTAAATATCTTCGGAAAATGGGTGTGCTTTACCACCTGTCAATTTATCAAATTGCGCCATGTGTCTGAGCTCATGAACTGCCAGGTTGTTTAGCCAATCCTGACTGTCATATTGCTGGGGTGGGGTAGTGAAGAACTCTGACTTTTTTGGAGCCAGTTGCACGAAACCATTTGCCATCACACCACGGTTCTGGAGGATCACCGGAATCTCGGTTTTTGATCTCCCCAGACTGGCGCCAACATGCGGATAGATGTAGCTAAGCGTATTCGCCATTCTTTGTGCTTCTTTTTCCAGCTCTTGTGGATAGATGATCCTAAAACCCGAAGCATTTATTTGGCGCCATTTTACACTAAGGGGGTTTTGTTCACTATTAAAAATCTGTGCAGAAACAGTAAGTGAGGTAAAACTTAATATAATTACGTATAAGATATTGATAATTAACAGTTTTAATGTAAATTTCATGTGCAGCATATTGATTTGCTAAATTTATTAGTTTTATTTTAAATATGAACGAAGTATTTGGTGCATTTTTACTTTAACAAATGATTGTAACATATTGATTTTAAGAATTATTACATTTTTAATGTAAATCATAGTAATGCATTAATTATCGTTTATATCCTTGATAAATGCCTATTTTTACCAAGTAAGATTCTAAAAAAAAAGAAAGCATCAAATACTGGTTTAATATACACTAAATGCACCAGATCATCAACCTAGATTAGTAGGGAAATCAGTCTATAATCAGACTCCCCTATGCAAGTTTCACACTTAAATATTACTGTAAATTTTTGTGTTTTTTATAGATGGGATATAGGAAAACGGATCCGATTATAAGGGTGGCCCCAAGGTAAAATCCTAGGGACATGGTCTCTTTGTTACCGAAGAAAATGAAGGCAAGAAGGATGCCGTAAACGGGTTCGAGATTAGTGATCAGGGCTACCCTAAAGGCCGACAAACTGCGCATCACAGATACCCCTGCAACGTAAGCAAGCGCTGTACAAATGGTTCCCAAAATCATTAAATATATCCAGTCTGCACGGCCCAAAACGAATTGCTCTTTTAATAAATCACCAGTAATCAACCGGTAAATACTGATCCAGAAAAACGCACCAGCTATCTCATAAAAACCAATGATTTTAGGGTCGTTTTTCTGTACAAGAGTAGAGTTGATTGTAGAAAAAAGGCTTGAAGCGAGTGCTGAAGAAAGCCCTAAAATAATGCCCTCGGTGTATTGGGATTCGAATTTAAAAATCAAATATATTCCCAATATAATAATCAAACCTATGACTACATCCGGTATTAAAATGGACTGTTTTTTTATAAGGGGTTCTAATATTGCTGTAAATAACGTAAAGGATGAAAGACATACCAGAGTAACCGAAACAGTGGAAACCTTTATTGCATGGAAAAATAAGATCCAGTGGATTGCAACTATACTTCCAGTAAAAAAGAACTGAAAAAACTGTTTTCTGGAAACCTTTAGACTAGTACGAGAAACAATAAAATAAATTAGTAGGGAGACACTAGCGATCATTACACGATACCAGACCAATTGCACAGCAGTAATGGATATTAAGTTACCTAGTATACCTGTAAAGCCCCATATAAACACAGTGAAATGCAGGATAAGCAAATCTCTGGTCAGTTTGGATTTTGCCATTATTTAGGCGCCTTTCTTAGGAGATAATAACCGAGCAAACCAAAAATAAGTGTTGGTGCTAGAACAGATAGTAAAGGTGATATTCCCCCTTTTAAAGAGAACATTTTTGCAAACTGACCAAGCACTATGTAACCGAAACTCAGTAAGATGCCTATTCCAAGCGGTAAGCCTACACCGCCCCTTACTTTTCTGGACGACAAGGCAACGCCAATTAGTGTTAACACAAATGCGGAGAGTGGACTTAACCAACGCTTATAGCGCTCAAACAGGAGGTCGTTCTCAACGCCTGTACCTCGTACCTTCTCTTTACGAATCTTTTCTGATAATTCTTTATTACTTAGATTTTCAAAGATATTATCGTAAGCAGAGAAATCATCCGGCCTCATATCCAGTACCGTATCTTTAAGAGAGCCATACGGCCCAGCTACAAGCTTCTCTTTAAGACCGTTAATATATCTGGTAGAATAATTATTTAATCGCCAAACGCGTTTTACAGAGTCGTAGGAGACTTTCTCAGCTACTACTTTTTTGGTCATCACGTCCCCTTTAAAATTATCCAGGTTAAATTTATTACCTATCATGGTCTTGTTGTCAAAGTTGTCCATGTATATATAGGTATTTTCATCTAGCCTCATGTGGATATTAATTTTGGTAGACGGATCATTTTTCTTTACATAAGTGTTCTCAAAACTGTTTTTTAAGCGGTTCGTATAAGGAAGTATGTATAGATTAGAAGCAAGATTAAAAGCGAAAATGATAAAAGCAGATACAAAATAGGGTTGAAGAAATCTATTAAAACTTACGCCCCCACTCAGTATAGGTACAATTTCTGTTTGGTCAGCCATCTTTGCCGTAAAGAAAATAACGGCAATAAAATTTATGAGCGGCGATAGCATGTTAACATAGTACGGTATAGATCCTGCGTAATAAAGACTAATAACCTGCCAAAATGTTAAGTTGGCACTTAGGAAATCATCTAGTTTTTCTGAGAGGTCAAATATGATGATAATGATAATAAACAGGGTTAGGGTATACAAAAACGTACCCAGATACTTGCTGATGATGTACCAGTCTATTATTTTTATCCTGTCTTTTAAAAAACTCATTTACAATTTATTGCCTAATATAGTTACCATCTTATTTTTCCAGGCATAGAATTCACCGCTGATGATTTTTTTACGTGCTTCTTTCACCAACCACAAATAGAAGTGAAGGTTATGTAGGGTTGCAATTTGCGCTCCAAGCATTTCTTTAGAGTGCATAAGATGACGTAAATAAGCCTTAGAATAAGCCCTGTCTGCGTATAAATCGCTATCTTCATCTATAGGAGTAAAATCGTTCTCCCATTTTTTATTGCCTATGTTAATGACTCCATTCCTGGTAAACAGCATTCCGTTTCTTGCATTTCTAGTAGGCATTACACAATCAAACATATCTATTCCTAACGCAATATTCTCCAGGATGTTTATTGGAGTACCAACGCCCATAAGGTAACGTGGCTTCTCCTCTGGAAGTATGTTGCATACAATTTCCGTCATGCCATACATCTCTTCAGCAGGCTCACCAACTGATAATCCGCCAATTGCGTTTCCCTCACGACCCATTGATGCAATAAACTCGGCCGATTTAACTCTTAAATCTTTGTAAACAGAACCCTGTACTATTGGGAAAAGTGTTTGATTAAAGCCGTATTTAGATTCTGTTGAGTCAAATCTGGTGCAACAACGTTTTAACCACCTATGTGTCATGTTAATAGAAGCCGCAGCATAGTTATAGTCGCATGGATAAGGCGTACACTCATCAAATGCCATAATAATATCTGCACCTATAGTGCGCTGAATATCCATAGCATATTCAGGTGTAAAAAGGTGTTTAGAGCCATCAATATGAGATCTAAATGTGACGCCTTCTTCTTTTATTTTTCTAACCTTACTTAGCGAATAAACCTGGTAACCGCCACTATCAGTAAGAATAGGCCGTTCCCATCCTATAAATTTATGCAAACCACCCGCCTGCTCTATAATTGGAAGTCCGGGTCTTAGGTAAAGATGGTATGTATTTCCAAGAATGATCTTAGCGTCGATATCTTCTACAAGCTCCCGCTGATGCACGGCTTTAACTGTTCCTGCCGTGCCAACCGGCATAAAAATAGGTGTTTGTATTTCGCCATGGTCTGTCGTTACCGTACCAGCTCTGGCTTTCGAGTGTATATCTTTCGCCTCTAAACTAAAATTCATAAATCGGGTTCCACTAAAATCTGCCAAAAGTAGCAAAAAACCAGCTATTTAAGCTCTAAATTTTTTATCAACAAACAGGCTTGATTACAAATTAAAAATCGGAAATTTGCCGGCTAGTTAAAAATCACCGTGGAATTAACGTTAATTGAAATATGCCTCCTGTCGGGATTGGCCTTTTGCTTCCTGATGCAGGTTTATTACAGCCTTTTTATACACCTCAGGCTTGCAAATAAATCAATTGAACCTATACCAAGCATTGCAAGAAATCCACTGAGTGTAATTATTTGTGCCAGAAACGAAGCCGAAAATTTGACCGAATATCTTCCTCTTGTACTCACTCAGAACTATCCAGATTATGAGGTTATTGTAGTAAATGACCGGTCCTGGGATGGAACGGATGAAATATTGGAAGAGTTTGAGAAGAAATACAAGCATCTTAAGGTAGTTAATATTACCGACGGACAGAAGTTTATTGCCGGTAAAAAGTTTGCCGTTACAATGGGGATAAAAGCAGCAACAAACAATTGGTTGGTATTTACTGACGCAGATTGCGCACCTGCATCATCACAATGGTTGCTTGGGATGCAACAGCCAGAAGATGATAACACTGAAATTTTGTTAGGGTATTCTCCATACCTGAAAAGAAAAGGGATTTTGAATGCGCTGATCCGATACGAAACTTTTTTTACTGCTGTTAACTATCTTTCATTCGCACTAAAAGGAATGCCTTACATGGGAGTAGGTAGAAATATGGCCTATAAAAAAACACTATTTTTTAAAAATAAAGGCTTTGCGGCACATATGCACATCCCTTCTGGGGATGACGATCTTTTTGTTAATGCACATGCAAACAAGCAAAATACAAACGTACAAATCGAGCCAGATACTCATGTGTGGAGCAATCCAAATACATCTTTTGGCGCTTACCTGAGACAAAAAAAACGTCATTTAGGTGCTGGTAAGCTTTACAAAGGCAAACATAAACTCATCTTGTCCTTTCAGATTACTGTGCAGTTTTTATTTTACGCCTTCTTTATCGCGCTGATGTTTTTTGATCCTGCAAGATATATTGCACTTGGTATTTTATTGTTAAGCATCATTATCAGGAGTTTTGTGTACCCTAAATTGTTAAAGAAGCTTAATTACAGCGAGCTGCGGTGGTGGTTCCCATTCCTTGATATTCTCTTATTCATTTTTCTGGTGTTTAATGCACTAGTGTCTATATTTGTTAAAAAAGTACAGTGGAAATAAAGTCTACAATAATTCAGGAATACTTCAAAGATCTAACTGCTTTGCAAATTAGCCAGTTTGATCAATTGTACGAGTTGTATAGTTTCTGGAATGCCCAGATCAATGTCATTTCAAGAAAGGACATCGATGAGCTTTACGAGCGCCATATTTTACATTCTCTTGGTATCGCAAAGTTCTGCACTTTTAAACCAGGTGAGAAGATTCTTGATGTTGGAACAGGTGGGGGCTTTCCTGGTATCCCTTTGGCTATATTGTTTCCTGAAACCAGCTTCCATCTGGTCGATTCAATAGGGAAGAAGATAAAAGTGGTTACGGAAGTTGCAGCTGCTCTTGAACTTAAAAATGTAAGGGCCAGTCATTTGAGGGCAGAACAAGTGGACGACAAATATGATTTTATCGTATCTAGGGCTGTTACCAAGCTAATCGATTTCTACCCATGGATAAGAGGAAAATTCAATAAGAACTCAAAGAATGCCATTGCGAATGGGATCTTGTATTTAAAAGGTGGAGATTTAACGGAAGAAATTGCGGAATCACGACTAAAAGCGGAGCTATATCCGCTTTCAGCCTACTTTAAAGAAGATTTTTTTGAAACTAAGTATGTGGTTTATATTCCACAGTAAGTTTAATCCTTTTTCTATATTAATACTAAAAATCATTAGTCTGACTTCCAGCTAAGTATCATTATTAGGTTGGTGTTATACGTCGCTAAAGTAGATGTTTGAACCATGAGTTTAAAACATAAGATTGCCTTAACATTAATACATTCTGTAGGCCATGTAACAGCTAAAAATCTCTTAGGCCACTTTGGCTCTGCCGAGGCAATCTTTAGCGCAGATCGTGCTGCACTGATGCAGATTGATGGTATAGGAAAAGTTACTGCCGAAGAGATTGTAAAGAGTAATGCGCTCCGGCTTGCTGAAGACCAACTGAATTTTTTAAGCAAACACAATATCCAGACGCTGTTTTTTGGCGAGGATAACTACCCCAGAAGGTTATTGGAGTGTTTTGACGCTCCAATATTACTTTACTACAAAGGCAAGGCAGATCTTAATCATCCACGGATTGTAAGTATAGTAGGTACAAGAAAAGCAACGTCTTATGGGCAATACCTATGCAGGCAACTCGCTGAAGTACTTTCCGATCATGACGTATTGGTTATTAGCGGTCTAGCCTACGGTATTGATATTGCGGCTCATAAGGAAAGTTTGAATTTTAACATTCCAACCATAGGCGTACTTGCCCACGGCTTAGACCGGATATATCCACAGCTTCATCATGGCATAGCTAAAAAAATGGTGGAAGAGGGGGGCTTGATAACCGAATTTCCTTTAAATACCAATCCTGACAAAGAGAATTTTCCAAAAAGAAATAGAATAATAGCTGGACTTGCAGATGCAACTATCGTTGTTGAAGCAACCCTAAAGGGTGGTGCACTGATCACTGCAGACATTGCCAATTCTTATCACAGAGATGTATTTGCATTTCCAGGAAGGGTTAACGATGAATGTTCAGAGGGATGCAATTTTCTGATCAAGACCAATCGTGCCGCCCTTATCAACCATGCAAAAGACCTCGTTTATTATTTAGGTTGGGAAAGCTCAAAAACTTTAAGTACCAAACAGATTCTCTTACCAATAGGATTGCTGCCAGAAGAACAAAGTATTGTAGAACTACTTAAAGTGTCGCCAGTTAGAATTGATGAACTGTCCATTAAATTAGCTCTACCCCAAAGTAAGCTCGCCATGTATTTGTTGAATCTCGAAATGCAGGGTATTTTGGTGTCCCTGCCTGGCAAAGTTTACAGATTGAATTAATATTGTTTTTTAATAGCGTTATTTATGTCTGTTTTTAAGTCTATTAAATAACTAGATTAAAATTTAATTTCTATTTATAATTAGTTGCAATATTATATTTTGATTGTACAATAGAAAATAAAATACTGATGGGTATTGTCTATTTTTGTTATATGTGGTACAATAATATTTTAGAAACGATAGGCAACACTCCGTTGGTTAGATTGAACAGTATTACCAAGGATATACCTGCAATAGTACTTGCGAAAATCGAAACGACAAACCCGGGGAATTCCATTAAAGACCGGATGGCCATCAAAATGATTGAAGATGCGGAGCAGTCTGGTAAATTGAAACCAGGGGGTACTATTATTGAGGGTACATCTGGTAATACTGGTATGGGATTAGCAATGGCGGCGATTGTTAAGGGTTATAAATGTATTTTTACCACAACAGATAAACAGTCCAAAGAGAAAGTTGACGCTTTACGCGCCTTCGGCGCAGAAGTAATTGTATGTCCAACCAATGTAGAACCCGAAGATCCCCGTTCTTATTATTCTGTATCATCACGACTTGAACGTGAAGTACCGAACTCCTGGAAACCTAATCAATATGATAACCTGGCAAATACACAAGCTCACTATGAGCAAACCGGCCCGGAAATATGGGAACAAACAGAAGGAAAGATAACCCATTTGGTTGTAGGGGTAGGAACAGGGGGTACAATTTCAGGTACGGGAAAATACTTGAAAGAAAGGAACCCTAATATCAAAGTATGGGGCATTGATACTTACGGTTCCGTATTTAAAAAATACAAGGAAACGGGTATACTAGATAAGAATGAGATCTACCCATATATTACAGAGGGGATTGGAGAGGACTTCCTTCCTAAAAATGTAGATTTTGATATCATAGATCTTTTTGAGAAAGTTACTGACAAAGATGCTGCGCTGATGACCAGAGACATAGCGCGTAAGGAAGGGATTTTTGTAGGAAACTCTGCTGGATCTGCAATTGCGGGATTACTTCAGTTAAAAGACAAACTCAAACCAGAAGATGTTGTAGTAGTCATATTTCATGATCATGGAAGCAGATACATGGGGAAAATGTTTAACGAGGATTGGCTAAGAGAGCGGGGATTTTTGAAAGACGAAAAACTAACAGCCAAGTCGATCATTGCTAAAAAAGATAAAACGGAAATTGTAACCATAGATTGCGAAAAGACACTGTTGGAAGCAATTAGCACGATGAATACGCTCAATATTTCACAAATACCTGTTACACAAAAGGAAATGGTAGTTGGTAAACTAGGAGAAAGTGATATCCTTAAGGCATTAATGGAAAACCCTTCCTTAAAATCTGCAAAGGTTCAGGAAATTATGTCAACTACCTTCCCTTTTGTGGATTTGAACACTTCGATAGACAGGATTTCGGCATTGATTAATAAAGAAAACAGCGCAGTTCTTGTTGAAGATGAAAACGGAAAGATAGAGATCATTACCCAGTACGACATCATCAATGCCATATCGGCATAAGATATACAAATACAAAAATCTAGGTCGATACCTGGATTTTTGTATTTAAACTATTTGTTAATGACTAGGAGCATATGCTTCAACCCGCTTAATCTGGGCTCCTAAAGCCCTCAGCCTTACGTCTATATCCTGGTAACCTCTTTCTATTTGCTCTATATTAAATATAGTAGATTTACCTTCAGCTGATAGTGCTGCTATCAATAACGAAACTCCAGCGCGGATATCGGGAGATGTCATGCTGATTCCTCTAAGCTTGTATTGTTTGTCAATACCATTTACAGTTGCCCTATGTGGATCACAAAGGATAATCTGAGCACCCATGTCAATCAGTTTATCTACAAAAAACAACCTGCTTTCAAACATTTTTTGATGGATCAGTAAGTTCCCTTTGGCTTGAGTTGCTACTACAAGAACTATACTCAGCAAATCAGGAGTAAAGCCTGGCCAAGGAGAATCTGCAATCGTTAACATTGAACCATCTATAAATGATTCAATTACATAATGGGTTTGAGAAGGAATATAAATATCGTCGCCTCTTAGCTCAAACTTAATACCCAGTTTTTTAAATACATCCGGTATTACGCCAAGTTCAGAGTAACATACGTTTTTAATGGTAATTTCTGATTCTGTCATTGCTGCCAAACCTATAAAAGAGCCAATCTCAATCATATCTGGCAACATTCTATGCTCCGTTCCACCTAGTTTTTCAACACCCTCTATCGTTAGTAAATTAGAACCCACGCCAGTAATTTTAGCACCCATGCGGTTAAGCATTTTACATAACTGCTGTAAATAAGGTTCGCAAGCTGCATTATAAACAGTTGTTGTACCCTTTGCCAATACTGCTGCCATTACAATGTTCGCAGTACCAGTAACAGAAGCTTCATCAAGAAGGATATAGGCACCTTTTAAATTGGTAGCATCAACATTAAAAAACTCTTTTTTATTATCGTATACAAACTTTGCCCCTAGTTTTTCAAAGCCAAGAAAATGCGTATCCAACCTCCTTCTGCCAATTTTATCGCCCCCTGGCTTTGGAATTGCAGCAGTACCAAAGCGGCCTAACAATGGCCCTACAATCATAATAGATCCTCTTAAACCACCACCTTTAGCTTTAAAGGTATCAGACAGGAAAAATTTTAAGTCTATATTCTTTGCTTCAAAAGTATAGGTGTCTTTAGAGAGGCGTTCAATATGAACCCCCATATCACCAAGAAGCTCTATCAATTTATTTACATCTTTGATGTCTGGAATATTGCTTACTGTAATCTTTTGATCAGTAAGCAATACAGCGGCAATAATTTGCAAGGCTTCATTTTTTGCACCCTGAGGATGAATTTCGCCCTTTAATTTCTTGCCACCAATTATTTCAAATGCATTCATACGGTAATAAGTATCTGGTTTAATGTGTAGCCTTAGTACCTCGGTTTTGGGTTATTATTGCGCTGAGGACGACTGTTATTATTGTTACTCGGCCTGTTTTTGCCGTTATTGTTATTCCTACCCCTGTTATTTTTATCAGGTCTGATGGCTGCAGGTTTAAACTCAACTTTATTTAAGTTTACATTTTCATCAAGCTCAAGCTCACCATCAGAGAGTTCTCTTAAATTTTTAATGATGGTCTCATCTGCAACCGTGTCTTTATTCCATGTAACGTAGGCCATTTTCATGAAATTGGCTATTCCTTGTACCATCGCCGCCCTGCGTTCAGGCTCCTCAACTGCTTTGGTTTTTTCTATCATTACCTCAACAGTTTTGCCATAATGCTTGTATTTAATGCGTTGCTGAGGATAGCCAATATGCTTCGGTCTAATCATTGCAGCTTCCGGAGTTGGCTTAGGATAAGGAGAATCTACCTCAATTTTGTATCCTGAAATGATATGAAGGTGATCCCAAAGCTTATGTTTAAAATCTGCAACATCCCGTAAATGAGGGTTTAAGAAACCCATCAAGTCAATTACAGCCTGAGCATACCTATTGCGTTCTTCAAGATCCGGTAGTTCAATAATGTACTTCACCATGTTCTGCACATTACGCCCGTATTCAGCAAGAATCAGATCGTTTCTTGTGGTGTTATATTCAAAATTCATTTGTATTTATTTCTATGAATGTACTCGTTTATCTTTTATTTAACAATTCGCAATTTAGCAAATTTTAATAACAACTGCTTGTTACCCAAACCCTGGAAAAATACAGTTGCTTTTACATCTGGAAGTGACCCTTCCAGGCTTACTATTTTACCAAATCCAAATTTCTCATGTTCAACATCCATACCATTTTGAAAAGCACTGGCAACATCGGCCGCAAATCCAGGTGTGGGCACATGAGCCTTTGGTAAAATGGACGTTGTTTTAGGGCGTTGCATTGGCGTGCGTGCTGCTGCAGGTTGTGGTGCTTCACGCTGCTGGCTCCATGTTCTTCTTTCGGTATCGAAACTATTGTCGCCCAATACACTTTTTGCTGGTTTAACCATTTCCAGTTCCAAATAACGCGCATTAATCTCATTAATAAACCTACTTGGCTCACAATTGGTTAATGTTCCCCACCGATATCTTGAAGTGGCATAAGTTAAAGTTAGCTTTTTTTCTGCCCTTGTTATGGCCACATAAAACAGCCTTCTTTCTTCTTCCAGGTCAGTTCTAGAATTTAAGCTCATTTGCGAGGGAAATAGGTTTTCTTCCAAACCAACAATAAATACATTTTTAAACTCCAGTCCCTTTGCAGAATGTATCGTCATCAAAGAAACCGTATCGCGGTCCTTGTCATCCTGCCTGTCGTCATTTGTAAGCAATGCAATATCCTGCATAAAAATAGCAAGACTGCGGTCTTCTATATCTTCTCGTTCCGCAAACTCTTTTATACCGTTTAATAGTTCCTGTATGTTCTCATACCTGCTCCGGCCTTCAATACTATCGTCGGTGTGCAGTTCTTTCAGTATTCCTGAATGCTGTGCAATATATAAGGCAGTTTCGTATGCGTCCAGTTTTTTAGATTCAGCTGCAAAGCTCCTGATCAACATAGAAAAATCATTCAGTTGATTGGCAATTCTACCTTCAATATATTGTTGAGGGGCACAAATTACTTCCCACATGGTGATGTTGTGCTTATCAGCAGCAACACTAATCTTCTCAACTGTTGTATCACCCAAGCCCCTTCTAGGATAGTTAATTACTCTTTTAATTGCCTCTTCATCTGCAGGGTTAAACGTTAAACGGAAATAGGCAATAAGGTCTTTAATTTCCTTACGCTGATAAAAAGACAAACCCCCATATATTTTGTAAGGAACATTTAATTTGCGTAAGGCCTCTTCCATAGCCCTCGACTGGGCATTTGTACGGTACAAAATAGCAAAATCATTGTGCTTATACCCTTTAGAAGTACGTTCCTGAACGATGGCCTCTGCAACAAGCTTACCCTCCTCATTGTCTGTAAAGGCACGTTGCACTTTAATCCTGTCGCCCTCCTCATTGTCAGAAAACACGTTCTTTTCCAATTGGTTCTTATTGTTGGCGATGATACTATTGGCAACCTCTACTATATTTTGTGTAGAACGATAGTTTTGCTCCAGTTTATAAACCTGAAGATCAGGGTAATCACGTTCAAAATTTAGGATATTCTGAATGTTTGCGCCCCTAAAAGCATAAATACTTTGTGCATCATCACCCACAACGCAGATGTTTTGATAGGCGGCAGCTAATTTTTTAACGATGGTATATTGAGAAAAGTTAGTATCCTGGTACTCATCAACCATTAAGTATTTAAACTTTTGCTGGTATTTATTTAGCACCTCAGGGCGGCTTTTTAAAAGTACGTTGGTTTTAAACAATAAATCATCAAAATCCATTGCACCAGCCTTAAAACACCGCTTTGTATAAGCTTCATAAATCGCACCAATTAACGGGCGTTTGTTGCTCATGTCTTCAGATTGTATCTCGGCACTTTCCAGATACTCAGAATGAGAGATCAGGTTATTCTTGGCAGAAGAAATCCTATTGTAAACAAAATTAGCATTGTACAATTTATCATCCAGCTGCAATTCTTTTAATATAGAGCGAAGCAGACTTTTGCTGTCATCCGTGTCATAAATTGTGAAATTAGAAGGATACCCAATCTTTTCTGCTTCAACACGTAATATTTTAGCAAATACCGAGTGGAAGGTGCCCATCCAGATGTTTTTAGCTTCAGAACCCACAACCTTTGTAATACGCTCGCGCATATCTTTTGAGGCTTTATTGGTAAAAGTTAGTACGAGTATGTTAAATGGATCAACTCCTTTTTCAATTAAATGAGCAACCCTATAAGTAATTACACGGGTTTTACCAGATCCGGCTCCTGCCACTATCATTGCGGGACCTTGTGTATTCTCTACTGCTGCGCGTTGTTGGGGGTTTAAACCTGCTAAATAATCCAAAATCCTTCCTTTGTCTTCCGTTTAAGATGTGTTTTTGTTTAGAAAATCAATTTTCTAAGGTTACAAACCTACAGTTTTTTCGGGTGACTACCGCCGTTGCATTACAGAACTTATCCACCTATTGAAAACTACAGATGTTCTGATTAAAGTATGCTACCATAATGGTTGCTCCCGTTCAGTATTATCCAAAATAGCTACTCCATCTGGTGTGCCCAGGCACTAACCATGTGAACTGGTGATTTTCCCCCATGCTGCTTAGCCCCCCGTATTGTTTTGCCATCAATGTTTACGATTTCCTTTACATCAATAACTTTTATTAATTCACTGACCCATTCTATAAAGCACTGCTCAAAGTGCTAGCTGTCAATGGAACTGATGACCCTGTTAAAGGTGTCCTGGGAAGGGATCCCGTTCTCTAAATTGAGGAATCCGGCCAGCCATTCCTCTTTGGCTTCACAATATCCCTCAATATTATCCCAGGTATCTGCCCGCAAATCACCGCAATTATGGCCATCACAAGGATGTCGTTCAGATCGTGAAGCTTGCTTAGATCTCTTCTATTGTCTTCTATCTGCTTAAAAATACTTAATAATTTACCTGCCATAAAAAATAATATATTTTTAAACAACTAAACAACTAAACAACTGAAATCAAGCTTTTATCATCTTTTTTATTTGTCAATTCTAGGAAATATGATGCGTTTGCCCTGCATTAGTGCAAAAATTGCATTCATTCTACCCCATAATAGTAGATCAGGAACCAGCAAAAATTCAAGCGAATTCATTAGACCAACAATAACGATTTGTGTGATCACATTTAGACGTCTTTTGACGCCAGACAAAATCCAAATTGCCATGCAAATTTCTAAGACCCCAATCAATATCGTGAGTATTCTAGAATTGCCGCGCCTAAGTATTGTTCCGATAATCTGTTCGTGGCGTGGTGTTAGATTCAATATTTTACAAAATAGGCCATTTACTATCCAAACTGTCGAAATACCAACGTTGATTATGGTGCTTATTTTTATTTAGTTGTTCTATTTGAGTGGTCAGTATTTGATTAGTACAATCTTCAATACAGGAAAATTTTCACCTTAATTGGGGTAAGGTAATTGTATTAATTATCAATTTAGCCTTCTTATCAAGATTATAAACATTAATGCTCCTTATTGATCATTCTGCTGTAAAATACTGGTTCTGGGTTAAAAAATACTACTGTTCCTATACAAGTATAAACGCAAAATCCAAATGTCCAAAAACGAAAATCCAAATGTCCAAAAAAAGCACACTTAAAATTCGTTTTAATTATATTTAAAGACTGTTTAAACATAGGTTAACTACCAAATAAAGTATGGGTATTTCTTTTTTAGATCGCTTAATTTTGGCTTAGCTCCAATAATTCCTTTTAAAAGGCTACGCTCTGCTGTTAAGCGCTGAATTATCACAGCAGGAGTAATAAAAAATTCTTTCTCCAGCTGCACTAAAACATCGTCATATCGATTTCTAACTACTTCCATATAGTAATAGTATCGACACGCTAACGCCTCGTCTCTACGGTCTGTGTGCAAGTTACTTGAGCCTTTTGTTTTAGCTCTGTCTAAAGATGACGGAAATAGCGTTGTAAATAGTGCCTGCTGACCTTGCATATTTGAAGATAATTAAATGTAAAAATGTAGAGACCTCTCACAGTCCCTACAAAACCAAATATAATATGAAACTTCACGAATATATTTCGTTGCTGTAGAACTACAAAGCATCAGATTTAAACGATATACCATACGATGTAAAAAAGGCCTCCATTTTCATGGAAGCCTTTTAAGATCGATTTAGATCGTACTTGTAGCTAAACCGCTACGTAGGTAGGATAAGCGCTTTCCTGCGCCCGAATATATTGTAAAGATGGCCTGAAAGCGTTGTTAAACAGCTCGACACCTCTTATACTGACCTCTTTACCTTCCGCTCTAATTGTTTTGTCTGTTTGATAGGCTTGCCAGCTATTCAGCTTAGTGCATAGTTCAATTAGTTTAGTAGTAATTTCTGCACCTTTATCATTCTTTGTGTTGTAAGTAAACAGAGCGGTAATTGTGGCATCCGTGCCAGCCTTTTTACCTATTGTATCTCCTGTAAATTCCATTAAGTCTATCCTGAATCCGAGAGAAGTGTTACCAATTTGATAGTAAGCGTTCAATGCAGTTAAGACTGTTGATACGTCAGGAATCTCTATTAAATCGGCTATTTTATTTTGTGCAATCGGCACCCCGTTAAAATCTGGTGACCCTGCTTGTACAAGAAGTTTAGACTTAACAAATGATTCCACGGTAACATTATTTTGCTGATCAGAACGCCTGCTAACGACTGTCTGTTGAATAAGATTGCTTATTTCATTAAGGGTGGCTGTAACTTCGACTCCTTTTAATGCATCGTAAAGACTTTGAAAAAACACCACTGAATTAGTTAAATGATTTTTTTCGAGTGCAATTCTCTGAGTGTCTGTGTAAATTAGTACTGTTTCCATTGTTGTTGTTTTGTGTTAATAATAATTTGAGTTGTTTAGATAGATATAATTTCTGCGCTATGGTTGCTTCCAGATGCCTTTAATATTACTGAATGCATTAGTGCCCCTCTTTTATACAAAAGCGATTTTTTTCTGATTTTTTTTACTGGTGCCCATATGCTTCCATTAAACGACTTAGCTCTTATTTCGCTAAGTGTGGCTGGTGTTTCCACTCCTTGTATCGCCTTGTAAAGACTTTGAAAAAGTGCAACTGAATTAGTTAAATTAGTTTTTTCGAGTGCAATTCTCTGAGTGTCTGTGTAAATTGGTACTGCCTCCATTGTTATTTTGTTTAATCTTTAAATGTTAACTGAATTGTTTAACGGGGTTGTACGTTCTTAAGAGAGTTTCCAGATGACTTTGATGTTTGAAATTATTCGACGGTTCAGCTCTGGAGTATGTCCCATAAATTGGCGTTTTGGCATTGTAATGGTATAGGCCTTGAAGCTCAATCCATTACCAGGCGTTGTACCTTTTTTAAAAGCACCCATCCCACCAAAATATTTACTTTTTGCGCCCCGAACATACCTGTTTCGCACAAAGGTTTCGCTTCTGGCCGATCGTTCAATTTTACCGCCTTCATTATGGATTTTAGCATACGGTACTCGACTAGATCCAGCCGAAATAACTACCCGAGATGGGCTTACCAGAGCTGGTTGTATTGATCTGTATAAGGCTCCACTTTTTATCATTAATGACCCCTTTTTTTTGACCTTTTTTACTGGTGCCCATGCGCTTCCATTAAACGACTTGGTTCTGAAACTCTCCCGAAAATATTCTGTAGCCGTCCTAGCAACAACCCTTGGCACTTCTATGCTAATCTTATGATCTAGCTTAGCAAAAAAGGCGTTAAGCGCGTGCATATTTTTGTTGAGACTATACTTACTCATAACGATATTTAATTAGGGTATTTGCCAAATTTTTTAAAGAATTTTTCTCTAAAAACTGCTGGAGATTTCATTTTTAGGGTTTCAAGCTCTCCCGATTGATCTAGATCAGCCCAGCTTTTACTTTCCATTTCTAACAGCATAATATCTTTTTTTGGCATCTTATCAAATAAGGCCATTATTTCATTAGGGTAGATAGCTGCTAACTCTGTAAAATAGTCTATCTTATCCTTAATAATTTTGCCGTCATCAAAAGCTTTTTTTACTAGGTAGGTAGCCGATATTTTAGGGCTTTTAAAAGGCGGTTCTGGTAGGGCTTTGGTATTTGTCTGCAAATTGACCTTAAGTGCATCTGAAAGCTTTATAATGTTTCCAGCGGTATCACAAAGTTCAACACCGATAGCTTCACCGTTAGAGCCTATATCTATACAGCTGATCTCTTTAGCTTTACATTTTGAGACAGTTGGCAAAGTTTGACCCGCCAAAATGTGTTCAGGTTTATCGCTCGATTCTAATGGCTGAGCACAGAGGCTAAGCATATTATAAGTACCGTTCTCATACCCCTCAAAGATGGAAACTGCAAAATCGTATTTGTCATTGAAATAAAGTTGGCCAGTTACCACCCCGTTACTGTCGGTCTGTATATCCCTAACATTTCCAATAGCCCTGATTTCGTTTTTGTCGGCTCCCGTAGGCCTGTAATGCATGTATAGCAAAATTGGATTATTATTGTAGTCCGTCCAGTCAATCCCTTCAGACAAAATCCTGAACCCTTTCGAGTTTAGCGCATTGGTGGTTATCACATAACGCTTAGTTGTTTTTAACATTTTGTATTTGTTTATATTTAAGATTTAATTATTTGCTGTAAAAAAAATGCTCCGGGTTAAACCGGAGCTGCTGGATGATCAATTGACCGTGCATGGTTCAAGACTATTTTTTGAATGCTTTGACTAGACAAAAAATACTTGTCAGACAAACGGCTGTAAATAACATCTATGCGTAAACCATCTACATTAAACATCTTTTCAAATTGTTTAAAAATCTGCTCATTCCGCTTGCTTAGTTTCGGGTGTGGTCTTCTAGTTTTCATAAACCGTGTGCCTGATATGTCCCGTCTAAAACTTCTATAAACAATTGTAAGGTGTAAAGTTGACCTTCGATATTATGAGCACCAGACATACTGTCAATATCATTTATAGCCATACGAGCCGTGTTGTAATAGATGTTCTGGAGGGATTGCCTGATAGCTGTTGGCTCATCATGCGTTTTAATGAGATGAGAAAATGCAGACACTATTTTTTCAGTGTCAGATTGATTTCGTATAACAGGATTTTCCATAACAAGTTAATTTTTTACAGTAATCAAATTCAATTCATCCATAAGGGTAAATACGGCCTTATCAGCTTCTTTTTTGTCCCTGCTTTTGTTGATGTTCTTAACCACCGCTTCAAATTGCCTATGAGTTTTTATGAGTTCAGCATAATTCATAGCATTCAATTCCTTTTTAACCGCGCCACGTTCTTTAAGGAATAAGTTTAGTTTTGCGGCATTAATTCGTTTGTCCTCACCTGTTGATCCGTATATGATACCAGCTTGATAAGCCAGAGAGAAAACAAGACTTTTAAGCCTTTCATTTGGATCGTATTCCGCAAGTTTTATAATGAGTTCTTTAGCCTCACTTGCATAAAGGAGTTTAGAGCTAATTGTACGACCATTGGAGAAATTGCTAACTATTTCTACTTTGCTTTCCGTTAATCCCAGTTTATTAAGCAATACATGGATTTTAGATAATTGTGGTTTACTAGCGTAGTTCATAATATTGGTTTTATAGTTTGAATAATCGTTGTTTAAATTGATTTTAACTGTTGTTTAACTATGGCTATGTTTTCCATTTAGCACATCTCTTAGCATTTTTAGAGAACACAAGTAATTAAGATGCTCAGCACCGTTTATACTTGAATCGCTAAGTAGATACATGCTCAAACGCCAAATAGCTTCATCAACCTGGTCAGCAAGTGCAGAGCAACTATCGTAGTTTGTGATCAAGTCGGTAAACGACTTAACAGCCGCCTTTATTTCTTCTTTTTCTTGTGTTAATTGGTTCATGGCTATATTGATTTACAAATGTTTAAGAGGTCTATTATCTCGTCTTGTTTTATTGGAGTTACCTCAATCGCAGATATTAGTTCTGGGTAATGATTTTGATAGAAATGAAATAGCTCCGCAGTTGTCTGTAGTGTACTAATCGCTTCCGTTATCTCTGTTTTTAGCATTATAGCAGATAGTGCGCCTATACTGTGGTACATCTTGGTTACTGTAGCCTTAATAGCCTCAACTGAGTCAAATCTGTAAAGATCAGTTAGGAACTTCTGCGCTTCTTGGTGAGTTAAATCTTGTATATTTAAAGCACGACCTCTGGTGTATTCCTTTACAAAAGCTGGTCTGGCTTCAATTAAATTAAGATCGTTAAGTATCAAATCGATGTCAACAATTTGCTGTACTGAAATTGGTTTAGCGGTGATTTCCATTATTCTTGGTCGTTAGTTGATTGGCCGTGATATAAAGCAGCCTGTTCATCATTTATAATGAGTTTTCCTCCTGGGCATCTGCCAGATACGATACCAATAAGTCCCTGAACGTAAAAAATTATTTTAGCTAGCTTTTTACATAATTTTGCAACTGCCGTATATGGTGCGCCTCGATCTTCGTGTGCAAGGAAAATAAAGAGGGTTTTAGGGTGGTCAGTTAATAGTTTCCTAAATAAACTACTTGTCAATTCATCTGCATAAATTGTAAGATTATCTATGAAAACTACTTTTGGTGCAACTCGACTTTTTAACCTTGCGTTGAGGTCTTCTATTGGCTCATAGTCAGTAATTAGCAATGATCTATTATTAGGTTTTATTCCTGCTCTAACACAACTATCAACAAAGGCTTTATCTTTACCTTCTTCACCTGATATGTAATGAACTTTCGTGAATGAGCTCAGGTAATTGGCGAGCATCAATGCAAGCCAAGTTTTGCCGTTTTTCTCGGCACCATAAATCAACCAAGCTCCACTTTTAGACGGGTCACCTAAAACGCTTTTCCATGCTCCAGTTAGTTCAAAAACTTCATGTTTTGTATCATACAAATTGCTGATAGCTGTTGCTCTTTTAAATTTCTTAACCTTTTCCATACTTAAATAGTGTTTAAAATCAAAATGCTTTCTGCGCGTCTTAAACCACCAATTTGCCCTGATGTACCTTTTCGTAAGCATTTGTTAATTATATTAGGCATAGTGCTTTTATTGGTCATATTTACCGCTAGCACATCACTCAATAACTTATAATAGAATTGCATTTTTTGATTGTGATCAAAAGGGGTAACGCTACCAAAAGAACTGGAAAAACGACTAAATAATGCCCTGAAACCAGGCTTGCCACTATTGATAAATCGATTGATTAAAACACGTAAGCTATCGTCGCCGATCATGTACCAACCACATGCATTTTCGGTAGCGTTCCAAAACTCTTTTAATTCTAAAAAGGCTTTTGGTTCCAGATCACCTGCATCATCGATGATTACCAATGGTAGTGGCAGTGTTTTTAAATAATATTTAATTGCCTTTTTTACATCAGCATATTTACCGTTACACTCAATTCCAATGCTTTGTGCAATTTCTCTGATAAAGAGCTGTTTAGTTTTTGCTTGGCTGGCATCGACATAAAAGCAATTAGTTAGTGTGCGACATAATTGTTTTGCCGCTACTGTCTTGCCGATCTCGCAGTCATCCACGAAAATTTTAGCCTTAGAATATTTTTGACAAAATTCTACGTCATCCTGAATAGTTGTGTATACATCAGTTTTGGCAATATTCCATTTTCTGTCATTTAACCTAACATCCAACTGCATACCTAAGTTTAACCAAGCTGATTCGGAAAGAAGGCCATCATGGTTTTCTCCATTTTTTAATCGACTGTAAATAGATGGATTTAAACTCCATTTTTGCGCAAACTTGGTATCACTGCCAGTATAGTTTGTTCGTACCTCTGCGAGTGCTTTAAGTACGTTTAATTTGAATTGTTCTGTTACCTGAATCATTATGTTTTGGTTTAAAATCTGTCGCTTATATCCCTTACAAAAGATGTTTGCAAGTTTGGTGTAAAATCAATATCTGTCGGGGTCGACAGCGTTTCTGGCTCAACCCAACTTCTTGCTGATAAATCAATAAATTGTTTTAACTCACGCATTACAAAAGTCTTTTTCGGAGCTGGTCGGTTGTCAATTATAGTAACGGGTTCAATAGCTTTTATTTGCTTTCTACCAAATGCTTCAATCGTTGCAACGTAGGCGCTCATAATTTCCCTATTTATTAGGCACTGGGATGTTTGTTCTATTTTTGCCCTGTTATATCTAGGCTTAATTATCGCCTCGCAGATATATTGATCGTCAATGAAAACAAGAGCTTTTAAAACATTTCCGTCATTATCTTTCATCCAGTGTATATCTATCTGCTCACCTTCCACTTGTTGCATTAACCTAATAAGATTATCTCCTTTACTGACCTTCCCATCTTCTCCCAAAAGGTATTCAGCTCCATTTAAATGGATGATACCGACGTTACAGCTCGTCTCTGTTTTTCTTCCCAAATGAGGTAATAGGGCGATATAATTTGTAGGTTTTAAATCGGGATGCTGCATTTCACAAAAAACCTCCCAGCGGCTTTTATCCTTGTGGATGGTGTGTGGCTCATTATTCCAGTCCTGTATATCCTGTAAGCAATTTTGAATAATTGTTTCATACGGAAGTGTAGGCACCTTTTCAATTTCTATTGCGGGTTGATTTTTTTCGCTTAAGGCATTTGGTCTTGCCAGCCATCCCATGCGTTTTTTCTCATACTGATATCTCAGCTTTCCGTAAATACGCTCAATAAATTTTCCCCTTGCATTGTTAGCCTCAATACGAACGTTTTGAAACATTGCGCCGGGCTTTAAGAATGTGTTAACAAAAGAAGAGTTTAAACTCATTTCAGCCTCTAAACCGTCAGGTAGATTAAAGCCCCAATCTGAATAGTTACGTACGAGTTGCTTATAAAACTCTGTAATTATCCCTGCTTTACTATCACCGTACACACAGCAGGTAAAAACTTCGCTAGCTATATCATATGCATTGTAAAACCAAACTCTGTTGCCTTCTGGTGTCTTGAATGGTGGTTGTCGATCATCTATAGAAATCAATGAACCTGCAAATTTTGGTTTATCAAGGGAGTGGTATGGCTTGAACATTTGCATGTTCCGTTGTCGGTCTGAACTTCTTAGCTGATAGGTGCCAATTTTATTAACCCATGAGACCATATAACTTTTAACCGTGGCATCAGAGAGAGACTTAAATTCTTTAGGATCATAAATTTCACCAGTAACATTATTGATTACGGTAATGTAGCCTGAAATAAACGCCGCATACCTACCATGCACTTCGGTTGCACTTGGCTTAGCTTTATCTCCTGCAAAAAGGTTGTTCAATAGGCTTATGGTCTTATCTGTAACTTTTCGACTGTTTTGATTTCTGTGCCTGTCACTGATCAATGACAGGTAACCTATTTCTTCAAAATCTTTTATTGTTTCCTTAAACCGCTTTTCACTTTCTGGTATGGTATGTTGGATTTGATATTTTGCGTGTAATGTCTTTTGAAAGCTTATAGCATCCTTGCATAATGTAGTTGCTATGGAATTCGGTTTATACTGTTTTTCTCCTTTTGTACCTTTGCTGATTCGTTGACCTTGTCTATCTTCTCTCAGTTGGATAATAGCCTTTAGTACGCTGGCGTTTGTTATGTATTTTTCTTGACTATCTACGCTTAAATAGCTATTATCATCGAATTTATGGGTTGTAAAAAAGGACACCGCTTCGCTGTCGATCTCATAGTATCTTTCAAGGATGTGACCACACTTTCTAGGATCACCCAAACCCTCTTTAATATGAGCAGGGAGACTATCAAATGAAATGAGCATTTGCCTTCCATTGCCTCCTAATTGGACGCGTTTTACACCAAAGTGTTTATTATCCTTGTATCGGCTAATTGTTGACTTCAGTGTACTCAACGAATTATACCATGCAGGGACAAGTTCCTCTTTCGTTACAACTAATATGTTATTCCAGTGGAAAGGCACTTTAAGGCTATTTATCTGTCAACTTATTTAAAGCCTCTGTTAGTTTAAGTCTGCGACTTCTGTGCTTATTAGCAACTTCTATGATTGCCTCCATGATTTCTGGGTTTTCGTATTTACCCTGAAACACTTGCGTAACAGCGGATGATGATGATCCTGCCAATCTTGCTATCTCCTGAATACCTCCAGCAAATAACTGTTTTCTAATTTCCGATAAATCGATAGTATTTGTTAGCATAATAAATATTTATACCAACAAATGTAATATTAAAAAAGTTGGTATAATATATAATTACACCAACTTAATTGTATTGTGCTGATCCAGTGTTACTTAATTTCTTTCTGACACCTTAAAATCTTTCCAAAATGATATTTCATTGAGCTGTTTATCGATCAAATATGTTTCGAATACCTCTGTGATTTTAAAAATTTTAGATTCTGTTAAGAGCCCTTTACTGTTTGCGTACTTTACGAATTTTCGCTTACCATCTAATTCATACCATTCTAAAAAATTAAAGGTATTATCAGCACCATATCTAGAACTTTGATCTGGGTAGTGAATTTCAGAGAACTGCTCTAAAAGATAGGCATAGGTTACGTAGTCATTTAGAAGATTTTCGAATATGCCTAATTTTGCTAATTTTAGTAAGGACTTAACATCTAGATCAATAATTCCAGTAATAGCCTCCGTTGTCGAAATGTCAATACCTGTTTTTGAACAGATAAAGCCATGTATAGACTTAGACACTTTTTTGTGAGATAAATATTCATCAGTAAAAACATCAGCCAGGTCATATTTCCATTCAGAAATAATAGTATTAAGGTTAGAAATTGAAAAGTTATCATTTAGCCTATGTACTGCAAAACCTATGATCGAAGAAATTATTTGAGTCTCGTATTCAATCTCACGTTTAACTTTAGCTGACTTCTCAAGTTCTCCGTCATCGAGCAATGCTGTCGTAAGTATTTCACTCCTAAAATTTGTGTTCTGTCTGTTATAGATCACTCGTACATAAACGGGATACTTTCCGTCTGAACTTCCTTTAAGTCGTTTATTCAAATAATGCTTGACCGTTATTTTTCCCACGTTACAAAGTATTGTCGCTGATAATTAAACCTCCAAACATACAATTAAATGTATCTTTTATTAGGCGCTAAGAATATTATAATCATAACACACTATAAAACAACAGCTTAATCATTTTTAAAATTATTTGGCACTGTCACTAAGGGGTATTCAACTGTACATATCATGTTTAAAATGATACCAATATTGCAACTAAGCCGTTAGAAAACCTAAGTTAAAAACATTCATTTGCATCCCCAACTGCGTCCCCAACTGCATCCCCAAAGAATAATTCGAAAACATTTTACAATATATCTCGCTTATTGATAGCTTTTTTTCTCCATTTTTCTAGAACGAAAATTGCTGTACTCTAAAACGAAATATGTCGATTTATTGGGAATATACGGTGGACAAATAAGGATATGTATTACATTGATTTACTTAAAAGACAATCTTGAAAAATAAGCCCTAATACATTAAAAAGGCCTAATTAGCTATATTAATGACAATCTTTTTAGCGTGTATCTTCTTTAAATTTTCCGCTATCAGTAAGCTAATGGTAGTTTAAGGAAGATAATTACCATCGATGGTAGTAGATTATGGTAGATAATCGGAAGAAAATGGTAGATAATGGTAAATATGGACGTTTGGATTTTTTTGGTATTAGCCATCTTTTTTATTGAAAATGCCCTTTTTAGTTTGATGAAAGGTGTTTTTGTCGATTTTGCCGATTTTTAATAGTTAGACATTTGGATTACCCCCCTATACAAGTCCTATTCCTATGTCACCCACAAGCCTATTACTAGCGGCAAATGTGGAGTCCGATATCCTTTCTACGGTTAAAGTATAATCTCGGACGGAGCGCATTAGAAAAAACTGAATTTATTGAAATCAGAAAATTTATGCTCGTGCTGTAACCATTGCATGTTCGTGAATTGCCTTTAACAAAAGGCACCCAGGTAACAATTAAGCCAAATGACAAACTTCTTCAGAATTCTTTTATTAATAATATCAATAAACCCCTGCAGGGTCTACGCCAATTTGTGCACGTTGGGATAAGATCGTGTCCGACCTGGTAGATTTTTATAAAGCCCCTCGGCCTTTAATACGTCAATGAACTTTTCCTGCCTGCTGTCACAGCTGGCACTTTAAATTTAACTAGTCGACTAATGAAAATAAATAATACTGAAACGCTTGCCTATTATTTTTTAGCTGATCAGCAATGGCATAGCGCATTTTCGGTATCCTCAAATTGTTCGGATCTATCCGATTTATGAGCATAATAGCGGCTTATGAAAAGCTCGTTTTATTATAAACACAAAGGTAGGAAAAATAGTTGATATTTCCAAATTAAATTAGGAAATTTATCGAATTAAATTAATTGATTATCAGTGCGTTACGTATTTTTTATGAGTTATTAAAATGACTGTTTTTATGCCTCATTAAATCACCTTTTTTGGTACTATAATAGGGTATGGATCAACCGATGTTGTTCCAATCGTTTTTGCTTATTTCAAACTACAATAATGTCGTAGCAGAGATGTAGTTTACGCTAGGCATTGCCATAGACATCTAAATAGCTTAGAGCACCTTTGGTGCAGACTACTAGGTATCTTGTAGCACTATGGGTACCCTTTTCCACACCAAAGTACCCGTAAACATGCTTTCAGTGCTACAAAACCCCTATGGGTGAACCTTGCCGAATAATAAACTGAACCTACTCAAGCAGAATGACATACAAAAGATATTCAAAATGAGCAGGTCGACCCTTAATCGAAGAATCGCTCAAGGTATGCCATGCTATTCTAACGGAGGATCAAAATTCTTTGACGTAGAAGAAGTTAATGAATGGCTTAAAGCGGACAGAACAGCGTAACTCTTCGGAAAAATCAGGCATTTAAGATTAGTTTAAGCATCGAGAAGAAACTTCGATGCCTTAGCTGGATAAGTGCCTGATTTTAATAGAAAGTTGAAATCTCAACAGATTTAGAGGTTAAAAACAAATAGTGTAAGAAAATGAATAAAGAATGCCCGAAACAACCAACATTGCCCTGCCTGTAATCGGAGAAGCAATCTGTTTTTTAATGTTACAGCGCATGGGCATGGATGTCAAGGTAAGTTAATGGCATCATCAAAGGGATTAAGTTCAAAGCAGATGAATCTTATTTAGGTGGCATTGTATTCTTACTAGAAATCAAACGCAAGAGGATAGGCGAAAAATCAAGATAATTTTATGCTTGATGAATTAATCCCTGATAAAACACCCGACTTCGACGTCAAAGTTAAGGGGAGGCAGGGGGATAAGTGGTGTTTGGTATTGGTGATTGGCCACAATATTATCCCTAACTTGAAAGACCGTCCCATCCTGAAATTATTTGTCGAGAAGTTATTTTACAGAAGAACCACCAGGCAGAGGTGGTTCTTCTGGATAGTAGTTATTTTTCCCGAGTTAATATAATTCCTACTGGAAAAGGAATTTTCTTTTTCTTAGCTTCGCTGACCTCTCCTACATACTGAAATCGTAAAAGATCCTTTGTCACATAACGTAATTCAATTCGTATCGTGCTTGCAAATAGCTTAAAATCATTATCTATTTCGAAAACAACACGGTTCGGATCTTCTAGACTTAAACCTTGCAATTGATATTTCTTATCTCTTGCAGTTACTTTGCTACCGTTAATGAAGTAGTCATATTTCCCCTCAAGCTGCTTTTGAGTTATTTTGGCTTCTCCATTAGGGAATGAGAGATTTGTGGTGGTAAATCTTATTTTAAATTTTTTATCGCCTTGCTCCCAAGACCATATACCTAAAAACTTATCATAGAAATCATTTTCAAGTATAATTGATTCTTTCCCAAAATTTTGTGTTTTATCATATTCTGCAACGCTAATTTTCCTTTGTGCTGTACAGCTTAAGAAAAAAAATACGGTAGCAAAGATTAAAAGTGTCTTTTTCATAATTAAATAGTTTAGTTAGTTGAACATTGGGTGTATACAACAGTAGTTTGCCATGAATTTAATGAGAGCTTTGAATAGGCTGTATTGTCAAAGTGGCTAAGAAAAGGAATAGTATACATTGGGTAATTTTGGCTGTCATGGTTATAACTTATCCCTCGCTTGGTAATGTTTAGTCAAAAACAGCTTGATGAATTATAAAGATAAATTTTATCATTAGAATTTTCTCAAGGAATACAATAGACAGATTGAAAAACGTACATACCTACACAAATAACTATATTTGCCTAAATTCATTTGTCATGCAACAGATCAAAAAATATATAGAAGAAAATAAACAGCGTTTCCTTGAAGAGCTGTTTGAGTTATTGCGCTTTCCATCAGTTAGCGCAGATCCTAAATATAAAGACGATGTGCTTAAAACTGCTGATTTTGTTGCAGCCAAACTAAAAGAGGCTGGTGCAGATCAAGTAGAAATATGTGAAACAGCCGGATATCCAATAGTATACGGTGAAAAAATAATAGATCCAAGTTTACCAACAGTGCTGATTTACGGGCACTATGACGTACAGCCGGCAGATCCTTTAGAGCTGTGGAAAACGCCTCCATTTGAACCAACCGTTAGGGATGGTAAAATTTATGCACGTGGTGCCTGCGATGATAAAGGGCAGTTTTATATGCACGTTAAGGCATTTGAACTGATGATGAAAACCAATACCCTTGCTTGTAATGTGAAATTCATGATAGAGGGCGAGGAAGAAGTAGGCTCAGCAAACCTAGGCATTTTTGTTAATGCCAATATAGAAAGGTTAAAGGCAGATGTTGTACTTATTTCTGATACCTCGATGATCAGTATGGAAAACCCTTCTATTGAGACTGGCCTACGCGGATTGGCTTACATGGAAGTTGAAGTTGTTGGTCCTAACCGCGATTTGCACTCTGGTGTATACGGGGGTGCTGTTGCTAATCCTGCCACCATTCTTTGTAAAATGATTGCTTCTTTGCATGATGAAAATAACCACATCACCATACCAGCGTTCTATGATAAAGTTATTGAGTTAACTGCTGATGAAAAAAGGGCTTTAAATTCTGCTCCTTTTGATCTGGAGGAGTATAAAACAGATCTTGATATTGCTGCCGAATGGGGCGAGAAAGGTTACTCTACGCTTGAGCGTACTGGTACAAGACCCACTCTTGAAGTAAATGGTATGTGGAGTGGATACATAGGCGAAGGTGCTAAAACGGTACTTCCTTCTAAAGCAAATGCAAAAATATCTATGCGTTTGGTGCCAAATCAAAGCTCTGATGAAATTGCTGAAATATTTACTAGGCATTTTAAAAGTATCGCACCTGCAAATGTTAAAGTTAAGGTTACTGCGCACCATGGTGGTGAGCCAGTTGTAACCCCTACAGATAGTACTGCGTATCGCGCTGCGGAAAAAGCGATATTAGATTCATTTGGTAAGGCTCCAATCCCGACAAGAGGGGGAGGGAGTATCCCAATTGTAGCCTTATTTGAAAGCGCATTGGGTATTAAGTCGGTATTGTTTGGTTTTGGTTTAGATAGCGATTCCTTGCATTCTCCAAACGAGAAATACGACATCTACAATTACTATAAAGGAATTGAAACATTGCCACTATTCCATAAGTATTTTGCAGAATTGAGCAAAGGGTAATAGAAGTAAAGGATTGTATTTTTGCCCTGCGTATGCCTCCAGCACCTAAACGAAACCCAATAACCCGTAAAGCACCTGTAACACGGAAAAATACAGCTTCAGGAAAAAAATCAGCAAAGAAAAAAGGCTGGCCATTGGAGTTGAAACTGCTGATTCTGATGGTTGTACTGATCCTTTTATCGCCATTTTATTATGGTTACATCATCAAAGGTTTTACTTCTACCTGGCGTTGGTTTAAGGATATTGGTGAGGAGCCGGGATACCGTTCCTATAGTAGTTTCAATATAAGTATTCCAAAAGGCTATGTTATACATGGCATAGACGTGTCTTATTATCAGGGTAAGATAGACTGGCAGCAGGTTAAAGCCATGAAAGAAGATGATGTTAAAGTTGGTTTTGCATTTATAAAAGCCACTGAGGGCTTGTTTAATGTTGACCCTTACTTTCAAAGGAACTGGAGAGAAGCGCCTAAAGCGGGTGTAATTTGTGGTGCCTATCATTACCTGCTGGCAAAGAAATCTGGAGATTGGCAGGCTAAATTTTTCCTTCAAACGGTGAAGTTTGAGAAGGGTGATTTACCGCCTGTTGTAGACATTGAAGAGCTTAACGGAGTGCCAGCTTCTAAAATGAGGATTCAATTACAAGCATTTCTTGATCATGTAGAAAGCAAAACCAGGGTCAGGCCAATTATTTATACCGGTCTTTCATTTTATAAAGATTACCTGCAGGGTCATTTTGACGGTTATCCTTTATGGATAGCGCACTATTACCAATCGAAACTCAAGGTTGCGAAAACTACCAGCTGGCAGTTTTGGCAACATTCTGATAAAGCAAAAATATCTGGTATTAATCATGTTGTAGATTTCAACGCTTTTAACGGTGATAGTTTGGCATTCGATAGGTTATTGATCAGGTAGTTCGCAGCAATGGTTTTTTAGCTTCCTTTTTTTTTCAATGACGTAATATCACCTAAATCTTTCTTTCGGCCTGTTGCCTCCTTATTTCTGATAAATTCATTAAAATTGATGAAATTGACTCTCAAGTCATCAATCTCTCCTTCCACCTTATTCGCATAAGCTTCATCAAATTCTACACCTGTGATGTTATTTAGAATATCTATTCTAAGTGGAGGGTAACCTAACTGTGTTACATAATTGTCTTTCAAAAAATCTTGTTCTGTGAGCCCAAGAGATCCAAAACCAAAATCGTTTAGAACAGCAATCATTTTGGAAGCATTTTCAATACTTGGTTTAATCCAAATATCCAGGTCGCCGGTATGCCGTGGGCGACCATGATAAGCGAGAGCATGAGCACCTACAATCATATAATCAACATGATGAAAATTAAGAAATTCGATGAAGTCTATAAAATCCTGCTCAAAAATCATAGTTTTCTTTGGTGTACAATTTTCTCCATTTTTTCAGGAAAAAAGCCGTCTGCCCATTTGAAGTAATTTCTTCGTAAACGACTCACTTCAGTAAGTCGTTCAGAAACACTTTTACTCATCCAAAATAAAACATCGAGACTATCTTCGTCCTCCATTTTTACTTGATTAACTACAATAGCCATCTTTCTTTCGTGTTTCATTTCTATGTTTTTAAGACTTTCAATTTGAAATTACTTAACGAAAATACGAAAAAAATATAGCATTAGGTTAAGAGGTAGTTGGGTTTATATACACAATCAGAACTAAAGTAATCCCAGCAACAGCCGATCTATCAGATGCCCCAGCAGGGGAAATTCATGTCGAAGAACATGATATTACTCGATGCCCATCGCAAAAACGAAAGGCGCTGTTGGAATGCTGAAATGAAAAATCTCAATTTTTGTGATGATCACAACAATAACTATAATTACGAATGTTTAGCAATGATCAATTTTAGATTTTAACTTTACAACCCGCATAAAACCTATACAGCATATGAATTCAGAACCTAACCGTTTAATCAAAGCTTCCTCCCCATACTTATTGCAACATGCTTACAACCCGGTAAATTGGTTTGAATGGGGGCAGGAGGCCCTGCAAAAGGCAAAGGATGAAAACAAGCTTATTTTGGTAAGTATTGGTTACTCTGCCTGCCATTGGTGCCACGTTATGGAAAGAGAAAGTTTTGAAAGAGCCGAGGTTGCCGAGGTAATGAATAAGCATTTTGTTTGCATCAAAGTAGATAGGGAGGAGCGACCTGATATCGATCAGATCTACATGATGGCCATACAACTCATGACTGGTAGTGGGGGCTGGCCGCTAAACTGCATTTGCCTTCCCGATCAAAGACCCATTTATGGAGGCACTTATTTTAAAAAAGAAGATTGGATTAATGTGCTGTTGAGTGTTTCAAATTTATGGACTACTGAACCTGAAAAGGCTTTTCAGTATGCAGACAGGTTAACTGATGGTATTAATAATTCTGAAAAGGTATTGATTGCGCTAGAGCCTCAAAATTATAGTAAAGCTGATCTTACCGCAGTAATCAGTCCGTGGAAAAGGTCTTTCGACCTCTCTGAAGGAGGGTATAACAGGGCTCCTAAATTCCCTTTGCCAAACAACTGGCAGTTTATGCTGCGGTTTAGCAGGCTCATGGAGGATGACGCTACCCATGTATCAGCCCTACTAACGCTCGAAAAGATAGCTATGGGAGGTATTTATGATCATGTTGGAGGTGGTTTTGCCAGATATTCTGTTGATGGAAGCTGGCACGTACCTCATTTTGAAAAGATGCTTTACGATAACGGCCAATTAATAGGTCTATATGCAGAAGCATATCAGTACTCCAGATCTCCAAAATTTAAGGAAGTTGCAGCTGAAACTATCGCATGGCTGGAACGAGAGATGTTATCAAAAGAAGGTTTGTTTTACTCTGCGCTGGATGCCGACAGTGAAGGTGTTGAAGGTAAGTTCTATGTTTGGGATAAGGCTGATTTTAAGGCTGTAATTGGGGATGATGCTGAAGTTCTTTTGGATTATTTTCATGTCTCTGAAGAGGGCAACTGGGAAGAGGAGCAGACAAATATTTTGTTAACTAAGTTTTCTGAAGAAGAATACGCCGATGTTAAAGGGCTCAAAGTTCTTGAACTTCAGGATAAGATAAGAAAAGCGAAGGCCTTATTGCTTAACGCTAGAAGTAAAAGAATAAGGCCGGGCTTGGATGATAAATGCTTAACCTCATGGAATGCCATTGCTATTAAAGGTCTGGCAGATTGTGCTCAAGCTTTTAATAATGATCATTATTATGAGCTGGCAAAGAAAGCTGCACACTTTATACTTGCCGAATTGCAAACTGAAGATGGCGGGTTATATAGAAACTACAAAGGTAACAAGAGCAGTATTAATGGTTTCCTAGACGATTATGCTTTTTTTATTGATGCATTGATTGCTTTGTATGAAACAGACTTCGATGAAAATTGGCTAACAGAGGCCAGGCGACTGACTACCTTTGTGCTGGATAATTTTATTGATCAAGAGAGTCCGATGTTGTTCTTTACGTCTGTTAAAAGTGAAGCGCTCATTGCCAGAAAACACGAAATTATGGATAACGTGATGCCGGCTTCTAATTCTGTTATGGCTCAAAACCTGCACAAGTTGGGTTTACTGTTTGATGAACAGCTATTTATGGATAAGGCGGCTGCTATGCTGGCGGCTGTTTTTCCTCAAATTAAAACTTATGGCTCAGCTTATTCCAATTGGGGTATCCAGCTACTTAACGAAGTCTTTGGTATTAATGAAATTGCGATAATTGGGGCGAATATTTCAGAAATAAAAACAACCTTTAATCACCATTACATTCCTAATAAAGTTTTTTTAGCAGGAACAAACTCGACGCTTCCCTTATTAAAAGATAAGCAGGGTGAAGAAACAAAGATTTACATCTGTAAAAATAAGGTTTGTCAGCTGCCGGTAGTTGGTGTAGAAGAGGCGATGGCATTTATTGGCCAATAGAGATTTTTATGGATTATATTGGTAGAATTGGTATTATTGTAGGTAAATATATTATGCTATAAAATAATTGGGAGGACTTGAATTACCTTAAGGTTATTAAGGTTTCGTAATGTGGTTTTACCTAACAGGGACGTAATAGGGAGGTAACAGGGACATAATAGGGAGATAACAGGGAGAATATCCTTATTAAGTTCTAGTTAACTCCTAATTAAATACCTGTTAGGTATTATTTACATAATAATTCCTACTAAAGACATCTAGAATTTTCCTCGAGTTTATCTTAAATTTTAACAGAATTTTAGGAGATTGGTGGTTGCGGGGGGAGAAAGTATACCCATTGCGCCTTAACAAAAATATGGTTTTATTAATATCTTGTGGATGCTTGGATAGCAAGAGACAAAATTTTTATGGCAATGAAAAATAAGGTTATATCAATCATAGAAGAGCAATTAAAAAGCTTTATTGAAATATTACGACCAACTGAGGCAGGTGTTCGAATGAAATTGGATTTTGGATATAGTTGGGATGGACAAACAGTTCTGATATTTGAGATTCGACCGAAATGGGATGATCCCAGTATTATATTGCAGCATGAGGTTGCTAAGTTAAGATATATTAAAACCAGTAAGGTTTGGAAAGTGTATTGGCTGCGTGGTTCTGGAAATTGGGAACTATATAAGCCACTCTCAGAGCATTCAAACCTTAAAAGTGTATTAGCTGAGATTGAAAATGATAAGCACCATTGCTTTTTTGGATAGGGGACGCAAAGATTGGAAGTCGGAGTGGTTGTTCATCTTCAACTGATTGTGGAGGTGGCAGTTGGCACGAATCAGGAAACTCAAAGATTAAATTTTTTCATATATTGATGATGCCATTGTCATTCATACAAATTTGGTTAAAATACAAATGATCACTAAGTTTAATTAAACGTCATGAAATCAAGCTTTTTATTATTAGTAACGTGTTGTGCGATTAAAAAAAGAGACGAAAATGGATAAAAAAGTTGTGCATAATGCTGAAAATCAGTATCTTAAATAGGAATTACGACCAAGTAAATTACTCTTTATGCACAACCTTTCGACCAATTTCAATCAATTTTTAGAAATAACCAAATCTGTTTTTAAATCCGCTATTAATGAGGACAATAACTTTAGATTTTATCCTAGAAAACCAAAACTATCTGATTGTGAGATTATTGCCTTGGTATTAACCGCTGAATCTTTAGGGATTTACTCAGAAAATTACTTGTTTGGCAAGCTTAAACACGATTATTCAACTGAATTTCCAGGGTTAATCCATCGCTGCAATTTTAACCGGAGAAGAAAAGTAATCTTTCCCTGGTTGCAGCAGCTTAATGAACACCTGGCCAAACAAATGAATGAAGGGGAAAATGTATTTATTGTAGATTCTATTCCTGTTCCAATCTGTAAAATCGTTCGGGAAAAATCCTCAAGAATATACAAGGAAAACTTTGATACAGCTCCTGATAAAGGGTATTCTGCAGTGAACAAGGCTTGATATTTTGGATATAAACTTCATCTGGTTACTTCTGTAAAAGGGGTGTTCTACTCCATGGACATCAGTAAAGTAAGCGTACATGACATCCATTATCTGAATGACATAAAGCACTCTGGATTAAATGTTAAAGACTCCTATGCGTAATAATCAAAAAAACAAACAACCATTTGAGCCTGTATTCAGGAAATGCAGAAAAAGGATTGAAACCTTATTCGCTCAGCTGTGCGACCAGTTCATGCTTAAAAGAAATTATACTAAATCCTTGAAGGGTTTAGCTATGAGAATATTTGCCAAACTTGCCGCTGTTACTTGCTTGCAGGCTATCAATATCAAAAACAACAAACCTATTAATCAGCTTAAATATGCACTCGCTTTTTAATCGCACAACACGTTATTAGTAATAATTTGGATACCTTCGTGTTATGAGATACATAATTTCTATTTTCAATAATTGACAATATCTTGTTTTTTAAGCTATTCTAAAGGCCACATTGGAAGCTGCATTCGAGAAATCTTAGAATTGCAAACAGGATATCAAAGATGTTATTGCATTTGTTCTTCAAAAATAAAATAAATTTTGAACTCTTACTTTTATATTTTACATTAGATCTAAATAATCAAATATCCCTCAGTATGAAACGCAATCTAAAAAAATCTTCAAGTTGCTTTGTCACTTCATTTTCAAAGCCTTATTCAGTAACAGATGAGTTATTGAAAATTAATTTTAATTTCTTAATGAATATTAATAATTAATTATCATCATTTATTGGTTCAAAATACTAATCGACATTAGTGGTTTTAGCTATAATCTTAGATTTATTACGTAGTAATATTTTGGTTTAAAAGACTTTAAATATATTATTTGATAATAGACTCCTAAAATTATTCCGCAACATACCAGTATTTCATCTATCTAAAATTCTTAGATATGGATAAAAGTGTTGTTCAACTTTCGTAATGGTTAATTATATTAAAATATTTTTATGTCCTTAATTAGCGTGATTATTCCTGTCTATAATGAAGAAAATAATTTGCCTTTTCTATTAAGACAGTTGAAAAATATGTTTGTACATACAACACATGACTTCGAAGCTATTCAAAAAATGTCTTAGTATTTAGATTTTCTTACAGAGATTGCGATGAATGCGTAAATACTATCCTCAAATCACTTGAAAAAACTTTCAAAGCGAATATGT
>JANXVH010000064.1 GCA_025351765.1 Pedobacter sp.
GAGAAAATATATATCCTTATGTGGAGATCTATAAGAAACGTCCCATAAATTCACCTCCACCTAAACCGAATCCCAAGAAAAAGCCGAAAGAACCGAAGAAGTTTCATGAGTACTATCTGCCAACCCTTAACCAGATAAAAAGTGAAAAGGTTTTCGTTGACCTGCCCGTTCATTTGATCCGCAAAAAGAAAATGCCGGATGTGGTGATCGAATTTTTGCTAAGTGTCATCGAAAATAGAGATGAGCGCACCAAGCATATTCTTAGCCTGTCAGCCTGCGAGAAAATGATTCCTGTGATCAGCACCTATTCGCAGATAAATAACGGTGAGGCTGACAGTATTAAGCTCCAGGAAATTGATCTCCGTCCTACTTTCAATACCCTCGCATTCAGGACTTCAGAAAAAACGCTAGCAAGCGATCTACTTCAGGTGGAAGCGATTGCCAAGCCGCAAGATTATCTCTTTATTGATCTTGAAGAACTTTGCTTAGGAAATGATGACGATATTGAAACGGCCGAATTTCTAATGTCAAAAATAAAGATCTTCAATAAGTGCACAATTGTTTTGATCAATAGTCCCTTGTCGCATACTCTGACAAATAGCGGTCTTGATCACGGACAGATTGTTCAAAGTGCCTGCAACCTATTGCCAGAAAAGTTCAGCTCCTTAGGTGCCCATTGCTTCGCTGATTATGCTGGAGTTAAAAAGGACTTGGTTGAGGAAGGTGGCGTGATCAGTCCTGGATTATTGTTTTATGATCCAGTGGAAAATGATTTTTATGGTTTCCGTGGCCGTAAATGGGCGAAAGATGAGAAGCGAAACCTAGATGATATCAAAGGGATGATTTTACAGGACCTGCTTACCTCGGAGTTCATACCTCGAATGAAGGAATCACACCTAGAATATCTTGGGGCAAAAAATGAAGGTTGGAACCTAGTAAAGGGAATGTGGGACGGAACAATAGAGTGGCGATATCAGCCAAGACTTAAAAGGATTTCTATGGAGCATTACGTACATTGTATGCGTACCAAGATACTTGCCGGAAGTTTTCAAAACTAGCCGTAAACGAACGAAGGAGAAACATTCTTATTAAAGAAAAATTGCAGATCTATAGGCAAAATGTCGTCTCCATTGCTGACAATAAAATCCCATCGGCTCCTATATCTTTCCTTTAGTGCCAACTTGAACAAACCATTTACTTGGCTGGCAGAAAATTTACTTAGGATCGCTGAAACATCAGTTTTACCAAAGACTTTTACGAGCTCTTTTTTGGTTAGAAGGCTGAGTTGTTTTTCGGGATCAAGTGACCTGTTATAAATAGGCTTCCTTATAAAAGAATGCTCAGATTTATCAGCTGTGATAATTCCAAACCCCACAGGAATAAGGTCATAACATTTATCCAAATGCCTCTTGTGAATAACAATGTTGTTAAATTCAAAAGCACCCAAATAGTCGCCTGACTGTTTGGACAGTTTATACAAATTGTCCAAATTAGATTTGATTTCGTAGCTGGTGGTATGCCCGTTAACAGTAAGAAAATCGACCCTACTATTTTTAACCTTTATCTCAAATGCAGCAACTAAATTGGCATGCTGGAATGCCTTAAAAAGCCGATACTTTAGTATCTGCTCACCTTCATATCCTGCCACAACCAAATCATTGATCGTTCTGTGCAGATCGAGCTTACATAACTTACTAAGGTTACTTTTCGGAAAGACCAGATTTACCAGCTCACGTAATTTTGGCGTATAGTCAAGCGTGCTATAGCTTTTAACTATCTCCTTCACTAATTTGGAATCTACTGTAGAGGTAAAGGTCATGGCGCTGAACGGATGGCGAAATTAGTCAAAAATACTGTCTCTTGAAAGGATAAAATTACAGCTAATTTAGATTAATCAAATAATCCGATCATTACCCGTCAGTAAAAATGTGATTAACTTAAACAAATTTAGGGTACGATTATTCGGCAAAACCTTCGATTTTTCTGTTGAAGCATGAAAATTAGAATTCAAACCTTCACCGTGGGTGATGTAAAGCTTATTTCGCTCATCATTTGACGCCTTTAGAATTTTCAGATATTCAACTTTTTTAGATGAGCTTTTGAATGCGACTTTAGCAAGCAAGAGATATGCTATTTGAAGAAACAACTTTTGACGAAGATTTACTACCGCTTTTTTATATCCTGCCGCATCAATTTCGAAAAAAGGCGAATTTGGCGACAATTTTATGTTGCCATAAATTTCTGTCCTATAATTTCCTCGAGTATTGAGTCTTTTCCGTGCACCTGAAGGTTCGACTTTTTCATCAAAGATTGGTTTTTCAATAATATAAAAAGACTCTGGAGTTTGATTTTTAATTTTCCAATCATTCAGATCTATCGGAATGAAAACATTGGGGCCAGTTCCTCCAGGATTGTAAACTTTAGTCGCCGAACTACCAGCGCCTTTTTTATAATAACATTCCTGTATTTCATTTAAAATGCTCCAAAGCGTGATAAACGATAAAATTTCGGCCGAGAAATGAAACTTATTATCATTGTATGTCGATTGGATATTCTGGAGCATATTGACCCCCCAGTTATGGTTTTCAATTTCGGTTGACAGTAAAATCAGTTCAAGCTTTTACTGCCATTCCGGCGGATACTGACCCCCCTACAGGATATTGAAGAATTTGTAATGGAGCATACTGACCCCTCTTGATTTGCGTTAAAGCAGGTTCTAATGGATCATACTGACCCCCTTCTTTAATTTGATTTGGCTTACTTAGGTAAATATATTTTACCTAAAGTAGCGTAATGATGGCCGGAAAATCGAAAGCTATGAGTCAGATTAAACAATTATTACGTCTTCACAAACAGGGCGATTCTATCAAAAGTATTGCGCGTAATTTAGGCATAAGCAAGAACACCGTAAAAGCATATATCTCCAAACTAGCGGCTGGTGAAATCCCGTTATCAGAACTTCTGGAAATGGAAGACCCTTTGTTAATGAGGAAATTTCATGTCGGTAGTCCCGCCTATAAAGATCCGCGGTTTAAATATCTTCGGAATAATCTAAGCTATTATGGCAGGGAGCTTGAATCCGTGGGCATGACCCGGCTTCTTCTTTATGAAGAGTATGAGGCTGGCTGCAAGCCCGCTTATAGCTACCCTCAGTTTTGCTTCCACCTTCGCCAGCAATTAGTTGCCAGGCGTCCGGGCATGCGCTTAGAGCATCTGGCTGCAGATAAGCTCTTTGTTGACTTTGCAGGCAAGCAAATGCATTACATAAACAGAGAGACTGGTGAGGTGGTGGCTTGCCAGATATTTGTTGCATCCCTTCCATTCTCTGATTATTGTTTTGTAATGGCCGTTAGCAGCCAGAGAGTGGATGATTTTCTCTATGCACTGGAATGTTGTTTTAGGGAACTTGGAGGTGCTCCGGCAGTCCTGGTACCAGATAATCTCAAATCCGCGGTGATCAAGGCCAATAGATTTGAGCCAGAGATCAACCGGGCACTGGATGATTTTGCAAACCATTATGGAATCACAGTCATCCCTACAAGATCAAGAAAACCAAAAGATAAGGCGCTGGTAGAGAACCAGGTTAAGTTAGTATACAATCGTGTGTATGCCAGACTTAGAAACCGTCAGTTCTTTGATATTGAATCCCTTAACCTGGCCATCAGGGAAAAAGTAAAGGCG
>JANXVH010000072.1 GCA_025351765.1 Pedobacter sp.
GTATGAAGTCTTGAACCAAACATCTCTTAAATGTTCTATATCAAAAGTATAGGCAATATCTGTGTGTACAACACTTAGCAATGCGTCTGAAGTAACTGTACCTAATTTGTAAACCGAAATATTACTTGTTTTGAAGGTTTGTTCTATAGACTCCTCTGCCTGGAAAACTACACCGATGTTTTCTGAGAACAGCAATTTAATCAGATCAGCCTCTTTTAAGACGTCTAAGTTTAGGTTTGCTCCAAGATCACTATCGGCAAAACACATCTCCAATAGGGTAGTAATCAGACCTCCACTGCCAATATCATGACCAGCCTGTATTTTATCTTCTTTGATGAGTTGCTGCAATACATTAAATGTCGTTTTTAACTGCTCAGCGTCTTTAACATCAGGAGTTTCATTGCCAACCCGGTTTAAGATTTGCGCAAAAGACGAACCTCCTAATTTATAACTGTCGTTAGATAGGTTAATGTAATAAATGGCACCGCCGTCTTTTTGTAATACAGGTTCAACTACTTTGGTAATGTCGTTACAATTACCTGCCGCAGAGATAATCACTGTGCCTGGTGCAATTACTTCGCCATCTTTATACTTCTGCTTCATGGAAAGAGAATCCTTTCCGGTTGGAATATTTATGCCCAGGTCGATGGCAAAATCTGAACATGCTTTTACTGCATCATATAATCTCGCATCTTCACCTTCATTTTTACACGCCCACATCCAGTTGGCAGAAAGTGAAACACTTTTTAAACCATCTTTAAGAGGAGCCCACACTAAGTTTGATAACGATTCTGCAATCGCTATCCTGCTTCCCGCCGCTGGATCAATCAATGCAGAAATAGGAGCATGGCCGATGGAAGTTGCAATTCCTTCTTTACCTTGGAAATCCAGCGCCATTACACCGCAATTGTTTAAAGGCAATTGCAAAGGGCCTACACATTGTTGTTTAGCTACGCGGCCGCCCACACAACGGTCAACCTTATTAGTTAGCCAATCTTTACAGGCCACTGCTTCTAATTGCAAAACCTGTTCTAAATACTCGTTTAGTTTAGCGGCATCATAGGTTATCGGTTTGTATTTTCTGTCTATCGCTTTATCGTCCATTACTACCTTTGGAGAACTGCCAAACATATCTTTTAGTTCCAGATCCATAGGTTTAACACCTGTTGATGCAGATTCAAATGTAAAACGATGGTTGCCGCTAACGGTACCTACTGTGTACATTGGCGAACGCTCGCGGGCGGCAATCTTCTGTAATGTTTCAATATCTTTTTCTCCAATCACCAGACCCATACGTTCCTGTGATTCGTTGCCGATGATCTCCTTAGCAGAGAGCGTAGGATCACCAACAGGTAATTTGTCCAGATTAATCTTACCACCGGTCTCTTCTACCAGTTCAGAAAGACAGTTTAGGTGTCCGCCAGCACCGTGGTCATGTATAGAAACGATGCTGTTGTTTTCACTCTCCACCATACCACGAATGGCATTTGCAACTCTTTTCTGCATTTCAGGGTTCGAACGCTGAACCGCGTTTAGTTCAATGCCACTGCTCATCTGACCAGTGTCTGCTGACGATACAGCCGCACCACCCATACCAATTCTATAGTTCTCACCGCCCAGGACAACGATCTTGTCGCCCTCGGTAGGTTTTTTCTTTTGTGCCTGACTGGCCTTTCCGTATCCTACACCACCCGCAAGCATAATCACTTTATCAAAGCCTAATCGCCTGGAATCTTCTTCATGTTCGAAGGTCAGTACTGAGCCCGTAATCAATGGCTGACCGAACTTGTTACCAAAATCAGTAGCACCGTTAGAGGCTTTGATCAAGATATCCATTGGCGTCTGATAGAGCCATTGTCTTTCTTCAACACCTTTTTCCCATGGTCGGCCGTCTTCCAAACGAGATAAAGCCGTCATATATACTGCAGTACCAGCAAGTGGTAAAGAGCCTTGACCACCAGCAAGCCTGTCGCGGATCTCACCACCAGAACCAGTTGCCGCACCATTAAAAGGTTCTACGGTAGTAGGGAAATTATGGGTTTCTGCCTTTATAGAAATTACAGATTCGAAATCGCTCAAAGTGTAATAGTCTGGCACATCAGCACGTTTCGGTGCAAACTGCTGTACAGTAGGACCTTTTATAAAGGCAACATTATCTTTATAAGCAGAAACGATATCATTAGGATGTGTTTCTGAAGTTTTACGGATCAATTTAAATAAGGAGCTTGGTTGCTCAACACCATCAATAACAAATTTACCGTTAAAGATTTTATGTCGGCAATGTTCAGAATTTACTTGTGAGAAACCAAATACCTCAGAATCGGTAAGTGGTCTGCCTATCCTCTCAGCAAGCGAAACCAGGTACTGAACTTCTTCATCGCTAAGTGATAAACCCTCCTGTTTATTATATGCAGCAATGTCAGTGATCTGAAGGATAGGTTCAGGTTGAATATTGATGGAATATATTTCCTGATTCAGCTCTGCATATTTTTGCGAAAGCATCGGATCATAGTTTAAATCATTCTCTCCCACCTCCTGGAATTCTTCGATGCGGATTACGCACTGAATATCCATGTTTTGGGTAATCTCTACTGCGTTGGTACTCCATGGAGTGATCATTGCTGCACGGGGGCCTACAAAAAAGCCTTTAAGGATATTTTCCTGCTGAAGTTTTGCGCCGCCAAATAGCCATTCCAGTTTTGAGGTATCTGTTGAACTTAGTTCCCGTTCTATTTGTAAAGCGAAAACCGTTTTGGATGGGCTTGAAAAGAAATAAATCATGCTTATTTTTTGAAGATGCAAATTTAGCTTTAAAATTTTAAAACGCCGAGGATACCTCGTATTATCTCTGTGCTTTTTTACCTTTGCCTTAATCTAATACCTTATGGGCAATGTTTTTAAATTTAAACAATTTGATGTAGACCAAAGTGGTTGTGCAATGAAAATCAATACCGATGGGGTATTGCTGGGTGCAATTGCTGCACATCAACAACCTAAACATGTTCTGGATATTGGAACTGGCACTGGAGTCATTGCACTAATGATGGCGCAGCGGTATACCGATGCCGTTATTGATGCGGTAGAAGTTGATGAATCCGCTGCGCTTGCAGCTGCAAAGAACTTTAGTAACTCAGCTTTTTCGGGGAGGGTATTTTCTCATGGCACTTCGCTGGAAGCCTATATTACCCCCAAGCAATATGACATCATTGTTTCCAACCCACCTTTCTTTGTAAACGATCTTAAAAATCCAGACCATAAAAAGAGTATTGCGCGTCACGCTGATTCGACGTTTTTTGAATCCATCTTAACAAAAAGTGGGGGGCTTTTATCTGATGGGGGATTGCTGTGGCTAATAGTGCCGGTAAAGCAGGCCGACTTTATAATTGAGCGGGCAGCCGACTATAATTTATTCCTCAAACGGGAAATTAGCATTAGGTCTGATACTAATAAGCCTGTAATTAGAAAAATCATCAGTATGGGTAGGGCTAAAACGGAACTAATGCGTGAACAGTTCTATATTTATGAAGATAAAGGTCAGCATACAGGTACTTACAAGCTTTTGCTTAAAGACTTTTTCTTGGCCTTTTAAACAATGATTAATTTTAGTGTAACACTACAATACATATAATATGGCGAAAATAGGCTTGATATCAGATACACATGGTTTCTTAGACGATGCTGTATTTAAGCACTTTGCAGATTGCGATGAGATCTGGCATGCAGGTGATTTTGGATCAGGCGTTGCAGATAAATTGGCCTCTTTTAAACCGCTTCGCGGAGTATATGGAAATATAGATGATCAACAAATAAGAGTAACCTACCCCGAGCACCTTCGATTTACGATTGAAGGTTTAGATGTCTGGATTACCCACATAGGAGGCTATCCTGGCAGATATGCGTTCAACATAAACAATGAAATCTATGCCAACCCACCAAAGCTCTTTATCACGGGTCACTCTCATATCCTGAAAGTAATGTTTGATAAAAAAATAGATTGTTTGCACATAAACCCAGGTTCGGCAGGTAATTCTGGCTGGCATAAAGTCAAAACACTTATTAAATTTTCTATTACCGAAGGTAAAATGCACGATATGACTGTTATCGAGATTGGGAATAGATAAATATTATTCGTAACTATGTATGTACATTCAAATTGTTACGCATGAAATTAAAACCTCATTTCTCTGTTTTATTCCTCTATTTTCTTGGTTTTTGTAGCTCCTCTGAAGCTAGCGCTAATGTTTCACAAGATTCTTTGAATTTAATGGCAAAAACTGTAAAATATATGGCAGAGAACCTGGTTAGAAAAGGTTTTACAGCAGGAGACGGCTATGGAGAGGTATGGATCCGCGACTTTAATACCTTCATGAATGTTTCTTGTAAAGTAAGCGATCACGCACTTATTAAGAAAAACCTAATTACTTTCCTAAAATTCCAGCAGCCGGACGGTAGTATCCTGGATGGTTATGTGCTTAATCCAAAAGGCTCTGGTGTTCCTTATAACTATTATCATTCTGCTTTGGCGCCAGGATATGCTGGTCACAAAAACACGGTGGAGACCGATCAGGAATCATCTTTAGTACAAGCTGTATCCAAATACATTCAAATTACAGGCGATAAATCAATACTTTCTGACACAGTTGGAGGAAGTTCTGTACAAAAGCAACTGGCCGCATCCATGCAATTTCTTTTAAAATATCGCTTTGAAGCGCAATATGGGTTGATATGGGGAGCTACAACTGCCGACTGGGGGGATGTTCAGCCTGAGCATGAGTGGGGCGTAGAAATAAATAATAATACGCATAAAGCAATTGACATCTATGACAATGCCATGTTTGTAATCGCTATTGATGATTATTTAGGATTTGCCGATCTGAATAGGGCCGACCGTAAATACTGGGAGTCTGTTAAAAAGATGCTTAGCGTAAATGTTCGTAAACATTTATGGAACAAGAAACAGCAAAAATTTAAACCACATATTTATTTAAATGGATCTCCATTCCCTGCATTGTTAAAAGAAGATGAAATTTACTATCATGGCGGTACAACCATTGCTATCGAAGCGGGTTTGCTCAGTAAAAAGGAAGTACTACAGGCCTATAAAAAAATGCAGCAAAATGTTAAGGCCGCTAATGCATCAACCATAGGACTTACTTTATATCCTGTATACCCTCAGGGTACTTTCAAAAATGGAGGAATGAATCCATATTCTTACCAAAATGGCGGCGATTGGACCTGGTTTGGTGCTAGGATGATTTCTGAGTTGATTCGTTTTGGATATTTGAAACAAGCTAAGGAAGCTTTGAAGCCGATGCTGGAACGTGTGATTAAAAACAAAGGATTTTTTGAGTGGTACACCCCGGATAATCGCCCGCAGGGTTCCTCTAGTTTCCGTGGGGAAGCCGGTGTGTTGTGGACTGCCATCTCCCATTTGGAAACGGCTGAATTAAAAACGAAATAGTATTTTAAAATATGATAGGCAAGAAATTTAACAGACGTTTATTTGCAATATTAGCAATGATGTACGTCAGTGCTAACATTGGTTATGCGCAGACAAAAGTGATTTGGGAAATTGGTAAAGCAGACAATAAAAGCGATGGGATGGCACTGGCGCCATCGGGTTATGCCGAGTTTCTTAATCAGGATTTTGGTTGGGAGGACCGGTTCTTCTTAATTGGATTTTCTAAACCTGAAAGAGATTTCTCTTATATTTTACCCGGACCGAAGGATTCATGGGGAGGTACAGGACCAACATCAGGATTACGAACACATCATGTTAATATTTTGTTTGGACTTCAGGATGCTCCGGCTGCAGGAGCATATAAACTGGTAATTGACTTAGTAAGTTATCAGTCAACTATGCCACCCTTATTCAAAGTTACCATTAACGGAAAAAGCTTTGTAAAACAGCTTGATAAGCAACTTCTTAACACCGCAGTAGCAGGTGGTCTTTCTGGTGCCAAAGAATTGATCTGGGAATTACCTATCGCTAAAGGTTTGTTAAAAAAGGGAGGTAATGAAGTAAATATGACTATCCTTGACGGCTCTTGGTTAATGTTTGACCAAGTTAAGCTCCTTGGTACAGCGCCCTCAACCTTAACCAATAACAGGAACTTATTTATTCGGGAGGTGAAGTCCGCCGCATATGAGACCAATGATTTAGGTAAAAGAGTTCAGCCCTTGCTTGTTGATGTGCAGCATCTTGCCGGCAAACCAATGTTAATGGTCAAGATTGATGGCTTACAGGTATTTAAAGACAGGTTGGATAGTGCTAGATACCAGTTTGAGGTACCTATGGATGCAGTTAAATCACCCCGATTAAGCAACTATGAAATATTTAATAACGGGCAGTTGGTAGAAAAAGGAAAAGTAAATCGTGCCCCTCAACTACTTTTCACGGCGGCAGATTATGTGGATACCAAAATGGGCACGGCGCATTCCAGATGGATGATTGCACCCGGACCATGGATGCCATTTAGCATGGTTAAACTTAGTCCGGATAATCAAAACCCAGGCTGGCAGGCAGGGTACGATCCGACTTTTGAAAGTGTTGGCGTGTTTAGCCATATCCATGAGTGGACAATGGCCGGATTGGGTATGCTCCCTGTTAACGGACCATTAAAGATTAAAGGCGGAGATGAGCGGATTAAAGGAGATGGTTACCGTTCAGAGATCGATAAAGCAACTGAAGAAGCTCCTTTAGGCTACTACAAAGTAAATTTGAAGAATTACGGCGTAAAGGCAGAATTGACCGCGACAACCAGGTGTGGTTTTCAACGTTATACCTACCCCAGAGCGACTGATTCTAGGGTAATGATTGATTTACAAATCCCCGCCGAATACAGTTACGTTTTAAAAAATGCGACGATTAAAAAGGTGAGTGACCATCGTATAGAAGGATTTAGTAGGCAGTTTACACCAAATGCATGGTCGGGTGATGTGAATCAGGACTATACCATCCACTTCGTGATTGAATTTGATCAGCCAATTAAGAAATTTGGCACCTGGATTAATGATAAAATTACTAGTAATGATTTTACAGAAACAGGAGAAGTTAAGGATGCTGGAGCATATGCAGAATTTGACACCCGCACAAACCCCGTAGTGCAGGTGCGAACAGCCATATCATTAGTAGCTCTTAAAAATGCATCACAGAGCTTGCAAGAAGAGATTACAAAACCTTATGGCTGGAGTTTTGAGAAAGTAAGACAAGGACAGCGCATGGCGTGGAACAAACTAATTGGCAGGATTGCTATCACTACTAACGATAGAAGGGAAAAAGTTAGGTTTTATACCAACATGTACCGCGGCCTGGCAAGTAGAAATACCTGGAGCGATTTAGATGGTAGTTGGGTAGACGCCACGAAAAAGATCCAGAAATTGAAAGATCCAAGTTCTCTGGCTCTGGGTTGCGATGCATTCTGGAATACCTTTTGGAACTTAAACCAGTTCTGGAACCTGGTTACGCCAGAGTGGTCGTCAAGATGGGTAAAGTCGCAGTTGGCAATGTACGATGCAAATGGCTGGCTGGCAAAAGGTCCGGCTGGAATGAACTACGTTCCTGTGATGGTGGCAGAACATGAAATTCCGTTAATTGTTGGTGCCTATCAAATGGGCATCCGGGATTTCGATGCCCAAAAAGCATTTGAGGCTGTAAACAAGATGCAAACCACACCTGCACAAAAGGTAGGTTTAGGCTTTGCAGGTAACCGTGATCTCGAAGCCTATTTAAAATATAAATACGTGCCTTACGATAAAGGCAGGTTCTCTAATACGCTGGAATATGCGTATGACGATTGGACGGTATCGCAATTTGCCAAATCACTAGGCAAAAAGGATAAAGAAGAAGAATTCGCCCTGCGCTCCAACTATTGGAAAAACGTGATTGATGAAAAATCAGGATTTGCTGTGCTAAAAAAATCTGATGGCAGTTGGTTTCCAAATTTTGACCCTTTTAAATCAGGTGCTAATGAGCATTATGTAGAGGGAAATGCTTGGCAATTAACCTATTTTGTTCCTCAGGACGTTCCTGGACTGGCAAAAGCAATTGGAGTAGATCGTTTTATTGATAGACTTTCATGGGGCTTTGGAGAGAGCGACAGGCTAAGGTATAACGCGCCAGGAGATCAGTATTGGGATTATCCAGTAATACAGGGTAACCAGCAAAGTATGCATTTTGCATTCCTGTTTAACTGGGTTAAAAAACCTTGGCTAACACAGCGTTGGAGCCGGGCCATTATAGACAGGTATTATGGCTATGGGCTGGCAAATGCCTACTTGGGTGATGAAGATCAAGGGCAGATGAGCGCCTGGTTTGTAATGGTTGCAATGGGCTTATTTCAAACCGATGGCGGCTGTAGCGCAGATCCATTTTACGAGATAGGTAGTCCGGTTTATCCAAAAGTTGCCATTGATCTGGGCGGGCAATACGGCAGGGGAAAGTCCTTTGTTATAGAGGCACCTAACGTGTCACGTGATAATAAATATGTGCAGAGTGCAGTGCTAAACGGTAACATGTTAAATTCCTTCAAATTTCCTGCATCGGAGTTGTTAAAAGGAGGTAAACTAGTATTGCAAATGGGCCCAAAGCCAAATATGGACTGGGGTAAAGATTAACTCCTTCTGCTTTCTACAGAATAGATAAAGCTATCTGCCTTATAATATCCAAGGTTGTATTCTATAGGCCGATCAGCCTTGTCATATACATATCGTTTACGGAATAATATGGGGCTGCCTATTTCAGTTTCCAGCTTGGAAGCAATAAACTTATCTGCAGATTTAGCACTGATTTCTTCTTTAGAAAGCTCAATTACTACATTGTAATCCATTTCCAGAATATCGTATAACGGGCGTTTAAAATCTTCCTCGCCAGTTAGGCCTGTACGCGGATGAAAGTAAGATACAAAGTAAACAAAAGGACCTTCAACGCGACCCCTAAGACGCTCTAATTTCAAGATCTTTTGATCGGTTAATATGTTAAAGAAACCCGCAATCAGCTCTTCTGGGTAGACCCAGCTTACATGTAGTTCAAAGTTTTTGATCGGAATTCCCCGAGCTTTCATTTCTTGCGAAAAGCTGAGCCAGTTAACAGATTTTGAACTAATCATGGCATCGGCCACTTTTGTACCTACACCTTTTTTCCTGATCAGTAATCCTTCATAAACCAATTTGTTTAGTGCCTGTCGCAATGTGGTACGAGAGATGTTAAGCTGACTGGCCAGGTCAACTTCATTAGGAAGCAACTTTCCATTTTGGTAAAATGGATCTTTGATCATTTTACGCAACAACTCTTCTGCCTGCAGATGCAGCGGTACTGAGCTTTTAGGATTAAGTTCAATTTTCATAAATATGATTAGCTATCAACCTGTTTTTACTGGATGCAATATAACAAAAATGAGTGCTTTAATGGTAAAACTATGTATCTACAATGTGTTTGTTTATCTATTTTATATGTTGATACATATTGATTATATTTGACTATAAAATATTGAGATAGTACATGATAGACCCTGTAGCCAATACATCCTGGAGAGAAAGTTCCCAGCCACTTTTACCTAACAGAATTTCATCAAATGTTACGGTTAACGGTATTTATAATCCTTTTCCCTATCATTCCCTAGGAAAAAAGAAGGTGTTTAATGGCTATTCCTCTTTGGTCGATTGGATCATAAAGCAAGAAACAGTTTTAATTGATGGCTATGGTGGCGTTTTCTTTGAAGAGGTTTACGAGCAAATCCGAATAGAACTAACAGAAAGGGGATTAGTTGCCCACTATATTTTTACAACAAGTTATCTAAAAAGCGAAGAAGAGATTGATACATTGATAGCACCTTTTTTAAATAAAGCAGAAGATGTATGGGGAAGTAAAACTACGCTAAACCTCGCCCACTTATTCCGTACTGATCTGCAGGATTTACTTCCAGATTATGGGTACAAAATCAATATTGTTATCGGTATCGGTGCAGGATTGCTCAATTGGAGTTGTCCTGTAGCATATTTGGACATACCTAAAAACGAAATCCAATACAGGATGCGTGCGGGCAAAGTTTTTAACATTGGGAAAACCAGGTCAGAAAAGTCAGCCGCTATGTACAAACGGTTTTACTTTGTAGACTGGGTAATGCTTGATCAGCACAGAAATCAACTACTGCCGAGGGTTGAGGTTGTGGCTGATGCACAGCAATCGCCATCCCTCAACTGGATGTATAAAACAGATCTTATCTCGGGCTTAAAAGATTTGGCACATTCTGTTTTCCGCGTCAGGCCGTGGTTTGAAAAAGGATCCTGGGGTGGGCAATGGATGAAAGAGCACATTAAAGGCTTAAATGTAGAGGAAGTCAACTATGCATGGTCATTCGAGCTCATCACACCGGAAAACGGAATCTTGTTTGAAAGCGATAGTCATCTTTTAGAAGTTTCCTTTGATTTTTTAATGTTGTATCAACACGAGGCAGTAACAGGTAAACATGCGAATGCTTTTGGCCCGTATTTTCCCATCAGGTTTGATTTTCTTGACACTTATGATGGCGGTAACCTTTCCATACAATGTCATCCTTCAAAAAATTACATCAGCGAGCATTTTGGAGAGTCGATTACACAAGATGAAACTTATTATATCTTAGATTGCAAGTTGGGGGCTAAAGTGTACCTGGGCTTTCAGGAAAATATTGATCCTGTTCAATTTAGGCAAGCTTTGGAAAAGAGTCATGAACAGCATAAAAAGATTGATGTAGAACAGTTTATACAAGCTTTTCCTTCACACAAGCACGATCTGTTTCTGATCCCCAATGGTACAGTGCACAGCTCAGGAGTAAATAATATGGTACTTGAAATCAGCGCAACACCCTATATTTTTACGTTTAAAATGTACGACTGGTTGTCGCTGGATCTTAACGGCAATCCGCGGCCAATCAACATTGCCCATGCCTTTAACAACCTTAGGTTTGAAAGAAAAGGTGCTATAGTGGAGCAAGAACATATAGCACATCCGGTAGTTGTTAGCGAAGGAGAGAATTGGCAACTGATTCATTTACCTACGCATAAAGATCATTTTTATGATGTTAGGCGGGTCGAATTTGATACAGAGGTTGTATTAAAAACAGAAGAATCGTGTCAGGTCCTGATGCTGGTAGAAGGAATAGCAGTAACTGTACAGATAGAAGGATATCCTGCACAGCAATTTGCATATGCCGAAACTTTTGTTGTGCCAGCAGCAGCAAAAAGCTATAAACTGATCAATAAAGGCCAGAATCGTGCTAAAGTAATCCAATCATTTATTAAGACAGAGATCAACCTTAGCTAAAAATTTTTTAAAGAGAACCACTATTTAACCAAATAAAGTATGAATACATCCTACAAATTTTACCTTGTCCTGATAACGGTGGTCGCCTCGCTTGGCGGTTTGCTATTTGGGTTTGACATGGCCGTTATATCCGGCGTATTGCCTTTTGTGCGTAAACAATTTGATTTAACTGCATTCCAAGAGGGTTTGTTTGTTTCCTCGGCACTCATCGGTTGTATTGTTGGAGTTGCCTTTTCCGGAGACCTGAGCGACAGACTGGGCCGTAAAAAGCTGCTTTTCCTTTCCGCCTTATTATTTTTAATTTCAGCCATAGGATGCGCGCTGGTGCATTCCCTGAACTTGCTCATTATAGCCAGACTTATTGGTGGAGTGGGAGTGGGAATAGCCTCTATAGTTGTTCCTTTATACCTCTCTGAAATTGCGCCCACCAATGTTAGAGGCCGGCTAGTTACCTGCTATCAATTGGCCATTACGGTGGGGATATTGCTTGCTTACATCACCAACTCGCTATTGTTAAGTCACTCAGAATTGAATATGGCTAGCGTAACAGGAACTTTGACAGATCTGGTATTCGTAACCGAAGTATGGAGAGGGATGTTTAGTATCGGTAGCATACTAGCTGTTTTATTCCTTATAGGTTTGTTCTTTGTGCCTGAAAGTCCGCGTTGGTTGCTCAGAAAAGGGTTTAAATTAGAAGGTCTCAGGATCCTTAACAAAATCAACAATGGTAAAGAACAACCTGCAAATGCCGTGAATATAGAAGAAAGAGATGAGACCGGGACTTACAAAGAACTATTCAATCCAACGCTAAGAAAAGCGTTATTACTTGGTATACTACTCCCTTTATTCTCTCAATTAAGCGGTATCAATGCCATTATATATTTTGGCCCTTCTATACTTAACGATGCGGGGATTGCGCTAAGCAACTCCTTTTTAGGACAGGTCATATTCGGTATTGCCAATCTGGTATTCACCTTCATCGCCATCTGGAAGGTAGACGAGTGGGGTAGGAGGCCGCTTTACATCGCCGGAACAATTGGTGCTACTGTAAGTTTAATTGCCACCGGTGTATTATTTTACCTCGGTTTAACCACTAGTATATTTCTGATTATCAGCATGACGCTTTTCCTGGCTTGTTTTGCCTTCTCTATTGGCCCACTAAAATTCGTTGTGGCATCTGAGATCTTTCCAACCAAAATCAGGGGTAAGGCAATGGGAGTAAGCATTATGGTCATGTGGGTGGCAGATACAATTATGGGGCAGGTTACACCTATTCTATTAAAAGAAGCTGGAACCGCCGTTACATTTTGGGTATTCGGATTCTTTTGCTTTATCGCTTTTATTACCGTTTACAAACTCCTTCCAGAAACCAAAGGGAAATCTCTGGAGGAAATTGAAACCTTCTGGAAAGAGAAAACATAACTATTGTGCAGAAGGTGGAGGCGTTTGCCCTGGCCACCTGCTATGGGCTGTGCCTATGTTTGGATCTACATATTTTAACACAGATTCTTTCTGTATGTTGCAAGCTGACCAAGCTAAACAATTCAAAAACAGCAGATAAAAAATTTTCTACCACAAAAGGAAGATATTTGAATGTAGATATGTTTATAATAAAGAAGGTTTGTCCTTCTCTTTTTCAAACTCAGCATCAATGGCAAGAGCAGAGCCATGTTTGGATGCGGCGACGGCGAGCTCATCGCAGCGTTCATTTTCGGGATGGTTGTTGTGCCCTTTTATCCAAACAAACTTAACTTGGTGTTGCCTGTAAACCGCCAGGAACTGAATCCAGAGGTCGTGGTTCTTTTTTCCTTTAAAGCCAGTTTTAACCCATCCAAACACCCATTTTTTGTCTACCGAATCAATCACGTATTTAGAGTCAGAGAAGATGGTAACCTCTTGGCCGGGGCTTTTGATCGAATTGAGGCCAACAATTACTGCCAACAGTTCCATCCGGTTATTGGTGGTCATCCTAAACCCGGCACTAATTTCTTTATAGTGCTTTCCCGATCGCAAAATAACACCATAACCGCCTGGTCCGGGGTTTCCACTTGCTGCTCCATCGGTATAAATTTCGATCATAACTATAGCAAATCTATGTTTTTAAGCCATAAAAGCAATTTTTGAATTAGCAATTGTATTTACGGGAAAATTCAATACACTGGAATTTAAAGGATTAAGAAAAATAGGAACTGAAACTTTAAAAATATTTGAATAAAATGTTTTTAATCGTACTTTTGTAGCGTTGAAAAACACATGGTGGTTTTAGCTCAGTCGGTTAGAGCATCGGTTTGTGGTACCGAGGGTCGTGGGTTCGAGCCCCATATTCCACCCTTTATGGGGCAAAGTCTTTAAACGAGATTTTTGCCCCATTTTTTGTCTTGTAATTCCTTGTTTTTCAGATAGATAAGGTTTATCGCCAAGTTCTTGTGGGGTGTTCGATACATAGCCCCGTCATAGGTCACTTTTTCAGGGAACAACATCCCTACTAGGTATCTTTTGCCCTCTACGGTGGCTTTTTCATAAAATTCGTCCAATAACCGTAAGCTCTTAATTGCTTCATTTGCAATAGGCTTAATATCGATTACAGTAGAATTTTCTACATTTAAGTCGCTTAATCGGGCTTCAAGCCTAGCTATTTTCTCGTTGCATTCCTCCTTGATTGCTCTATAATCCACAGCTTCAATGTCATTATCCAGCATGAGATTACGGGCATTTTCCATTCTTTTGGTATTAGTATTGTTACATTAAAAATGACATACATTATATATTAATTAATAATTTCAGTAAACCAAATATAAATTATGAAAAACGTTTCTCAAAATTCTGATTATTTTCCCCAATGTTACCCTTTTTATCTAGATTTACATTCACAGCAGTTAATCCGCATTCAATTGCACACGTAACAAATATTTTCTTAAAAGAAGGAATTTGTGAAATTTATCAAGATTATTCCTTTTTTAAAATCATCTATTATTGCTTTTAACTAACCCATTATAAACCCTTAAATTAATTATTATGAAAACACTTTTAAACAAAAGAAAAGCTTTAGCTTTTACATTTCTAAGCACATTTTCCTTATTATGATCATGCAGTTGAATGCTTATTCACAAGGTCTTACCTTCTTCACTTGTACTCCCGTAGAAACTCCCGCTGTTGCTGGCTTAAAAGCAAAAGCGCCGGTTAACGTTGATTGCATTGAGTGTACAACTACCGGCACACCGACCGTTGTTACAGACGCTGGAGGTAACGTTACCTCTGTCACGTATAGTTTGTCTTCCGGCACTGTTAGTGGCGAGAAAATAAGTTGTACAAGTACAGGTGCACTTCCCGGTGACATGTGTGCAGCTAAAGATATTGCAGGAGGAACCTCGGCGTGCGCCAGTTCCGTTACAATATCATTTAATACTGGAACAGGTACTGGACACTAGTTTGCTCAATGAAAACTAAATCCTTGGTAGTTCAGGTAGCCATTGCCCTTAGCTTCCTAATAGTTTACTCTCCTGCTG
>JANXVH010000084.1 GCA_025351765.1 Pedobacter sp.
CTTTGAAAACAGAAGTCAAAATATTTTTTAATAATCTCATCTGTTAAAAGCCAAACTGGTTCTTTTAAACTCATATAAGGGAGTTCTATGATTTTACTTATAACGTACGGGACCGTTTTTAATTACATCATATTTTGGTTATTGTATTATTTTAACTAGTGACATCCATTGTTATAATTATTACTCCCACAATGAAAACAATTTGAATGGGGAAACATTTTATTGCTTTTTTAAATTAAAAGTTTAAATTTGAAGTAATAAGTTTATACAAAACTGAATAATTGCTTCCCCAAATGTTCCCCAAATGCTTCACGCCAATACAAATATCAATGAAATTAGTACTTTGCAGATTGGGGTTCGAATCCCTATTTCTCCGCAAAAAGGGATTTAGTACTTTTGATAGTATTAAGTCCCTTTTCAGTTATAGACAAATCGCCCGCTAGACGGGCGATTTGAATTATTGCTTCGTTGATTTTTGGGGTTAGAAGTGACCCTGTTTTCTTGTCAAACGTGATTCCTTCCGGAAAAACCAATTTTTGAAGTCTCACCTGTTTATCAAATCCTCCCTTATGCCATATTTCAGTGAGGTTTCGGCAAGTATTGCTTGCCTGAATTATTGTTTTGACAAGGTTAGAAGTCGTCAAGCTACATTTTGATAAATTTTCGAGTATTGTCTTTTTTTCCTTTTCTAATTTCCCGGTGAGGGAATCGTATTTCTCTCTCGGAATTGTCTTTTTAACGTAGAGCATTTCATCTAAATCTTCAGTAGCCAATTTAATTTCCTCTAGTCTTTTTTCGTACTCTGCTTTTTGGTCGATTGTTTGTTTGTTCTTTTTTAAAAGTGAAAATTCAAATCCTGTTGCAACAGCAAGAGATATTTTTTCTTTGATCGCGTATTTTTCCAATACACTTATGAATAACTGATGCATTTGTTTAGCACTCTTATTACAATTACAACCCTCTTTTCTGCATTTGTAGTAATAAAGGTTTTTCTTTTTTACAATGTAGCCGGTCATCGGTTCTTCACAAGCCGAACACTTTACAAATATTTTAAGCGGCAGATTTTCGTTTTCTGGTTTATGGGAGACACCAAAACGTGTTGAGGCTTCTGTGATGGCATTTATTTTGAAGAACACTTCTTTACTCACCATTTTCTCATGGTTACCTTCTACAACCTTGCCATCAAGAATACCGTGTGCAATTAAGCCGCAATAAAAAGGATTTCTGAAAATTTTGTAAATCTTTTGTGGGTACATGATCAATCCCATCTCGGCAAGCTTGTGAGAAATGTCTTCATTGCGCATTCCGTTTAATTTCCATTTCCAGGCCTGTTGAATTTTCTTGCCTTCTTCATTTATAGAAATTTTTCTTTCCTTATTATGGATGGTAAGGTCATAGCCCGGAGGTAAGATTGCCAGCCATTCGCCCTTTTCATATTTGGACTTCATACCCATTTGCGTAATTTCTTTTCGCTGAGCATTATCCCATTTGGCGAATACTAACTGCATGTCCTGCATTACTATTCCAGTTGAGCTACTCGTGTCTACTTGCTCTGACACAGAAATAATATGAATGCCGTATTTATTACGGAGTTCTTCTGCCATCGTAATTGCCTTTCCACCTGAACGGCTAAACCTAGTCATCTTATAAACAAGTATCGTACTGATCTTGCCATTACTCCTACGACAGAAGTCGATCATCCTCTGAAATTCCTTCCTGTCGTCATTCTTAGCACTTTCATGAGTGTGACCAAACGTTGCCACGATTTGTAAACTGTTGCGTGATGCGAAATCGTTTATAGCCTTTTCCTGATTGTCGAGTGAATCGGTTTCCATTTGTTTACCTCCGGAAACCCTTGTGTACTTTACTACCAGGTTGGAATTTACTTTGCGGATTTTCGATTTGCTTTTTCTACCAAAACTTTGGCTTAAAAAAGATTGTTGTTCTAGGTTCATGCTGCTTCTTTTAAATTGTCTTCGTTATTTATTTTTAATTCCTGTTCGCTCTGATAATCTATTATCAGATCAATCAACTGTTGTACTGAGATTAAAATATTGTTTAATTCTTCTTCCGTAATTGTTTCATCTTGTAGAATCTCTTTTAATGTTTCAATTGTTAATCCATCTTTTCTGCTATTTAATTTTACTACTGCCATCCTTATAAATTTTAACGAGACATTATCTCGGTGTTACTTAGCATCAAAGGTCTATAGGTAACACACTTCCAATGACCATGCACTGACTTATACGTTTCTGGTTTACCTGCATCAACTTTTGTTTACTTTAAAAACATGTTTGTACTGATTGAAAGCAAAAATTTTAAGTTGCGGATGAGTTGAAAACAAAATGAGCAACATTGCGGAACATTGAAAACAAACTTGTAAAGTTTATGGCCGTATTTCGGACAAGTTGCGGAGCAGTTAACGCAAGGAAACATAAGTTAAGGATTGGTTAGGGAGCAGTTGGAAAACTTTCCTTTACCGGCTGTTTTAAATAAGAATCAGGCGTTTTTAATTGCTCTTTGATAAGTTTTATCGCTAAATCCTTTACTTCTTGTTTCAAACGATAATCGTCGCTGTAGATTTCACCGTCATAACCTCCGAATAAAGCTGTTTCAGGTGCGCACATATAATTTTGAGTATCACCATCGCGCCAAACACGCACAAAGCTTGGTCTTTCGCAGTCGTGGTTTAATGCATCAGAATAAGCTTCATCAAGTGTTTTATGAAAAAAGATTTGGTCGGGTGCTATAATCGCGAATGCGTTAAAGGTTTTAGGATCGTTGGTTTTCAAAAAATGTTTTAACGCGCTATGTTTCTTTTTATAATTCCTGAGCATGAAATTATATAGCAGGTTGCGGGCGGTTCTGTCGTATGCAGAATCCATCCCATGATGAATAATTACTTTCATAGCAATTAGTCAAGTAAACCTTCGCAATCATTTTTCTTCAACAGTGTTCTAATCTCTGTTATTGATGCATCACCAATGCCACGGAGCTTAGATAAACCTTTTTTACCTAATTTTAAAACATCGGAGAGCGTTTCTAATCCATTACCCCGTAAACGGTAATACAGCCTCACGGAAAGCGTATGATCTTTTAAAGGCGCTAATAAAAATTTTGCATACTTCGGATTTGAATAAAGCTTAGTCTTGATCAGCTTATCTATAAATTGATGAAAGCCCTTCATTCTCTGAAAATGAAGCTGCATAAGTTCTCGGCATAACTCTTCGGTTATGTCAAATTCAATTTCCTCTATTGTGAATTTAAATGGCTTGTACTCGGCTTTGTAAGCAGCTGCTTCAATAGGGCTTAATAATAAGCTTTGAATACGTTCATCTGCGGTCTTGCTGATGATGTACTCGCGTGTTTTTGGTTTTACTTTTGTTTTCATTGGAAGTTGCTTTTAAGATTTTACACCTTTAGCACAACCCGACAATAAATTTATTTCGTAAAACTTTCAATTTTTTCTTTACAAAGCTGTTCTGTTAGTTGTTTAAGCAAGGCAACGCGTTCGCCCAAGTAATCCAAATCAGCTTTTGTAATCTTATAATTTATTTTATAACGCGCATCCACGTATGCTTTCCTTAATAGCATAAATCGTTGTCTTTCTTGCACTCCTTCTTTTGGAAATACCTTGCCAAATTCAATGTTGTAACCTTTGGCACGTCTGCCTAACAATTCTAAATCGTGTGTTTTTGGCTTGTAGCCTGAATATACTAATTGAATTGCACCATAATAACGTTCAGTAGCTTGATGCAACAAAAATGCAGCCTCTTTCCAATATTCTTTTTTTACATTAAATTCAAATGTCTCAAAAAATCTATTAGCACTTTCAAACCAATGCTCAAAATCTCTTTTTGCTATCGCTTGTACTTCTTCAGGTTTTAAAGGACGTCTTTCAGCTAATTGATACCGGCTGGTGTTAAAAAGTAGGATTCCATCTTTTTTAAGGTCATCAAAAAAATAATGTCCTTCCTGCAACGTTTTATTTACAAAGTCAATCGTTTCCAATTCGATGTGAATAGACACATCAAAATTTAATGCTTCAAGTTTATCCAGGATCGCAAACCAAAACGTATCTGCATTTGCCTTTTCGGTATTACTTGTAATGATAAACAGATCGTAATCCGAATTATAGGAAACCTTGTGGCCGTTTTCCATCGTCTCGTCATTCTGATTATCACCTCTTGCTGTTGAGCCGTATAAAATAATCATCTCAATTTCCGGGTATTTTGGAATCAGTTCTCCTACAATCTTTTTAAGATCATTTTTGATACTTTTCGGAAGGTGAGATAGGTCTGTTTTCATTGCTTGGGTTAAAGATAATTAAAAAACTGAACCTGCCCATACCCATTGATAATAAAGGTGTTAACAGTGTCATTAACATTTAAAGCAGAAAAAAGCTTCTTATTATCCTTCGGAACTCTTTTAATTAGAGACAGGATTTCTACCTATCGTTTGTAAAATATCTTTTCCTTTTCAGACTGGATTTTCACTTGAAAAATTTTGACCACTATTTATCATTTGAGAGAACACGTTTATATAATCACTTAGGTTTGCAGAAAACCGTCGATTATGTTCTTCGTTAGCTTTTGCTAAAAGTTTATTTTTCACATTTGCGGGGAGATCCCTTGACAAAATGTTTGTCGTGAAGGCTTTTTTTTCTGTTAGGAATGATTGATTTAATAACAAAATCTTTTTAGGTGTAGCCCATAAGTCATGATTAAAACAATCTAAAGTAAAACTTACCTTTATAAAGTTACTATTTTTCGAATAGGAAAATTTCAAGATAAAGGACAATACTTTGTAAAATCAATAAATATAAAATGTGCGGATTTATAATTTAATTTTACCCGCAGGGTTAAGCAAATTAATTTCTGCTATCTTCTTTTGTGCAAGCGCATCAGACAATCCGCTCCCAAGATTTGTTGCAAACAATTTCAATGCCTTCTTTAAGATTTCAAAGTCGCTCGGTTTAGTCATAAAACAAAGGGCACCTAATTGTGCGGCAATCTCCATCTCTCTTTTATGATTGGAGGTGGATATCATCCCAACAGGAATGTGCCTGTAAGCTTCATTATCTTTTAAAGCTTTTAGGCATTCCCAGCCATTCATAACGGGCATATTAATGTCAAGAAAAATTATATCCGGCTTTTCAGTCAACTCTTCTAACTTTCCTAAAGCCGTCTGACCATTAACTGCTGTGTGTAATACAATTGTGCTATCGACACTTGCCAGAGCTTCGCCAAACATTTCAGTATCATCGCTGTCATCGTCGACAAGCAAAAAGATTTTCTTGTGCATAGCTATAATTTTTTATCTTTTTGTTTTAACGGAATGGTTATTGTAAACGACGCACCATCCGGCGTTCCTTTTGCTGTGATAGTACCACCATGCCGCTCTACAATTTTTTTGCAAAGGGCAAGGCCCAGCCCAGTTCCTTCATATTTATCTTTGGAGTGCAAGCGTATAAAAGTATTGAAAATTATTTTCGCATGTTCTTCCTCAAATCCAATTCCATTATCAGACAATGTGAGCTCTACAAATTTTTCGCTCTCTCGCACTACATTTTTGGATACGATATTAATCTGAGGTGCCCGGCCAGCTTGTGCAAATTTGATGGAGTTGTTAATGAGGTTGTAAAATAGCTGGTAAAGCAATACCTCAGTACCCTCTATTGCGGGCAATTTATTGTAAATTATGCGAGCACCTGTTTTTTGAAAGGCAACTTCCAAATCAGTTTCAATACTCTGTATCACTGCATTTAAGTCTACCTTTTGAAAAGATTGTTGGTAAGCATCAATAGTAGAATAGCTAAGTACACCATCAATCATTGAATACATTCTGTCAGACGCACTTTGTATGCGATCAAGAAAACGGCTCCCGGTTTCATCCAGCTTACCATGCTTTTCAAGGCGGTTTGCAAAGGTCTTCACTTTTCGTACAGGCTCCTTTAAGTCATGCGAGGCGACATGGGCAAATTGTTGTAAATCCTCATTAGAACGTTGTAATTCTTTTGTACGTTCCGCTACGGTAGCCTCTAACTTCTCAGTAAATGATTTTTGCTCATGGATATCGGTTAATGAGCCAACCCACTTATTTACTTTTCCATCCACACCCATTACAGGTTCACCGACTGAATAAAACCAACGGTAGATTCCACCTTTGTTTTTAAGTCTTACCTCGTGGTGATATCCTTTCTTTCCCGCAAACATCTGGTTCCAATATGCTGTTAACCGTTCGCTGTCCTCCGGATGCATCATATAGCTCCAGGCCTCTGTAATACCATCAATACCCGAATATTCCTTCCAATTATCTGAGCCGTATTCCATAGTGCCATCTGCACTCATTACCCACACCATTTGCGGAAGTTTTTCCGCTAGAATACGAAAACGACTTTCACTTTCTAAAAGACTGAGTTGCGCTTCACGCATCTCGGTAATGTCAACTGTTGTACCGATGTAACCATATAAGGTCCCATCGGGCATCTTAGCTGGTGCGCTATTCGCCATAAAATGCGGGTATGTCCCATCGTGGCGCTTTAACCGGAATCCTAACTGATAGCCAGTGGATTTAGCAAAGGCTTGCTGAATAGTGGTCATCACGAATTCTAAATCATCAGGGTGTATAAACTCTGACCAATCAGATGGAAAGTTTTCAGTCGTTCGGCCAAAATAATCCAAGGTATACGTATTTACGTACCGTGTGCTGCCATCAGGATTAATTGCCCATACCATGTTAGGGGTCACATTAGCAATCATACGAAAACGTTCTTCGCTTTCCTTTATTTTTTCTTCAGCTTCTTTACGTTCGGTAATATTATTGTAAACAATAATCAGCTTCTTGCTTTGCTTATCGCCAACCTTTGCAGCATATACTTCAAACCAATTATTATTAAGATCTTCTTGTTTATTTTCAAACCGAATTGGTTTACCCGTTTTAACAACTTGTTCGTAGGTTTCTAACCAAAACTGATCCAAATTAGGAAGTATTTCTTTTGCAGTCTTACCTTGTACTTCATTAATAGGTAATCCTGTTACTTTGCTCATGGCAGGGTTGGAATCCAGAATTGTAAAATCTACTGCTTTATCATTCTCATCAAAAATAAGTTCAAGGGTTGATACTGCCTCGTCTATTGAATCAAACAACAAGCGGTATTTTTCTTCTGATTTGCGCAAGGCTTCTTCTGCTTTAGCTCGTTCAACTGCAGCCCAGGTGCGTTCGGCAGTTTCTTCCATCAATAAAATCTCAGTTGCAGTCCATTCTCTTGGAGCATTGAAATGCATGCCGAGTGCGGCAACCCAGCGACCACCTTTTACCAACCCTGTACCGGCATTTGCCACAATACCCAACGACATAAACACGCTTTTTACATCTTCCGAATATCTGTCATTGGTATGTATATCATTAATGATTACTTTTTCATTGTTTTTAAATGCGTCAATTGTGTGCTTACCAAAAACTTCAGCATTGAAAGTGGCGATGATGGGAGCAACCCCATTTATGTAATTATTATTTACAACTAATAATTCCTCATTCAATACTTCTACATACAGCACCCTGGTTGCTTTTACATGCTCTCCCAATATTCTGCAGGCAGTTAGTTGTATATCTGCCGGGTCTATCAGTTCTTTGATAGCATCGCTTAGCTTCAGTAGAAATGCCTGTTGTTTTTCACTGTCTTCAATTTTTTTTCTTGCTACGACATAATCGGTAAGATCTATAGCGTTTACCATTATTCCTACAACCGTATTCTCATTTTGGTAATAGGGTTGAAAAACAAAATTATAGTACCGCGTTTCGATTTCTCCATTTTTTCGAAGAAAAGGTGTAGGCATTTCATCCAATTTGTGGGTAACACCATTATGATATACATCGAGCATGTAAGTCATAAATGATTGCTCTTTCATTTCCGGGAGGATTTCTAAGAATGGTTTTCCAAAAGCTTCTTTACTTACTTGCCAAATATCTAGTACGAGTTGGTTACTCATTTCTAAGATCATATCTTCTCCCATAAAAATACAGAATGGGGTGATTGAATTTTCTACCAAACTACGAAAACGAATTTCACTTTCTTCAATTTTTTTTCTTGCTAAAATCTGTTCGGTAACATCTATACCGTGCATCATAACTCCATCTATTTTCCCATCCGCATCAAGTGATGGTTGATAAACAAAGTTGAAGTAATTTTCATCTAAATTTTCATTTCCTTTATCTAGCTTTACAAGCATTTCATTAGCAAAAAAAGGTTCACCAGTTGAATATACTCCGTCTAAGAGTTCATAAATTCCTGTTCCTTCCAATTCCGGAAATGCTGTGCGTACCGGTTTTCCTAAAACATCTCTATTTTCTATAAACTGCAAATACATTTTATTGGCAAGTTCATACACGTGTTTCGGACCCCGAAACATACAGATTAACACAGGGGCTTCGATAAATAATCTCTGCGCATTACCTTCCAATTCAGTACGCAGCTTTACCATTTTTATTTGCACCTTAACTCTTGATACTAATTCTTTAGCTGAAAATGGTTTTACTATATAATCATCTGCACCTGCTTGCCAATCTTCAACGCTTGATTCTTCCTCTGCTTGAGTAGTGAGCAAAATGACAGGAATATTTGCTGTAGCTTTATTACTTTTTATTTCTTTTAATAATCCAATCCCATCCATTACAGGCATCGTAATATTGCTTAGCACAAGGGCGGGAGTATTTTCTTTTATTTTGTGCAAAGCATCCATGCCATTGTTAGCAGTAATTACATTATAATTAGTTGATAGAACTGAACTAATGTAGTCACGCATATCGGCATTGTCATCAACTACAAGTACTATTAGTAAGTTTAATTCTGATTTTTCGGAAGAAAATGTATCACCGTTAAGGAAATCGAGCTTTGTATTTATGGTTTTTCCCTTCATTGCTCAGTGGATTTAAGTTACGAGATATAAAATTCCTTTAGGCGGCTTTTCTACTTAGGTAATCCATGTCGCATAGAGAATATAGTTGTTAAATTTACAAAAAAATGAGAGAAAACCTTTTTTTATTACCGTAAAAAGCTTTAATAATGGAAAATATTCTTATTTGTTGAACATCCTTAAATAGAAAGATACATCCGCCCGAAGGTATGATCATTACCCGTGTAGAGTATAGCGTGGAAGTTCTAAGAAATTACAATGGGAGACGCGAATTTTTGAATGCAATTTTACCTCCCTACTTCGCTTTTTCGCTATCTGTGTCTGCATATTTCTATTTTCCATGCAGTCATTTGGAACACCAATGTTTGCGTAGTTTAAATTGAAAATTGTTTATCTGTACTTTCTCAATTGTTAAAAATAAATTTTAATCGCCTGTTTTCCAGCTTCAAAACTATTAACTATAAAACGTAGTAATTGATTACTATGATTTATAGCTAACTTTGATTTGAGATTTGTTAATTGTTTTGTCATGGAGAGAAGTATTGTCCACATGGACATGGATACATTTTTTGTATCCTGTGAGAGAAGGCAGCATCCCGAATTGAATGGGATGCCCCTTATAGTTGGAGGAACCTCTGATAGAGCTGTAGTTGCATCGTGTTCCGTTGAAGCACGCAAGTATGGTGTTCGGGCTGCGATGCCAATGAGATATGCAAAGATGTTATGTCCGGAAGCAAAGGTTATAAACATGGATATGGACTTGTATAGCCGGTGTTCACAGGAGGTGACAGAAATTATTGAAGGTTCTGCTCCGGTGATGGAACGCGCCAGCATAGACGAGTATTACCTTGATGTTTCAGGCATGGATAAATTTATCGGTTGTTATAAATGGACAACCGAACTCGCACAAAAGGTTTTTAAAGAAATGGATTTGCCAATTAGCTTCGGTCTTTCGATAAATAAAACAGTTTCTAAAATTGCTACTACTGAAGGAAAGCCGCAGGGGAAAATACAAATAGAACCTAGATATGTAAGACCATTTTTAAATCCACTTTCCATTCGTAAAATCCCTGGTCTCGGAGATGAAAAATATGAGGATCTTGCGAGATCAGGAATACGGATTATTCAAAGTCTTGCGGAAATGGACGTTCAAATCCTACATAAAATGTATGGTAAGGATGGCATTAAGATTTGGGATAAAGCCAATGGCGTTGACGAGGCGCCTGTAGAACCCTACAAAGAAACAAAAGCACTTTCCCGATCTCAGACTTTTGATCAGGACACTATTGATATAGTAAAAATTAAATCGCTACTTAGTTCAATGGTGGAAGAATTAAGTTACAAACTTCGGGATGATGCCTGGCTCACGTCTGTGGTGGCTGTCAAGATTAAGTACGCCAACTTTGACAATAAAAACAAACAAAAGAAAATCCCATATACCTCAATCGACAAAACTTTAAAGCAAATTGCGGAAGAATTATTTGACCGCTTATATGACAGACGAATGCGCATCCGGCTTATCGGCATTTCATTTAGCGGTTTGGTAAGAAGTAGTTATCAAATTAATTTGTTTGATGATACTGTTGAAAATATTGATTTGTACTGTGCAATTGATAAAATGCGAAAACGATTCGGATTTAAAGCTGTAATGACGGCACAAACCATGAACTGGCATGATGACAAAAATAAGTAACCATGTATCTGAACTGCCACTCATTCTACAGTCTCCGCTACGGCACTATTCCAATTGAGGGATTGGTGGAGCTTGCCTTAGAGCAAAAAATAGACGTGCTTGCCCTTACCGATATAAATACAATAACGGGCATCTACGATTTTGCTTTAGATTGTTTCAGTAAAAAGATTAAACCTATATGCGGCGTAGAATTTCGGAATGGTGATGAATTATTATTTATCGGCTTAGCGAAGAACTTTAAAGGCATCGGTGAAATGTGTAGGCTATTAACACACCATGACCACACTAAAACGCCCTTGCCAAAGTATTCTGTTTTTGAAAATGTCGTGGCTATATATCCTCTGCATAATGTTCCGTTGATTTTAAAAGATAATGAATACATAGGCATTAGACCCGAAGAAGTGATCAAATTATATATGCCGGAATTGCGTAAAAAAGTAAATCAAATGGTGATTATGCAGCCCGTTACATTTCGCACAAAGAAAGAATACAACTTGCATACAATTCTTCGAGCCATAGATCACAACGTTATTTTTACAAAGTTGAAAAAAGAAAGCATTTGTAAGGACACAGAAGTTATGAAGCCCATTGACAAACTTCTAATGCATTATTCCGAACATCCTCAAATAATCAGAAATACAGAACGCGTTATTGAAGATTGTAAATTCGATTATAATTATAAATCTTCTAAAAACAAGGTAACATACACCGGCTCTTCGTATGGTGATGCAGAGTTGCTAAGTGGATATGCTTATGATGGAATGATCAGGCGCTATGGAAAAAACAACAGTATTGCTAAAGCACGAATAGAAAAAGAATTGGAAGTTATCGGGCAATTAGGCTTTGCTGTAGTATTCTTAATACACCACGAAATAATACGCTATTCACTATCGCAAGGCTTTTATCATGTAGGACGGGGATCGGGAGCAAATTCGATCATAGCGTATTGTATTGGAATAACAGATATATGCCCAATAGAATTGGATTTATATTTTGAGCGTTTCCTTAATACGAATAGAACAAGCCCTCCTGACTTCGATATTGATTGGGGACATAAAAATCGTGATACCATGCTTACGTTTATTTTTAAGCGTTGGGGAAAAGATCATGTAGGCTTTTGCGGCACAATTGGTGAATTCAAATTCCGATCGAAGATCAGAGAATTAGGAAAGGTATTTGGTTTAGCAAAAGAAGAGATGGATTCACTTACTACAACAAGTAAGTATGATCATGAAAAAACAAAAGTAATAAAAGCTATCCACGAATACGGTGGTATGCTTGAAAAATATCCGAATCAGAGAAGCATGCATTCGTGTGGTGTATTGATAAGCGAGGAACCAATAACTAATTATACAGCTTTGGAAATGATGCCTAAAGGTTTTCCTATTGTTCAGTTCGATATGCACATTGCGGATGACATCGGTTTTGATAAATATGATATACTATCTCAACGCGGTATTAGTACGATCAATGAGACAGTTGATATTGTGGAAAAGAACACGGGCGTCGTAGTTGACATTAGGGATACACGCCTTTCTAAAAATCATCCTGAACTAAATTTACGCCTTTCCAAAGGGCAAACTATAGGATGCTTTTATATTGAAAGTCCGGCGATGCGCGGTTTAATGCGCCGGATCGGAAAAATGATGGATTACATTCGTTTAGTTATTGCATCATCTATTATTCGCCCGGGTGTAGCAAAAAGCGGAATGATGAGCGAATACATTCACCGGGTCAATAAGCCAGGTTCATGGGTGTCCATGTGTAAAGTTTTTGAAGAACACATGCAAGAAACCTGTGAAATCATGGTGTACCAGGAAGATGTGATTAAAGTCGGAATTCACTTTGCAGGTTTAAATGGAAATGATGCAGATACACTGAGAAGGGCTATAAGTGGAAAGAAACGTTCACTAAAGGAATTGCAGGGTGTAAAAGATCGTTTTTTTAATGGAGCACTAAAACTTGGGCATCCAAAAGATTTAGTGGAGCGTATATATTCAATGGTTGAAAGTTTTGCAGGCTTTAGTTTCTGTAAAGCCCATTCTGCAAGCTATGCAGTGGAAAGTTATATGAGTTTATATTTAAAACATCATTATCCAATTGAATTTATGGTGGCGGCAATCAATAATGAAGGTGGGTTTTACAGAACAGAAGTTTATATTCACGAAGCACGGATGGCTGGTGCTATTATAAATCTTCCTTGTTTGAATACAGGAGAGTGGGAAACATCGCTCTATGGAAAAAATATTTATTTGGGTTTTAAACTTGTAGACGGATTACAGGTAGATGAACTTGAAAAGATTATTAGCCATAGAAAGCAGAACGGAAATTATAAATCTCTGGAAGATTTTATTCAACGAATAAATCCCGGTATTGAAACCCTAAAAAAATTAATTTTTGTCGGGGCGTTCAGATTTGCCGGGCAAAGTAAAGGCGAAATGGTTTTAAAATCAAGGTTGCTGCTTTCTAATGTCAAACAAAGTAATGGACTTTTATTTCAAGAACCAGCGAAAGAATTAAAGTTGCCGAAAATGGAGCGTTCAAAATTTGAAGATGCTTTCGATGAAATAGAAACGATTGGCTTTCCTGTTTCTATTTCGCCTTATGATCTATTATTAACGAAAGCGCGCGGTGATGTAATGGAAAGCGATCTTTTAAACTGTAATGGAAAAATTGTAAGAATGATGGGTTATTTGATTGCTAGAAAACAGGTGCCAACAAAACGTGGTGATATGTATTTTGGAACATGGATTGATGCTAAAGGAGAGTTGTATGATACTGCGCACTTTGCAGACTGCCTTACTAAGTATCCATTTAAAGGAGGCGGTGTTTATTTGTTATTAGGGAAAGTACAGATTGATTATAATTTTCCCACCATTGTAGTACAAAGAATGGAAAAATTGCCATTCATCGCCGATCCAAGATTTGCTGACGATGAAGACCTCAAACATAGAGCGCAAGGGCAATTGACTGAGGATGTGAGTTCAACAGAACGTGCGCCATATCCAAGACGGCAAGATGTCAATTTTCAGGGAATGACCGCCTCAGGCCTCTCTACCAAAGAGAATACAAATTTCAAAAAAAGTTAAAAGTAAATCAACAACGCTACAATCGCGTACCTTTAAGGTATGTGCTACGACCTGATTGAAAATACTAAATCTGAACTAAATTACGCCCTTTGCAGAGGTGATCACGAGCATGCTCAAAAGCTAATTGACCGTTTAAACTCTCTTGAATTAATTCGTCAAAAAAAATACAAAGTGACTGGTTTTGACCATCCTAAATTACTTTGTTTTACGAATGATCAACCCGATGAACCTCAATTACTAACTTGGGGACTAATACCTAAAGATACAAAGAGTTGGGAATGGGCTAAAAAGCTTCGTATAGGAACTTTAAACGCAAAATCAGAGACCATGTTCCAATTGGATTCATACAAGCTCTCTGCTAAGAATAAACGGTGCTTGGTTTATGTAGATGGGTTTTACGATTACCACGATCAGAATAAAACGAAATATCCATTCAAAATAACTTTAAAAAGTGATGATGTAATGGTTCTTGCTGGCCTATGGGATGAGTGGACAAATACTGATACCGGCGAAATTTTGAAAACAGTTGCCATCGTTACGGTAGAGCCGACACCTGGTCATATCATGCATAAAATCCATAATAATCCTAAACACTCGGAAACACCAAGGATGCCCTTAATCCTACATAAAGAGAAACAAAATAACTGGTTTATGCCTGTTAAAACGTTTGGCGATGTGAAAAAATTAATGGAGCAGGCAGTTCCCTACCCATCAGATTTGTTGACTGCCCATACTGTTAGCAAACTAAAAGGCAAAGACGTATTAGGAAATGTACCGGAAGTTATTGCGTATCATAAGTACCATGAATTGCTTCTAACTATTTAGTAGTTAATTTCAATACTATAAGCACATTTTTGGCCGCATCCTTCACAAGGATTAGCAGATCTAAATAAAATTAAATACCTGATTATCAGAAGACATACAACTTTTACTTAAACTTTTACTGCAACTTTTAGTGCAATATTGGAAATTATTTCTTTATCTTTGTGGAGTAGATATTTCACCACTTAGATGCAGACAGCAGAAAAAATAAATCCAAAAATGATTACCATCGCCAGGGAATCACGTGGCATGGTTCATTCGGAATTAGCAGAACTATTAAATGTAAATAAGGCAACCGCCTGGCGTTGGGAAAACGACTTTTACGAAATCAGTAAAGAAGTCATAGAAAAATTATCAAAAGTATTATGCTATCCACTAAACTTTTTTTATCAAAAAGGCGAAGTACTCCCCGATTCCTTAAACTATCGTAAACGCGATGTAGTGGCTGCTAAACTGCTTTCTATAATCGACGCGAACATTAACGTTGCCCGCTTAAATATGGAGCAATTACTCGGCACAATCAATTTCCAAAGTATTGACCTTCCGGTATTAGATATAAATAAATACGGCACACCACAGGAGTGTGCCGATAAACTGCGTAAGCTTTGGAAAATAGAAAAGGGCGTCATTCCAAATTTAAGCGAAGTTTTAGAAAAGCATCATATCTTCTTATTAAGTATTGATTTTAATACAGAACGGGTGGACGGCAGAGGCACAACCGCCTTAGAAAAACATCCCATCATCATTACCAATAAAACTCTTTTAGGTGATAGGCAACGGTTCACATTAGCGTATCAGCTTGGACATTTAGTGATGCACTTAAAAACGCAACCGGCTTTTGAGAGAGACCTTTCGCATGAAGCAAATTTATTTGCAGCAGAATTTTTAATGCCCGAGAAAGACATAGCACACGATCTAAAAGATTTAAGCTTAGCAAAATTAGGAGAGTTAAAACGTAAATGGAAAGTATCTATGCAGTCTTTAGTGTATAGAGCGAATGACCTTGAATTAATTTCTGATAATCAAAAACACTATTTGCTAAAGCAGTTCAACCAACAAAATATTCGCAGACGCGAACCAAAGGAATTAGATGTGCCAAGAGAACAATATAAACTTGTGCGCGATTTGATTACCCACTATAAAAGCAAACAAAAGCTAAGCGTATCAGACATGGCTGCGTTTCTTCACCTAGAGCAAAATGATTTTTTAGAGAGATATAGTTTTTAGTAGTTAACCGGATAATTTAAAAGAGGAGACATGGAAAGAGAAACAGTTACAATCGAACTTCAGCGTTTTAGAACAGCACAATTAGCAGAGCTTTACGGCGAGAATGAAAGAACATTCAGAAGAATGCTTGAAAAATTTAAGTACAAGCTTGGCCCAAAAGATGGTTACAAGTGGAGCATTGAACAAGTGATTATGATTATAGAACACCTCGATTATCCAAACGTAAAAATTAAAAGCTCTTAATAAAAATACATACATACATCAAAAGCCGGTTGCATTTTTGCAACCGGCTTTTTGCTTTTATAGCCATTACATTTTTCTGATGTAATAACGACTTCACATTTATTCTTGCGTGAAGCTCAATCCAAAAAAATAATTATCTCAAGATCATTTTTAACAAAATAAAAATGTTAAAGGAAGTTGGTCTGCGGTCATCTTCGGACAACTTCGGTCATCTGCGGACATGCCCTGTAAACGTTGATATACCTTTGTTTCGTCAAGTAATGACAACATAAAAAACGTAACAAATAAAATCTACATATCATGAAACCACTCAAAAAAATCCAGACAATAACAGAAGTAAAAAGCACAAAAAAAACACCACTAAAATTAATTAAGGGCGGTTTGTTTCCACTCTCCCAACGTGAAAAGCGCGTGTCTCAATTGTGGCTTTTCTGTCATGCCACCTTATGGAACAACCAATTATTTTCTGACGCAGAAGTAATGGAGTTTAAAGAATTAATTGACGAGCATTTTAAAGGAAGCAGAAACCTTGAAAAAACATTCAAGCAATTAATAGAACGCGTATGCCTTGCCAAACGCTACGTATCACGCAAAAAAGGAAGATATATTTCCAAACCGGTTGACTGGTTAAACATCAATTATAAAAATGGGTTAAAAGGCACCGAGAAATGGTTTAAGCAGGTTCAGCTACAACGTGCCGATGTGCCGCATTACAACGAAGGCATCAGTATTCTTTCGTTAGCGGTTCTTCAATACTGTGAAGTAAAAAGCCTGCTGAGCATTGAATACTACCGTGAGAAATTCATTTCGTTGAAACAATTTGACTTACTCCAACACTACATGAACACTGTCGTTCACCTTCAATACACAAATTACTAATCATTCATTTAAAAAATAAACATCATGAAACATATCATCTATTTAGCAAAACCATTTGTACTGAAACCGTACTGCAAAAAAGAATTAGAAACTGTATTGGGCGTGTCAAAATACGTGTGCAGGCGATGGCTTGCAGCTATTGAGCCTAAGATTGGAAAACCGATCTGCGGACAATACAGTGTTGAGCAGGTTAAAATAATTGTCGAAACCTATGGACTTCCGGGACAACTCATGGACATTCCTGCGGGAGATGCCCACGCGAATCCAAAACAAAATTTAAAGATCGCAGCGTAACAAAAGTGAAACAAAGTAAAACGTGGTTGCAAAAGTATACAGAAGTACTGAGGCCGGACAGCACGTCAAACCCTTGTCAGACCTTTGATCACGATAAACATAAACAATTAAAAACAATAGTATGAAACCACATGAAACAGCAACCGACAGCACATCGCAAACCTTTTTGACCGGCGCGATCTTGTTTGCCAACCTGGATTATTCAGGCCTTGAAGCATACGCGATAAAGGCAGCCATAGGAGGGGCAATATGGATGGTCTTTAAACTGGCCGGCGATTACATTTCGCATCGCCTGATCAACAAGAAAAACAAACCAACAGAGTAGTAACAAACAAAAAAAGAAAAACAAAATGGCGAACTGGAAAAATATTGTGTTAGGAACAGGCATCGGTGCAGGTGTGATTGGCCTTATCACGTATGTAACACGCCTGAAAAGAACAAGTGTAGAACTGGAATCCGTGGCAAAGGCGAGTATTCATTCCTTAAAACTGGATGGCTTAACGATCCGCATAGATGTACAATTGAAAAACCCAACAACAAGCAGCTTTAAAATTAAATTCCCGTTTGTAAAGGTGTTATTTAAGGATAAGACAATTGGATCATCGCAGGCAGTCAATAAAGACATTACCATCCCGCCTTATGGTGAAGCCAAGATCGATGCCATCATGATTAAAGTTCCGTTCACAGGTCTGCTTTCACTCGGATCAGGTTTAATGAACCTTCTTGCAAAAAAACAGCCCGCGCCCATTTTTGTAAAAACCATTACCACGCTTGATCTCGGTTGGAAGAAAATGCCTTATGAGAAAACAGATGACCTCACATTAAAACCGAAAGCATAAATGGAATCAACGACAGTCATAAAAATACAAAGCCTGGAATCCTACCGACATTTGTTTCCAAAGGCAACGGCAGTAGATAATACTGTGAAGATGGGAGCAACGGTTGCAGACACCGTTGATTTTATTCCCAACGTGGTTTCTAAAACCCAATGGCAGGTTGAAAATTTTGTGAACCAGGAATTAAGCGGTCTCTCCACTTATAAGGCATGTGAGAAGCTTTGGTACTTTGTTAAGCATCACATCCGGTACAAAAAAGATGAACGCGGTATTGAACAGGTGCGAAGCCCAAGGCGATTAATTCATGATGGCGTTGGAGACTGTGACTGCTTTACAACATTCATTGGTACTTGTTTGAGCGTATTGAAAATTCCCGTAATCAATCGCATCACCAAGTACAAGCAGGATTTTTTCCAACACATCTATCCGATCGTGCCATTGGGAAACGGCAAGTACATCATCATGGATTGCGTAGTGGACAGATTTAACTATGAAGAACCTTACACAGAAAAAAAAGATTTCAAAATGGATTTACAGTATTTAGACGGGATTGAAGAATCCGAAAACAGCCTGATCGGGAATGTGGACACACAAGACCTGTTTGGCTGGAACGATGAAATGGGAGATTTAGGAAAGCTGTTTAAAAAACGGGCGAGTACGTCTGCCATACCCACCGAGAACCAGGGTGGTAAAAAAGGTAAGAGAAAAGGATTTCAAAAAATAAAAACAGCATTAAAAAAAGGCTTGCATGTAGCCAACAGGTTGAATCCTGCAACCGCTTTATTACGTGCCGGGATTCTTGCATCCATGAAGCTGAACGTGATGAAAGTCCCTGAAAATTTAAAGTGGGCTTACTTAACCGAAGAACAGGCAAAAGCGAAAGGAGCGGACATGTCAAAATTCGGCAGGTTAAAGAAAGTACTCTATAAAATTGAGCAAATCTTTTTCTCTGCCGGAGGCCAGCCTGAAAATTTGAAAAAAGCCATTCTTTCGGGACGCGGTAACCGGCACAAGGAGGTTAGCGGATTAGGACTGATTGATTCCTATGAAATTCAGACATCCGGCATAAGCGAATTTTCAGGGATAGATGAACTCTTGGGAGAAGTGTATAACGATGAGTTTGTGAATGGCTTGGAAGGAACAGAGGGTCTTGGGGTTGTAGCAGCAGGTGCAGCCGTAGCAGCAGCCTCAACTGTGATGGGAAGCCTGGCAGCATTAATTAAATCCATCGGAAGCATCTTTCCAGGTAAAAAAGGCAAGAAAGGTTCAGGCGGTGGCGGAAGTGGTGATGGTAATTCAGACAGCTCAGCAGATAACGGTGGGGAAGGCGGAGACGAAAGCTCCTCGGAGCCATCAGTGAACGTTAGCAGCGAAGGTGGATCGGAAGAGAGCGGATCAGGAGAGGAAAGCTCTAATGCTCCTGCAACAACAAATTCAAGCCCTCCGGCCACAACAGATGATGAGAGCGAAGGAGGCAGTGACGATGACGGAACAAATGGCAGCGCAAAAAAAGCAAAAACCAGTGACCCCGACCAAGCACCAACAGGTTTGAAAGGCTTTTGGGAGAACAACAAAAAGTGGATGAAACCGGTAGGGATTGGAGTTGTAGTAGCAGGCGTTCTTTACGCAGGCTATAAGATGATCAAAGGTCACAATGAAAAGAAGCCCGCTACCCCAGGACAAATCGCGCTCAATGGCTTTAACAGTCGCAGACATAAAAAAAGAAAAAGGGGCAAAAAAAATAATCGTTTGGCGCATGGAAAAAAATCAAACATCGCCTTGATGTAGCAAAATTAATAACCCTTTAAAACTAAACACATGAGCAAGAGAAAAAATAAACAAGCCGGAAAAGCAAAGAAAGCGAGAGTTCTGGCCATCGCCCAGGAATTAAATACCAAGGGCAATGCAAAAAACAGTGCCATCGAAACGGTGAAGGATTTAGCAGTAGGTGTGATCGGAGGAGGCTTGGCGGGAGCTGCCGTTGGTAAGCCATCGCTGTTGGTCGGCTTTGCAGCATCGCTAATGGGTCACTACATGGGTTCTTCTTTAACAACAAGCTTTGGATTAGGGATGATGGCTTCGGGAGGCTATCAGATCGGATCAGGAGCGGTGAGTGGACTGTCAGGCTTAGACGGAGCAACAGAGCGAATGAAAGCCTTTGGAACCAATATCAAACAAAGGCTCTACATCGACAAGATCGTTAAAGCAAAAGACAGTACCAAAGAAGAAGGTACAAGCGGGCTTGGTAACGTGCAGTACTTTAAATACCCACAGCAAAACCAGGAACTTGACATGGGATCACTGGACGACATTGAACGCGAGATTGCCCGGAGCGGCGAGCAATATGAGCGCAAACAAATGTCGGGTGTCTATGATGACATGTCAGGAATGGAGGAGAAAATTTATTAGGCTCCAAAAAAACAAATCGGGTTGTAGCCCTTATCGTTCCTACTAAATCTTATTGCTGTTAAGCAAATCCCTATTCGGTAAAAATAGTGGAACAGGAAAGCTACGCCCTTTTTTAAACGAAATAAAAATTAGTTAAACCAAAAAAAATCAAAATTATGTTAGACGTATTAGAAGGAGCAGAAGACTACAATAACATGGGCGCATTGCTTGGCCTTGATGGCCTTGACGGGGATGAGCTGTTAGGCGCATTACGCCGGATGAATCCCATTAAACGTGCAAGAACGATTAACAAACTTGCAAGCACAGGCGGTGCGAGCAGAGGCTCAAGGGCAGAAATGGAAAAGCATTTCGGTGAGTTGCCGCCACACATCAAAGAAGGCTTATCACGCGGTGATCTTCGCCTGGCAGATACAGTGATTTATAGTATTAAGCCGGTGAATTCAAAAACCATAAAGATGTTTGAAACGCAGGATACTAAAACGATTGGACTGCAATCGCTGAGTTCAGCACGTCTTCCGAAAAATCAGGCCTTACTGGTAAGCGGAATTTCCATCCTTGCCGGAGTACCATTTGAAAACAACGTCGATAAAATCATGGCGATCAAATTTGGCGGACTGGAAGATTACGGTGTGATCGCGAACGGCGAGTTCAGCTTGAAGTCCAATAAAAAAGTCATCATGCCGGAGACCAGTCTTAACGTGTTTAAGACCGCGAATAACCACACGTTGCCGATTGGCTACTACAAGCTGGCAAACCCGCGCCTGATCCATGATGATATTTTAATTGAAGCCACTATCGAGTTAGGCTCAATGGATTCACTTGATCCGAAAACGCAGTTGTTCATCGGCTTGCACGGCACCATTACTACACCATAGTAAACACTCTATCAAAAAGTCCGCAGGTTAACTGCGGACTTTATAAACCAACACTAAAAAAAGCAACATGATAAAGCCGGTAAAAAAACGATTTGATCTACAGGTAACAGCCGCAGGACAAAGTGTGAGTAAACAATTTGAACTCGACAAAACCATTAAGGAAATAAAAGGCGTACTACTGACTTCTGACAAAGATGATCTTTTGTATTACAGGGGAACGCAAAAAATTGAAGTGAACAAGGAAGAATATTTTCCGGATAACTACGAGAGCAAACTGTTGATGTCAGGAATCAACGTATCGCCTAAACAGCGTTACTATGACTTGGGCAGCATTAATCCCGGCAACGGTATTATTAAGCTGACCTACACAGACACGGAAGACGGGCGTTCACACTTTGAAACTTACAGAGTATCTCTTTACCTGGATTGCTTAATGGAGGACGAATTATGATCAGGGAACAGGTAGTCATTACAGCCATTCGCATCAAAAAGGTAGGACAGGTAGTTCACTTCCAGGTGAAGCTTCCAAAAGACACTACACGCATCATTGGTGTAGAGATAACAGCAAAGTTGTTTTCCTATCCGCAAGATTCTACAAGTGGTAGCGCAGCAGATGGAACTGCTGGAGGAATTGATCCAAGAGCGCCTAAAGAACTAAAGCCGCTTTTGTTCAAACGCGATCTGTGCCTTGGCGAAGTGAAACTACAAAGCTGTGAAGAAGCAAATATCTTTTATGCTGCGGATCTGCTTGTAGATAAAAACATCGGCCTCCAGGATTTTTCACAAAACGCGTTTTGGAAGCCGAGCAATGTAACGCACCAAACCAAAGCGTTTGAAGAAACCATTATTGTGGATGGCGATAGCACCGTGATCCAGGGCTTTTACCGTGACCGTTCTGTAACGACTGTTTCAACACCCATTGACTACCAGGTAAACATATATGTGTGGACAGAAAGAAGTGAATTTAAAA
>JANXVH010000089.1 GCA_025351765.1 Pedobacter sp.
AACGCCACCCCCCAGATGTTGCAGCACTTGGATAGTACTAAACTTAGTGGTCCAGTTGTCAAGGTATTTTTGATCTCCAAATTTACCATCTTCAACCCTATTAAAACACCAGTTCAAACAGGCGTCCACCCACCAGTTCAGCACTTCCATACCCCCCCAGGTATTCTTAAATGTCATAAATTGTACGCAATATAATCCGCTCTTTGCAGATTGATCATAGCATGGTGTGTACCGGTGCTCTGTGATCAATACTGATTTTTCGCCCATCTCTTCAATCAATACTGAAGGATTTTTGAAAAACAGTAGATCTGCATCTACATAAGTGCAGTGGTCTAATTTGTACTTCTCTAAACAATATTTTATGCTTGATGAAGCACAGGTCCAGCAATACTCTCCTGCTGTTCTTGCTTTCTTTACTTCAAGAAGTCTTTTATTTTCAAATTCTTTTAAGCTGATGATGGTAGCACTCTCCAGTCCTAGGCGACTAAGCAGATCAAAACAATGATCGTCAAATGCGATGATATATAGGTGAAAATCACTGCATTGCTTTTCAAGCGAGCGGTACATGGCTAATCCGCGCGACAAGTAAGTAGAGTTAAATAGCGTACAAAATTTAAGCATGTAGAGATAAATTAATTAAGTAAAAACCTTTATCGCGCCCAGATGGCTTACCGTCAATACACATGACCTCCTCGCCCTGCACGTAGGAAGGAAACTCGGCAACTATTTTATAATATTTTTCAAAATGACTTAGAAAGAACTCCTGATGAAAAAACCAGGAAGGATAAGATGCAGCGTATATCTCGGGCGGAACTACCTGCAATGTTAAGCGGTCGTCTGGTTTATTATTAAAAGCAGTCCTGTCAAATAACAGAAAATCGAAACCGTAGGATAACAATTGTTTAAGGAACTGATGAGGTTTTTCCAAGTACTGCACAACACTAGAAAGCAGCACCAAATCTACTTTCTTTTCTTCCTGGCATGCTTCAATGGTGGGATAAAATTTAAGTGTGTCATCAGCAAAATGTTCATTTCCGCATTTTACATAATGAGCCTGCTCTACCACATTCCAGCTGGCACAGACCTCTATAGTTAAAAATTCTTTTATCTGGTAGTAGGTACTTCCAAGAGCACCCCCAAAATCTAATATATGTAGCGCCTTTTTCTTTAACGTTGCGCTAAGTTGCAAGAAGGCAAGCAAAGCGTAAGGGCATTGTTTTTTATCAAAAATTACAGAATCACGTTCGTAAACTGCTACTCCCTGTTTAATCTTTAACATGGAATCTTTAGTTCTTTCTAAAATATTAGCCGCATCGTAACCGCCCGCAACTGCACTGGCTTTTTCCCAGCTAGCGTAGTTACCAAACCATCCGTATTTATCGTCTTTATTCTTTGAAAACAATGCGTTGAACATTTAACTATCCCTAATTATATATACAAGACAATGGGATATTCAAAAAGTCCTATATGGGTTTAAAAAAAATTAAAAGAATATTATTTTACGCAAATAGTGCCTTTGTACAGAAGTGATTGTATAAGACAGCAGATTTGGACTTTGTACAGCCTTCCTTATACTGAATTCATGCTGTACCAATTACTAATCCATGCTGAACCCACGTTTTTACGGTAAAACGTGGGCTCACTGTGGGCTCAGTATGGGTTCACTATGGGCTCAGTTCGAAGAAGTCCCTATCGAGCCCAGAGAAAAATCCTATGGAATTAAAATTATATAATTTTACAGTATGGCGACTACTGCCAATTTGTCATTTGTAAATATATTTTTGTATTTTTGACCCCCACATACACCATTACGAGATATGATTGACCTACAATTAGCCGATAAGAAACATGATGAAGAGCGCCAGGGTGAAGCTTTGGTTGTTGACGCACCATTAATACGGAACGGTCGCAAATTGTATATTGAGAGCTATGGCTGCCAGATGAATTTTGCTGATAGTGAAATTGTTGCTTCCATTTTGCTAGATCAGGGATTTGAAACTACGGGCAACTACAAAGAAGCGGATGTGGTTTTCATCAACACCTGCTCTATTAGAGAAAATGCAGAACAAAGGGTTAGAAACCGCCTCTCGCAATTTGGTGTGGAGAAAAGACGTAATCCTAAGCTTATTGTGGGTGTTTTAGGCTGCATGGCTGAGCGACTAAAATCTAAATTTTTAGAAGAAGAGAAGTTAGTAGATGTAGTTGTTGGCCCTGATGCTTATCGTGAACTTCCTGCTTTATTGAGTGAAGTAGAAAGCGGACAAAAAGCAATTAATGTATTACTTTCCCGTGAGGAAACCTATGCAGACATTAGCCCGGTGCGTTTAAGCGGTAATGGAATTACTGCTTTTATTTCTATTATGAGAGGCTGTGATAACATGTGTTCGTTCTGCGTGGTTCCGTTTACCAGGGGCAGGGAACGCAGCCGCGATCCTTATTCTATTTTAGCAGAGGCGAATGATCTTTTTAAGCGTGGTTATAAAGAGGTGACCTTGCTGGGTCAGAATGTGGATTCTTACAAATGGAAAGGTAAGGATGCGATAGAAGAGGCAGAAACTGAAGTTAATTTTGCACAACTGTTAGAAAAAGTAGCAGTGATTAGTCCCGATTTAAGAATTAGGTTCTCTACTTCTCACCCTAAAGATATTACTGATGAAGTGTTGTATACCATTGCAAAACATGATAACATCTGCAATTATATTCACTTGCCAATTCAGTCTGGCAGCAGTCGCATATTGGAATTAATGAACAGAACTTATACAAGAGAGTGGTACATTAACAGAATTGATACCATTAGGCAAATTATTCCAGGATGCGCTATATCTTCTGATATCATTGCCGGGTTTTGCACGGAGACGGAAGAAGAACACCAAGAAACCTTAAGCATGATGGACTATGTAGGGTATGATTTTGCTTTTACCTTCAGCTATTCTGAAAGACCAGGTACACTAGCTGCGCGTAAACTGGCAGATGATATTCCGGAGGAAGTTAAAAAGCGTAGACTTGCAGAAATCCTATTAAAACAACAGCAAACCTCCTTATATAGATTGCAGCAGTTTGTAGGTAAAACCATGAAAATTCTGGTAGAAGGAACTTCCAAAAAATCTGATCAGGACTTTTGCGGCAGGAATGATCAGAACGCAATGGTAGTTTTTCCCTTAACAGCAGGTGTTAAGGCTGGAGAATATGTAAATGTTTATATTGACAGGTGTACATCGGCTACTTTGCTGGGAACAGTTGTTAGTTAAAATTGAGGCGGCTTTAGTGTCGCGGTTTGTTAATAGCTATTAAATAAATGGACGTACAAGATATAAAAAACCGCTTTGGGATAATTGGAAGCTCTCCACTATTAAACCGGGCAATAGATATAGCCAGACAAGTATCGCCAACAGACATGTCTGTTTTGATTAGTGGCGAAAGTGGTAGTGGTAAAGAGGTTTTCTCGCACATTATACACCAGATGAGCACGCGTAAGCATGGCGGATTCATTGCTGTAAATTGCGGCGCTATACCCGAAGGAACAATAGATTCAGAACTATTTGGTCATGAGAAAGGTTCCTTTACCGGTGCGCATGAGGCCCGTAAAGGGTACTTTGAGGTGGCCAATGGCGGTACTATTTTTTTAGATGAGGTAGCAGAGCTTCCGCTAGGCACACAGGCACGCTTGCTAAGGATATTAGAAAGCGGCGAATACTTGAGGGTAGGATCATCTAAAGTTCAAAAAACAGATGTAAGAATTATTGCAGCTACAAATGTTGACGTGTACGACCGAGTAAAATCGGGTAAATTTCGTGAGGATTTATATTACCGATTAAATACCGTGCCTTTAAGAATTCCGGCCTTACAGGAGCGCAAAGAAGATATTTACTTGCTCTTTAGAAAATTCTCTGCAGATTTTAGCGACAAATACCGCAGTCCGGGTATACAACTGGAGCCGGATGCCATTCAGCTATTAAGTAATTACAGTTGGCCGGGAAATGTTAGGCAGTTAAAAAATATTGCCGAACAAATTTGTGTACTTGAAAAAGATCGCAATGTTACCGGTACAGCATTGTTAAATTACATTCCAAATGAAAGTGGAAGCAACCTTCCAATGGCCATCAACGGCAGCAATAAGGAAGATTATACAGAAAGAGACATTTTATATAAAGTACTCTTCGATATGAAGAAGGATATGATGGACCTTAAAAAATTGGTTGCGGAGATTATTCAGAATGGCGGAAATACGTCTCATGTAATGGCAGACAATACGCATTACATTAATCAGCTTTATCAGGAAGTGGACCAAAAAGTAAATAACGAGCATTCTAATCAGCTTACCATAAAGAAGCCTTCGTCTAGTCCGGTTGACTACAACTACGCTCACGAAGCAGAAGAAGTGGAAGAATCATTATCACTGATAGATAAGGAATCAGATTTGATTAAAAAGGCTTTAAAAAAACATAAAGGAAAACGTAAGTTTGCTGCACAGGAACTAGGCATATCTGAACGTACGCTCTATAGAAAAATAAAAGAACTTAACCTGAATTAGTGATGAAGAATCTGTATATCGTTATTGCCTTTTTTGTAATTAGTGGGTGTAAGATCTCTTTCAAAGGTGAGTCAATTCCGCCTAATATGAAAACCGTTAACGTAACTGTTTTCGAAAACAACGCACCGCTAGTAGTGGCGTCTTTAAGTTCTCAGTTTACAGAAGAGTTGAAAACAAGAATCAGGAATCAGACTCGTTTGAGCATCACACCAAATGATGCCGAAGCTACCTTTTCTGGCAACATTATAGGTTACGACATTAGACCGGTAGCGATACAGGATAACAACAACAGGCAATCTTTGGCGGGTGCAAATAGGCTTACTATCCGGATAAATGTTAAATACGTAAACAACCTAAATCCTAAACAAAGCTTTGAAGAATCATTTGAGCGCTTTAAGGATTTTAAACTTGCTGGTAGCTTGCAAACACAGGAGCCGGCACTGATCAAAGATGTAACCGCACAATTAACAGAGGATATCTTTAACCGGGCATTTGCACAATGGTAAATAGCGCAGAAACAAGCCGGGTCAATGATGTTTTAGCCGCACCAGAAAGGATTGCTGCGGATGATGTGACTTTATTAAAAGGCTATGTAGCGCGTTATCCTTATTTTCAGCCGCTTAGGTTACTACTGGCAAAAGCTTCTATTGGCAATTTAGAAGAAAATGAAACCCTTACATCGGCTGCTTTGTACACCAATGGGCAGTTATTGCATAACATAATATACGAGCCAGAATATTTGCTCGATACACAATTTAGTTATCAGCCTGTCATTGCTGATGCTGAGCCAGTGGCTATTTATGGGGCAGGAATTGATGAAGTAGCAACTGAAGAAGAACGGGCTGAAATTGATGGTAACAATGATCAGTCTACTATTCCCACGCCCGTAGATGAAGCTGCAGAAGATGCCGTTTTTGAAGAAATCAGCGAATTTTACAGCGAAGCTTTTTCTTCAAAAGTAACCCCTCCTATTGAGGACTTCGACCGTGAAATACAAGTAATAGAAAATGAAGCTGCTAAGCTGGAGCAAGACCTTGTATTGGAAAATATTGTGTCTACAGATTTTTTTGCTTTCCAGGATAATTTTAAAGTAGAATCTGTTCCAGAAATAGAAGATCATGAATCAATGGAGGCCGATTCTATGGAGGGTGGCATTGTTGGGAATGAGGATCAGGTTGTAAGTAAGTATGACGATGATAAACTGCCCTTTACATTTTTATGGTGGCTTGCTAAAACCAGGAAGGAATACCAACAGATATTTCAACCCTATGCGTCGCCTAAGGAGGTGAGAGTGGGCGAACAAAAAGCCCAGTCGCAGCATGATAAACCTAGTGAGCTGCAACAGCAATATGTAGAACACATCTTTCACATTCAAACGCCATTTAATGCAGAAGAACTTGTGGCAGCACCCGTACAACCAAAGGTTCCTCACAAGGGAAGCGAGGTCATTGAGAAATTTATTAAAGGCGATCACCAAATCAGGGTTTTGAAGGCAGAGGAGATCAACAATGAAAATAAGGCAAGAAAAAGCGCTGAAGACCAGAATGACATGGTTACTGAAACATTGGCCAAAATCTATATAGAACAAATGCTTTATGACAAGGCCATAGAGACTTATCATAAATTAAGTTTGAAGTTTCCAGAAAAAAGCCGTTACTTTGCCGACCTTGTTAAATCTATAGAAAAGAAAATTTAATATTATATAACTCACTATGCTGTTTTTAATTATACTACTCATCATTATTTGCGTCGCCCTAGGATTGTTTGTTTTAATACAAAACCCAAAAGGTGGTGGTCTATCTACTGGTGGTTCCGGCAGCAATATGTTTGGTGTACAACGTACCGGCGATGTTTTGGAAAAAGGAACATGGATATTATTGGGACTTATTGTAGTGATCACTTTATCCATTACTACAATGGCAAAATCTGGTGGCTCTGCTACTGGTGGTGGATCTAAAATTCAAGAGCAATTGGACAAAACTCCTGCTCCTTCTCTTTTAGGTGGTGGACAACAGGCCGCTCCAGCTAATACTCCTCCTTTAAGCAAGGATACCACAAAAAAATAAGGCAAAGCCCTAAACGAATTTGAGAACCTGGTTGTTTAATACATCCGGGTTTTTTTGTTTCTGCCACTCTGACACGAAAACTGATACACCTAAAGCATTAGCTGACAATGCCGTGTTAATTTGTCAAGCTACCGTGCATTGGCATAAAAACTGATGTATTGTTACCTACGTAATTAATTTACTTTTACATATAAACTAAAATAAAAATAATAACAAGTTATGGCTTTAAACTTTAAACCTAATGCAGATAGAGTAGTTGTTGAAGCTGCTGCTGCAGAAGAAAGAACAGCATCTGGACTATACATCCCAGATACCGCTAAGGAGAAACCTCAACAAGGAATAGTTGTTGCTGTTGGACCAGGTAAATTTGCTGATCAGACAGGAAATGTGATTCCGCTTAGCGTAAAAGTTGGCGATCAGGTTCTTTATAGCAAATACGGTGGTACAGAAGTAACCGTGGAAGGCAAAGAATATTTAATTATGAGAGATTCTGACATCTTAGGAACTCTTTAATCTGTTTTCATCTCATCATTAAAAACTAGAATCAAAAAAATAAAATGGCAAAACAAGTAAAGTATAACGTAGAAGCCCGTGACGCCCTGAAAAGAGGTGTTGATATTTTGGCTAATGCAGTTAAAGTTACATTAGGACCTAAAGGTCGTAATGTTATTATCGACAAGAAATTCGGTTCTCCATCAATTACGAAAGATGGTGTTACTGTTGCAAAAGAAATTGAGTTGAAAGACCCAATTGAAAATATGGGTGCTCAGATGGTTAAAGAAGTTGCTTCTAAAACTGCAGATATTGCAGGTGATGGAACAACAACCGCAACTGTTTTGGCACAAGCAATTGTTACTGCTGGTATTAAAAACGTAGCTGCTGGTGCAAACCCAATGGACTTAAAACGCGGTATAGATAAAGCAGTTGCGGCAATTGTTGAAAACTTGAGATCACAGTCTCAAACTGTTGGTGAAGACAACAATAAAATTAAACAAGTTGCATCTATCTCTGCAAACAATGACGAAGTTATTGGTGCTTTGATTGCTGAAGCTATGGGTAAAGTTGGTAAAGATGGTGTTATTACTGTTGAAGAAGCAAAAGGTACTGAAACTGAAGTTAAAACAGTAGAAGGTATGCAATTTGACCGTGGATATTTATCTCCATATTTTGTAACCAATGCTGATAAAATGGAAGCGGAATTAGAAAACCCTTACATTTTAATCTATGATAAAAAGATTAGCAATATGAAAGAATTGCTTCCTGTTTTGGAAAAACAAGTTCAAACGGGTAAGCCATTGTTAATCATTGCAGAAGATCTTGATGGTGAAGCATTAGCTACTTTGGTGGTTAATAAGATCCGTGGATCATTAAAAGTTGTTGCTGTTAAAGCTCC
>JANXVH010000165.1 GCA_025351765.1 Pedobacter sp.
CTTTCTTATCCATTCTGGATAGATTTTATATGAAATTTTGAGGTAGGGGATAGTATAAAAGTAAGCTACAATTGTACTAATCAAAATGCCGCCTATTTGAACCCACGCCAATATTAGCAACGATGTTTCGAAATTAAAAAAAAAGCAACTCAATACAAATATAAAAAAAGTGATTTGCCTTATCAGGTTGGTGATAAATATACCATTGTATTTAAGGTTTGCATATTGAATGGAATTGAATTGCGTTAATAAAAACGTTAATATAAATGATATATTAAATACATAAAAAAGAGTAGACAGTTCCGGAGAGCTCCACAATCTGCTCAGCCATCCGGCAAAGACCAAATTAACTACAATGCAGATAACTGAAAGCACCCCACTTATGGTAAAAGAGGCTGAAATAATTTTCGGATGCTCTATCTCTGTACTAGAAGATAAAAATTTGACTAAAGCATTCTGTATTAGTCCACCTCTAATCATCTCAAGTATGGTGGTTGTAGACATAAAAAGAGTCCATGCACCAAAATCATGTTTTGTAAGTATTCTTACTAAAAAATAAAAGCTTCCAATTCCAAAAAAAACACCAGAAAAATTCTGAATTATATTTATGAACCCTGATTTAAGCCAATACCCGTCGTTGTTTATTTTAGTCATAGATTAAAAATGAGTGTCTATAAAGGATTTAACTTCTTCATCAGATTTGGCATGTAAAATTTCCGCTCCTGATAATTTTGGATAGAGTGTTTTAAAACACTGGAAATAATGTTCCGGGCCTTCTTTTGAAAGTATTAAGTTAATTCCTCCAAAATAACTAGCTAATGAAGCTGTTCCTCCATGTACTGAAATGAATCGTTCACAATTAGCATACACTGCAAACTGAAGTTCATTAAAGCTGGAATGGTCTGTCTTACTATTTTGATAAATATCATCAAGGAAAATAACTTCAGAATGATTTTTTTTAATAAATTCATGATCATTGAGCTCATACGTTTGACTGTTGTCTTCAACGATATCTATCGGTTTAGGTCTGTTGTAAATTATGGTATATTTTGACTTTAGTGTTGATATAATCTGATTTAATAGATCGATACTGTAATAACTAATAGGAGGGCCTCCCCATTCGCTATTATATCTGTTTGCAATAATGAGTATTGGTTTTTTAAACGTGTATTTACTGTTTCTGTAATTTTGTTTCAAGGGTACTGGTTCCCATTTAGCCATATCATAGTCTTGGCTATATAAAATCCTAGGAATATCGAAATTGTAATTTCCTTCATTTGTCCTTAAATCATACCTCTCCTCATGATTCTCTGAGAAAAAATATAAATCTTTGGTGTATTTTGAGGAAATAGTCTTATTTAATGTTCCGTTTTTAAAATGCCAATAAGCATGTGGTAAGACGAACATAACTTCTTGTCCAAATTCTCCATCAAAATCAATTACTTTATACTTAGATTTATTTATATAATCGCTAATAAAATATTTGATTTGAGTCAATTTGCAGTAAATGGTATCCCTATAGAAATACCTTAAGCTTTTAGGCACGCTGTTATATCTGATTAAAACATACAGGCTTAAAATTTTATTGATTAGCTTTTTATACATACGTTTAATTAAAAATCTTCTTAATCTTATTTGCGATTTTCTTTAGATATCTGTGATAATTGTTATACGGTTGGAAACCTTTCCAGGGTGTCGATTCCAGATAGGTAAAAAAAATGCGTTTGTAATTTTTGTTGAACTTATAGGTAGAATAAATTGGTTTATTACCTATAAAATGAATAATAAATGGGTCTGGCTCTTCTGAAATTGCAAAGCAGTTCCATTTAGAATCAAGCTCTTTCCATCTATTTGCCAATACAACGTTTAGCCCATATTGATCAGGAAAAGACGCATACTTAATATTATCGTTTACACATTTTATTATTTTTTTAGCTAATTCTTCTTTTCTCCACAATTCTAGATTCATTAAAAGCATCCCACTATTGAAATACTTTACACCTTTGTCTAAACCCAGTTCCTGATAATTCTTAATACCTCCCCAGGGATTACTAACAGTTAAGCTTCTATCAAGAACTCCAGCCACAGGATGATTACCTAATTCCATAGACCAAAGTTCAGATATGTCTTTAACAACGATCATATCGACATCTAAATAGATAACCTTTTTTATGGAATCCTCTAAAAAATGAGGTATAAGTATGCGGAGATAAACATTCAATGGAAAGGAAGAGCTATCAGACGGAAGTGAGATATTAGACTCAATAATTTCATTCATTTTTATCCAGTGTATAGAAATAAGGTTATTTTCTATACAGCTCTCTACCTTCCTTCGGTTTTCATCGCTAACATTATCTTCTACAATATGAAAATGAATTTCGTCCTGTCCAAGATAGTTCATCTCAATAGACTTAAGTAGGGCACCCAAAAGTATAGTGAAATGGTTGTCGCAAACACAAACAATATTTATATTGTTAATTTCTACTTTCATTTGTACAAATCAATATTAAACTTAACATTCTTGTATAATCCGCGAATTACACGGATAAATACATTATTGCTCTCTCTCAAACTATTTCGTTTTACTGTACTTGGTTCCAGCGTTGAGTTTATCTGATCAAATAAATCTTTAAACTTATCGTAATATATTGCTTTACCTGACTTTCTTAAGAAGGTCATCATCATCTTATATTCTGCAGCATCACTTTTTATACCTTCTTCATACTCTCCAAATTTTTCTAGAAAATTACTTTTTCTTAAATGGGGGTGGTCACTATAATAATAGAATTTTTGATATCCTACTTTTAATGGACTAAATATCATTTCAGAAAATCCATGCTTCAGGTATTTTAAATTTGGATATTTAAAATAAGAGTAATAACGTGCCATATCCAAATCTTCACGCACCTTTAAAATCCCCAAAGAATCTTGTAATTTCTCGGGAAATATTTCTTTAGGAACAAAATCTTCCTGAATATATAAAGTAAATGGTGTTTTTACAGATTTTTGCCCTTTATTAAGATTATTAGCAAGTCCTTTATTCTTATCCGCTGTGATTAGTGTGAAAACATATTTAGTTTGCAAACCCATAATCAAATCTAAATGAACTTTTTCACTAGCATCGTCTGAAACAATGATTTCATTAAAGGTACAATTGAGTTTTTCAAAGCTTTCTAACAATCTTTGAAGTGAATGGCTCCTATTATAATGAGTTATTAATAGGGTGACGTCGTTAAAATTATACTTCATTGCCATGCAAAATCGGTTTCATTAAATATACTGCAATATCCGTTATTTTTAACAACATTTGATAACTTTACTTGACAGGTATTGATCTTATTTAATACTATTTAATATGAGGCAGATAAAAATTCCTAAGCAAATACAAAAATTTTTAACCCTGGATTTCAATGCCGAAAGCAGTTGTAGTTCGATAAATATAGCTTATAAAAAGCTTAGCAAAGAAGGTAAACCTGTTGTATCTATTGTTATCCCTGCTTACAACGAAGAGGCCAATATTATTCCTACTCTTGGTTCTCTAGCTAATAATTTAACTTCAAAAATAGTCGAAATAATAGTTGTCAATAACAATTCTACCGATCGGACAGAAGCAATAGCTAAGCTTTGTGGTGTAAAGTGTATTCTTGAGTCAAAACAAGGTATAACAAATGCTAGAAATGCAGGTCTTTCTCAGGCTACAGGAACTTACATTTTAAATGCTGATGCTGACACGATATATCCAGAAGATTGGATTGACCAAATGGTAGATCCTTTGCTCAATTTTTCTGATACAGCATTAACATACGGGCAATTTTCATTAATTCCCACTGGATCTACCTCTAGAACGGTTTACTATTTCTATGAAAAGCTCGCTGAAATTACAAGAATGATTAATCGATCGAGAAAAGATGAAGCCGTAAATGTTTATGGATTTAATTCTGGATTTAGAAGACTTCAGGGTTTAGATGTGGATGGATTTAACCACCCTAACGGAACAAATGAAGATGGGTGGCTTGCATTAAAACTTAGAAATAAAGGATTCGGTCGGTTACATTGCGTTACTAGTAGAAAGACATTAGTATGGACAACGGATCGCAGAATTCAATTAGACGGAGGCTTATTTAAGGCAATTTTAAAGAGAGCTAACAGAATTCTCAAGAAAGCTTGATGTTTTAATGGGTTTTTTTCTGAATTTTTGCCATTTAAGTAACACGCCTGATCTCCACAGCCATTCTATAGGTCCAAACTCAAAGTGTTTCATCCACACATTACTGAGAATAATTTGAATCACAAAAATACAAATTGCCAATAAATATTTATTGGCTGGTGATTCATAGAGGAACATTCCACCTGCAATATTGTAAAATAAAAGAAGTGCGATGATACTTTGTAAAATATAGTTAGTAAGCGCAGTTTTGCCTAATGCAGAAAACGGATGAAAAAAATTCCCCCATTTCTTATTTGTAATTAAAACCGATGCACCCGAAATGTAGAATACACATCCGGCAATATTGGCAATATTAACTATAAGACACTCGTAAATGTATTGTAAAGGATTTCTCCCCCAATTGTTTGTATCCAAGTAGTGGTTTTTATTGACTACATGTACAATAAACATAAATATCAAAGCTACAATCCCAGAATATTTTGCCGCTGAAATTTTTATTGCAAGCTCTTGCTCGCCTTCTAAATAGATTTTTCTTCGACCTACATAAGCTCCCAGAACAAAATAGCCGAAAGTAAGAAAGATTCTGCCACTATCGATCTGATACCACAATTTGCCATATATTCCTTTTATATTAAAAATAAGAAGATCTTTCAATGACCCGCTTTCAATTAGAGTCATGTATTTCTTTGAATAGGAAGCATAACCTGAAGGAAATGGCATTTTATTGAAAAGCACGTCACGACTATCGAAAATTTGCAAAGCAATCCCAGGAATGTTTATAAGGCAAATTATAGCAATAATTAATAAACTTTTATTGGATGCTTTTTCAAAAAATAGTAATGCAAATGCAAGAGGAGTATAGATGACTAATATGTCACCCATCCATATCATTTGGTGAATAAGGCCAAATACACCTAAAAGCCAAAATCTTCTTATACAAAGTGTTTTAGGATTTTTATAATTCTGTTTAAAGCTTTCAGACTGAATTATGAATCCAACTCCGAACAGAAATGCGAATATTCCATAAAATTTTGAAGCGACAAAGTTTTGATTAAATAAAACTATAACTCTGTTTAAAGGGTCGCTAAAATTACTATTAAAATTTAATGGCCTGGGGCCGGCTAGATGACATAAAATATAATGCGCTAGAATAATTCCCAATAAGGACATGCCCCTCAATATGTCAAGACTTTCTATACGTTTGGGGATCGGATTTATATTCTTAACTTTCATTTAATAATATATATTACAGCGTCGAAGTTAACTTAACTATGTCTCTTCATTGACATGTGTAAAATAAATATCTGAAATAAAAATTAAATAGTGCTTATTTTTATTGATAAAAAAATGACAACTTGTAAATTCTCTATTAAAATAAATAACTAAACATTAGTTGGTTCAGTAAACTTTACGACAAAAGTACCGCAAATAATTTTAAATGATTGGGGCTATACCAGTTTTAAGGTACTAGTGCACAATTCATTATCACTAACTATAAGCCGTTGGACGGAATATTTTTGCAAGAAAAATTACACTGTTTGGGTGGGAATGTATTATGTTGGATGAGGGCTTAAAAGATAGGATAAGGAATATATTCAAATCTCTTTTATACGACAAAGCAGCAACTATATTTTAAAATAGTTGCTGCTTTGTCAGTTAATTATTTACCTGATGGATATATTAATTTTTTGTTGATGTAGCCATCTTTATCTGAATACCAGTCATCATATTTGTAGCCTCCCGATTTAGCCCATTCGTCAAAGTGTGTAAATACTTGCGAAATATTTATTTTCTCTTGTGGATAGCTAAAAGTGCCATATATGTCAATCCCAAAAGGCTTATTGTTGGCTGTTACATAATATCTTCCGGTTTTCGGATCAGAAGTATCAGATCCCGTACCTAAAGTTTTTAAGTTAACCAGGTCGGTTGGTGCTTTGTTAACCAAATGTACTTCTCGCCCTCTGTCAAGCCCGCTAATCATGAACGGATTAAATGGTGCTAAAGCTGTAAAATCATCAGACAATGGGCTTGTGAATTGCATATATAATTTAACAGTTTCTCCAGTTAACTTGCCTGAGCCTGGAAGCGTGTTGATATAGTATGTGCCATTAAAAAGGTTTTGGAAGTTATCAAATGGTATGATAACAGCTTTTTCTTGGCCAGCTTCTGTACCGTTGCCAGCTAATTTCAAATAAGATTCTTTGATACTTGATCCAGAAACTTTTGAGATTGCATCTGATGATATTGGCAATTGAACACCAAAGCCATTTTTTTGAGATGCACCAGCTGCAAGAGGGGTGTACTCTGCGGTTAAATCGGCAACGTTATTCGTTGCACTCATTGCAAATTTATACCTATAATTAACCACTAAGTCGTTTAGGTCATAATCGCCCTCATTTGGCCAAAGATCTTCAAAAGCTGTAGTACCCCAAGTGAGCTCACTTGGATAATATCTATCGTAGGCGCGATCTTTGTCTTTAGGATATACATCCCTGTCGTCAGGCACACCATCACCATCAGTATCAACTATTTTTTCTTCTAGAAAAGGAATATCTTTAGGAGATATAGCTTCAACCGGATTAGATTGTGCGTAAACTACCAAGTCATTGAAATCGTGATCACAACCAGGTAGCCTTCTATCAATATCTTCAAACCCAATCAGAAATTTGCTCTGGGCAGCGTGATTTAACAATACATTATGGCGTTGTAATTTTCCCTCTTCTGGATTTAAATATTCATTTGAATAAAATGTAGTATTGTTTGTACTGATCGTTTTATCATCATTATAAGAATTTTGAATTAAAACAAAAGCAATAGAAGTACCGGCTTTAAACCTGCCTATTTTAACCTTATCGCCAGTTAACATATTCCCGGCTCCATTATGTCCCTTTAGAGATGCATTTGGAAAAATCATATGTACACTATCAATATCATTAGCGTCTACTGGTGGATGTCCTGTAGGAAAAGTATAAAAACCAAAAGCATTTCGGTAATCTGCACCTTCATGAACAAATGTAATCCAAACATCAGCCAAGGCAGTAATTGATAAATTTGAAGGAGCTTCAGTAGCAATGAATTTGTCTGCTATATATTTCGATTCAGGAAGCGAATTGTTGATTAACGCTTTCAGCGCATTAAAATCAATATTGTCAGGAGTAGACAGTCTGTCTTCATTGGGGCGACCTAATTCATCGAATTTTTTTGGATCATAGTCGAAAACAGTTTTAGAACTGATGCCGTTTACTCCATTTGTTAAAACTGATAACTTAAAATTATCTGGTGTCGCATAACTGATTTTACTGGTATTAATATTTCCGCTTTTAACATTTTTTCCGCCAATAATTGCAGTTATAATATTGTTTGAAGCATAAGTTGAAACATTTCTTAATAAACCGAAATATTGCGCATCTACTATAAAATTTTGAATAGAACTCGGCACAGTTACTTTAGTTCTAGCGTAACCTTCGCTATTGCTTATTACTTTAGTTAGTTCTCTGCCTGTGCCAATATTATCTGGGTTATATATCTTAACCATCACACCTTTCAAAGGTGTTTCTTTGTCATTCAAAAGCCTGATGTTAATCGTTACTTCTTTGGTAGACTTGTAAGCAAATCCATCTGGCGCAACTTTATCGCCAATAAGTGTTTTTTGCATTTCCTCAACAGGACTGATGGATTTTTTACATCCAGCAATTGATAGTGTGGCTAAAAAGAAGGTCGCTAAAAGTAGATTTCTATTCATAATTGACGGTTTTGAAAGTTTGGTCACACATTCTATTGAAAAAATTATTCCAAATAGTTTATCAATTATAAAATATTGATAAACAGTGTGTTGTAAAATTGTATTGATTTTATAAGGAGATTAAAACGCTCATTATGGGTAAATTTATCTACAAATACTAATAAAAAAATCCCCAATGCATGCAGTGGGGATTTTTTTATTAGTAGCTCTTAATTAAGAGCTAATTTCCAAATAAATTAATTGAGGTAGAATTTAAATACCAAGTAGGGTTACTTGTTCCACCACTGGTAGCCCAAGAATTGAATAGACTATACCCATCTACAATAGAAATCCTTTCTTTTGGATATTTAAAGTTTGCAATTGGAAGTGTGATACCCCATGGTAGATTAGTATCAGTACCATAGTATTTATTATTAAGTACACTAGTCCTATCTTCATTCGTTCCAAATAAAGCAGTATTTGCTTTGCTTGTCGGTTTTTTACCAAACAGGTGAGTTTCAAATCCACGTCCGTAACCTGATGTGTTATTCCAGATAAAAGGATTGAAATTAAACCCAAATTCACTTTGAAGCGGACCATCTACTACATCAAAGGAGATGGCGTAGTTTACAGTAGGTGAGGTAACTTGAGTAGTTTGCGTATTCCAGGTTGCTTGCTCTACGCGGCTATCCGTAAATAGTATAAGCGTAACATAGGTTTGCCCGCTTTCCAATGAAGTTCCAGTGGGACCAGTAAAGTTAGTTGCTTTAGCAGCAAGTAAAGGGAATTCAATACCCGCACCATTATGAAATTCACCACCAGTGGCTAGCAATTTATAATTGGCTTCAACTCTTACCACTTTATTGGCAGCATTAGTAACAACTTTATATTTATAAGTGAAAACAACATCATTCAAGTCATAGTCACCTTTTTTAGGCCAGCTGTCTTCAAATGCTACAGTTGATCCACCTAATGCATAGTTTTCAGATATAATATTATGCGCTTTAGTTGGGTCAGTAGGATAGTCGTCAGAGCCATTTGCAACTCCATCGCCATCAGTATCGTTATTAGCTGGAGCGGTACCCGCGCCTTCTTCCATACAATCGCTAACAACTATATAGACCGTGCTTGCGAGTGATGTAACTTTTCTGGCCGGCAAAACACAAATATCAGCTGGTAAGCCAGATTGCGTACTAACTAAGTCAATTAAGCCCTTAATTTTTTGACTTCTCTGATTATTCATTGCATTATCAACTTTGAATACAGACGTTGAAATAAAGCCTTCTATAGTCCCGTCAAGCGTATTTAATGAGCCTGTACGGAAATAAGCACCACCGTATAAATTGATTGATCCGGAACCGTTTAAATCAAGATTCCCTGTAACTTTAAAGAAGCTATAATTATTAATAGGTTTATCGATAATGGCATTTCCTGTTACATAAAATGTACATTTATTTACTATTGAAGCGGAATTACTGTTATGTTGAAGATTTAATACGGTAACCAAGCCCTCATTCGTAAATAAACCATTCGTATTCATTTGAGAGTTTAATGCGGTTATTATTCCACTTGCTTTATTGGTTATAGTTGGATTGTTGCCATTTATGTTAACGATTCCGTTAGCAAATGTCACCTCTCCCGAGTTTGTCAATTTCCCAGTGATAGCAGCACCGCTACTACCGAAATTCAGTTTAGCTGACGAATTATTGGTAAAATCAGACTGAGATTTAAATTCGTTAGAACCTGTTAGGTTCATTGTACCCCCATTTTCAAACGGAGCATCAATATCAGTGTTACCATTAACGGTTATAATGCCACTATTTACGTTATTCGTATTTTGAGAAACTGTAAAAACACCATTAATGATGTGAGTTCCTTGATTCCTGTATGTGCCACTAATTTTAAAATTATTGGTTGTTAAACTTCCAAAAATCTTTATAGTACCTTCATTGTTATCCCAACTAAAATTGCTTGAAAAAGTAGCGCTACCCAAAATAATCACGGTATTGTCTTTCTTCATGTTTAATTGGCCGATATTCACTCCTGTACCGGTGATATATAATGTACCACCTTTAGGATCTTTAAAATCCACAGATGCATTATTTGCACTAATTACGTAGTTATTTCCATCTTCCATTTCATACTTGTCGGATCCATTTGGAATAACAATAGCTCCAGCCGGAACAGTGGGTCTAGTTTCTAAAACTAAGGAAAGCGTTTTTGGTATAGAATAGGCCAATTTACCCATTGCCTTAACTTCCGATAACCCTGTAGCACTTATTGCTGTAGAGATATTATCAGAAGTCAATACTAATGTCTGACCAACTACTGCTCCACTTGGCGAAGTTTTCTCAATATAAACTTGAGTGATTGCTGAGGATAACGTCACTTTTGTATTAAAAGGGCTGATCAATGTGGCAGATCCCTTTGAAATCAATTCCCCACCTTTAGACGGTTCGGCAGTGTATATCTTAATTACATGGATTAAATTCCCATTACTGGCGTCTGAAATACCAATGCTTAAACTCACGTCTCGTGAAGCCGACCACATAAACGAAGCAGGTGCAGCAATTTGATCTATTGATGTGTTAACAACCGGTTGAAATTTTTCAGTTTTCTTACAGGATGAAATCACAATCCCTGAAACTAATACGAAAGAAAGTAATTTTATTTTCATGGTATTTATTTTTAGTTGTCAATTACATATACCAATATCGTTCCTTTATTGTGAAATTCAAAATGGCTAGCTTGTTTAACAAGTAAATATACGATTTAAATAATCCTACAGATGTTTCAACAGTATTCTGAATGTAATAACTTCAATATTAATCACCTCCCTATTTTACACACCCTGTGAATTTTATTGCCCCATTTCTAAAAAGTGTAGAAATGTAACTACATAAAAAAAGGCTAATCCTTAAGAAATTATATTATATATTAGTTTCTTCAACTGCATCAGATGCCTCCGGCATTGTAATCACGCCTAAATATTTACTGATACTTCTAGACTTTCTATCTTCAGATACAAAACCAATATAAACATGCAGCGTTTTGCCGGCATATTCTTTACCCACCTGAAGGGTGCCTTTTTTAGCTGCACGTTTGGCAAGTGAAGTCTCATATTCTGCCTCCCCACCTTCAATATCATAAGCAACAACCATTGCCCTATCGTTATATGCGCCCCAGTTATAATTCCAGGTAAAATCTATTGAATAGTTATCACCTAAAGTTGCCGTTTCTTCAAAACCAGGATTAAGCGGGCCATGACTAACACACGCTAATGCAGGATCAACATGAAAGCCAGCATCGTCTGAAACAATCGCATTTTTGGAAATGAAAGATTTAGCCGCAACGAATCCATGACACTTGGCTTTATAATGCTGAAAACCAATTCTTAACAGGCCAGTTAATGGTTGAAGCCAAACTTGAGAAACAGCAAACTTGTTCCTGTTTAGAAGTTCCTTAGGTGTTACCTTGCTTACTCTATCTCTGCGCGGGCCACGCATAATTTCCTGCCCCATTAGGTGATAGCCATTAACTGCGCCAGCTGTTCCGCTAAAGCCACCTAGTATTCCATTTTTAATTACTGCCATGATAATTCGGTATAAGTTTAGGACAAAATTAGGATTTATTTTTATGTAACTATAATCTAATAGGTAATTAATTAGGAGTTAATAGGAAGTTAATAGGGTAATTGTCCCTGTTACCTCCCTATTACGTCCCTATTAGTTGTAATGCAATTATTTCATTATACAACACTCATTCTTACTTAAAATTAACTATTATAGTAATTGTTGTAACAAAACTAGAAATTAAGATGCACAATAAAGCTATTTTCTCCAAGTTCTGGGTTGTATTGATACACAAAACTATCAGAAGCCATAGTTATAATATATAAGCCAAAATGCTCTGGAATTTGGTCTATCGTCATATCGTCTTCCTCACAAGGTTTAAGGAATTTAAACTTGAATTCGCTTAAAGGTTGTATGTGGTGCTTATTTGCTTCAGAAAAACTAACATTTAAAATTTTGTCTAGCTCTTCAAAAGGAAGTTGTGGAGAGGAAGCGCTAAATTGTATTTTAAGACCTTTTTCTATCTTTTGTATGCTTAAATGAAGATAATCAATCGTCATTTCAATAATGGTGTTCTTTTCAGTCGTATGCTTAATTGAGTTGGTCATCAGCTCAATCATAATTAGCTTTATCCTTCGTTGATAACCGATATCCAATGCCATATGTTCCTGTATACTCGAAAGGATAGTTCTGGTATATTCAGAAATTTTATCCGGATTATTAGGAATCTCGAGCGTGATGGTTATCGGAAGTGTGTTCATTTGAATTCTTCTAAAGCTGTTTCCAATGAATTTCTTAAATCGAATATTTTATCAAGTCTTGTCAATTCAAACAGGTTCGTGATGTCGTTGTTCAATTCTATTAGTATAAGTTTTCCTTTCTTAGGCACAAGGCTTTTTAAGATAGATACCAAAGCTCCAAGAAAAGAACTGTCTAGGTATTCTACATGCTCAAAGGAAATAATTAATTTTCTGGTACCAGATTCAATTTCCTTAAAAACAATTTCTTTGAAGTTTTCTGATTTTGATAGGTTGGCATCTTTGTCAACTATGGTCAGTAAAACGAGGTCATCAATGTTTTGTCTTGTTACGTTCATTTACAATTTGTTTATGATGATGATGCTACAGTCATCAACCTGTGATATGTGTTTGTCGAAAAGTCTGTTCTTTATATTTTGTACAGTTTCTTTGGTGTTTTTAAAATTAAACAACTTTTCTTTAAAGAGGTTAATGTTTGATTTTTTTTCTCCATTTATTTCAAAATCGATCATTCCATCCGAAATCATGTAGATTTCTTCTCCAGAATTGATTGGAATATCCATTTCCGTATAATCTCCTTTGTCTGAAAACCCTAATAATATGCCATCAGAACGGTAATACTTTAATTCCGATTCCCCTGCTTCAAATTTTAAAACGGGAAGATCCCCTGCTCCAGCGTATTTAATAGTACCCAGCTCATCATCCAACAATACAATACTCAATGTAGAAAAAATATCACTTAATAATTCATCAACAAAAATTACCCGGTTTAGCTTATTCAAAATTTCCGACAATGAATAATTTTCGTCGAACACACAAAGCCTTATAGCAGAGCGGATATAGCTTATAAAGCTAAATGAAAAGAACCATGCTCCCCATTTTTTGCCCATTACATCTCCTAAAATAATAAAAGTATAACGGTCGTTGATTTTAATGAAATCTATAAAATCCCCGCCGGGCTGGTTTTGGAAAGTTTGATTAAAGTATTCTATTTTAAACTTATTAAGTGTTGGTGCCTTTAAAGGGATATTTCTTAGGTTTAATCGCTCTGCAATTCCTTTTACCTCGCTTAATGAACGCTCGTAATGTTCGCGAACGGCCTGAAGCAAATTGTCTATCTTAGATAAAATGTGTGATGGGGGCGTATTCTTTGCGATGTAATCAATTGCTTTAAGATCAAGACCCTGTTGTACATTATCCTTATCATTAATTGAAGTGAGGAATAGGAAAGGAATGTTCTTAAAAGCATCTTCCTTAAGCAAACGTCTTCTAAATTCGAATCCATCCTTACCAGGCATCTCAAAATCTGACACAATCAAATCTGGAATTTCCGATTGTAAGATGGTTTCTGCCTCATCAACAGATAAGGCGATCTTACAATGATAACCGTTAGAAGTTAGTAATTTCTCAAATAAACGCAGCTGAAAGATATCATCGTCTACGAGAAGGATAATCCTATTCATTGGATTTCAAATTTAATAAAGCATTGATCATAATATATATCCCCACAGCAACGATGATAAGTGAAATCAAATCCATCAGTGTTACCCCGTCATTAACATTGAAATAATATATGGTAAACATTTCAAAATACGGCGGGGCCGGCATGATGATCATTGCAAAGCCTAATGTAACAAATAATAGACCAATAACTCCTTTTATAATCCTGTTTATAACTGATTTAAGATTTAATCTCCTTGCATCTGAAGAATCAAAATGGTTATTATTTAATAAGAATTCCAGTTTATCAAGCTGATCCATTTTATCCAGCTTGGCCAGGGCTATGTCTTTTACCTCATTAAATTGGCTATCAATAATAAGCTTTTTCTCTAGCGTCTTGTCCAGTTTTCCTTTGATTTCGCTAATGTTAGCAGAATTCAGATCGCTTTTTTCCAGCAGTAAAAGTAACTCATCGAGTTTTTTAAGAATAACCTCATCGTTGCCTTTTAGGTTCTCAAACTGCTTTAATTCTTCGGTAAATTTGGTTTTGTTAAGCAAAATATACTACTTTGATCATTCTTAATACAAGTTAAGTTTTTAAAATGGCTTTAATCTCAATAATCACAGTAAATTTCAATCAGCCACAGGCAACGTTGGAATTTCTGGGATCAATTAATGATCTGTATCCTAAAGCGAATATAGAAATTATTTTGGTAGACAATGGGAGCAGGGAAGACCATGAAATTGCTTTTAAAAATTTTGAGCTAAACATTAATTATATCAGGTCCAAAAAGAATCTTGGATTTGCCGGAGGTAACAATTTGGGATTAAAATACGCAAAAGGCGAATATTTATTCCTGGTAAATAATGATACAGAATTTACAGCTGGTTTATTAGAGACATTAACGGAAACGCTGGATAACAATAAGAGAATTGGACTCATCTCTCCTAAAATCAATTATTTTGATAAAAAGAAGGTAATACAATATGCGGGGTTTACCCCAATGAACTATTATACTTGCCGCAATGCCTGCATAGGGCAGTTTGAGGAAGATAAAGGTCAATTTGATAATATCATCGAACAGACTGGTTACGCACATGGTGCAGCAATGATGATTACCAGAACGGCCTTAAAAAAAGCTGGCACGATGGCCGAAAATTTCTTTCTTTATTATGAGGAGATGGACTGGTGTGAGATGATAAGAAAGGCAGGGTTTGAAATTTGGGTAAATACCAATGCGTTGATTTATCATAAAGAATCGCTTTCAGTAGGTAAGAAAAGTGCCATAAAAGAGTTTTTTATGAACCGCAATAGGATATTGTTTATCAGAAGAAATGCGGCCTGGCATCAGCGCTTATTCTTCTACTTATATTTCGTTGCCTTTGTTACACCAAGAAATATATTAAGTTATTTAACCAGTGGAACTGCTGGGTTTATCAGCATTCTGTTTAGGGCTATTTCCTGGAACATTACCCACAAAACGTCTAGTAACGAATTAGGTTTTACCATCAAATAGCTATGATTATCACATTCTGGATTGCCATTTTTATAGTGTTCTATACCTTCTTTGGGTACGGGATTTTATTGTTTGTGCTGGTTAAGCTAAAAAGGATTTTTTTTCCTAAAAAGCGGGAACAGTATAGCTACGAAGAACTGCCTTCCTGCACATTGATTGTAGCGGCTTACAATGAGGCTGATTTTATAGAAGAGAAGATAAAGAATACGTTGCTATTAAACTATCCTGAGGGAAGGTTGGAATTGATATTTGTTACTGATGGTTCTTCAGACGCCACACCAGAGCTAGTGGCCCGGTATCCACAAATTACCTTGCTGCACTCTGCTGACGAGAGAAGAGGAAAGATCAGCGCTGTGCACCGTGCGGTTTTGCAGGTTAAAACCGAGCTGATGGTATTTACTGATGCCAATACATTTTTAAACCCTGATGCACTGATCTTGTTGTGCAGGCATTATGCAGATCAGAAAGTAGGTGCGGTAGCAGGAGAGAAGCGTGTTATGATAGAAGAATCTGCAGATGCAACGGCCGGGGAAGGTTTTTACTGGAAGTATGAGTCTAAACTGAAGGCATGGGATTCTGAATTGTACTCGGTTGTTGGTGCTGCAGGAGAGTTATTTAGCGTGCGTAATGATCTTTATGAGCCTGTTCCATCTAATAGTGTGCTGGATGATTTTATGATCTCTATGCGCATTGCAGAGCAGGGCTATGTGATTGTTTATGAGCCGGAGGCCTATGCGCAGGAAACTTCTTCTGCTAATGTAACGGAAGAACTAAAGCGTAAGGTTAGAATCGCCGCCGGTGGGATGCAGTCCATCATTTGGTTAAAAGCATTGTTAAATCCTTTTAAGTTTCCGGTGTTGAGTTTCCAGTATATTAGCCATCGTGTATTGCGTTGGACAATTACGCCTTTTTTAATGATCCTGGCCTTACTACTAAATATCGTGATTGTAACGGCCTGGGCATCTTGGCTCTATCAGGCTTTATTAGTTGCCCAGGTGTTGTTTTATGGTGCTGCCTGGCTTGGCAAGATCCTGGAAGATAAAAAGGTTCGTGTTAAGCTTCTTTTTGTACCTTACTATTTTTGTATGATGAATTATGCGGTGTTTGCAGGCCTGATCAGGTATTTTAAAGGCAACCAGTCGGTAATTTGGGAAAAGGCAGTTAGGAAGTAAAATAAAAAAAGAGAATAAATTGATTATTCTCTTTCTCTTCTTTCCGGCCTTACTGCCGGGTTATCTGGTGGGGTTGATACAATCTCTCCAAATTCGTTTACATAAGCCATCATGCTTTCCAGATCTCCACCGGATGAATTTTGCTGACGTTCTTGTTTACGGTGTTCTTTGTCTTCTTTTTTCTTTTGTCTATTTTTTTCCAGTTGCTTCTTCATGAAGGTAGCCTGAGATTTAGCCATATTTATTCGTTTAAGTGAAGCCAGTCTAACGTGTAGATCAGGCGAAATGGGGGACAGCAGATAGCGTGAATTTGTCCCGATTTGTGCAAATATAAAGAATTTTTGGGATCAATCAAAGCGAGAGTTGAAGTCGGTAGGTAATCGTAGCTTTTGCTTTGAGGATTTTGGTAGTTGCTCTGCGGAGTTTCCCCTTGAGTAAATATTTGAATTGACCCTTGTTTAGGAAATTTTTAAGGTCGTTATCTGTTGAAGTTATTGGAATAGCTAGCAACCCTGCCTTTGCATCAGGATTACTTATTGCGGCAATAGTATAGGAAATCTGCCCATCATTCTGTGCCGAGACGGCTATGTTTTCAACGTTGGCAAAATTGTTTTCTGCCTCTACGCTGTCAGTTAAACTTAAGGCAAAACTAGTCATTTTTAAGCTGGTAATATTGTGTGTAGAAAACCTCGGTGCCTGGAGTTTGATTAATGAATCCAAGTTGATAATAGTAGTGATTTCTGCTATGCTATTATCTGCTGTTAAATTTGAATTTATTGGTATATTGAACTTGGTAACAGTGGGGGAGAGGGAGATGTTCATGTTGGTAGATTCATCAATTTTAGAACAGGATAGTAGTGATAAGCTAAAAGCTAAAATCCATCCAAATTTCTCTAAACCTCTCATATATTTGGTAGTTTTAGTCCTCAAAATTATATTTTCCATTTGTATTTAAATTATTGTTAATCAATGCTGTTTACTACTTTTAATTAAAGTAATATATAACAAACGTCTTTAAAAAAATACTTTTAGTGTATTAAAATACAGAATATTATTCTGTATTACATCAAAACTAGTTATTTAACAGTCGTTTATGTACATCTATATCTACTAATACTGCTGACGATTATAAGCCGCCGAAAAATCAGTTCTCATCAGCTTAAATCTTTCAATTACTGTCCCTATGAATGCTTCGTCCAGCATCTCAAAAATCTCATTTGTACCCCCTCCACTCAGGTCCAATTCAGATAATTTATAGCTCTGTTCCAAGGTTCCTTGTTCAAATTTAACAATGTATTTTTGATTCATATTGAACAGTGTGATCTTACATTCCGGGTGTGGAAGTTCTGCTATTACCCTCATAATTTTAGGTCTGTTTTTTGACTGAAAATTTTTGCTTTATATCGGTAAAAGTAACAGTTTAATGGCATAAGTTACTATTGACATTAAAAAATAGAATTTTTAAGGTCAATAGATAATTTAAGGAGCTCTTTTAATGCCATAAGGCGGTATTGACATTAAAAAATTAAATTTTTAAGGTCAATATAGTTATATTTGTATATGCCTTATCAAATAAATTCTGACAGGAATAAGCCATGGAATGAACTCCCTGAACTTCCGATAGAGAGAGATCTATATCAAGATCTTGAAATTTATGAACAATTGGGCAATGCAAAGGCAGCATTGGCGAGGCTTCATGGTCGCAGTATTGCTATTCCTAACCAGGGAATGTTGATTAACTCAATTAGTTTACAGGAAGCGAAAGCTTCAAGTGCGATTGAGAATATTTTTACTACGGATGATGAACTTTACAAGGCTTATAGTGAAGAGAATGTTAGTCATGTTAATGGGCCTGCTAAAGAGGTTTTATATTATAGAGAGGCACTTTGGGCAGGATATGACTATTTACAAAATGACCAGGCAATAGATATAGCTTATTTTGTAAACGTGTACCGTATAGTTAGTCAATTCGCAGATGGTATTCGAACCCCCATTGCACAGGTTGTTATAAAAGAAGGTGGGACTGGGCCAAATGCAGGAAAAACCTTTTATACACCACCGCGTGGAAAAGATATCGTTGAAGCAAAAATGGGCAACTTGATTGACTTTTTAAACGATGACATAAAGTATCCATTGGATACTTTATTAAAAATGGCGATAGGTCATTATCAATTTGAGGCCATTCACCCGTTTCGTGATGGAAATGGACGAACGGGCCGTATTTTTAATATAAATTACCTTACAAAAAAGGGGCTGTTGGATTACCCTATACTTTTTTTAAGTAAATTCATCATTGATCACAAAGAGGAATATTACGCAGGTCTTGCAGGTGTTACGCAGAGAGGGAGTTGGAAAAATTGGTTGCTATATATGCTTAAAGCAGTAGAGGTCACTTCTAATATTACCTATGACAAGATTAATGATATTATTTCTACTCAGCATGCTATTTTATCAGCAATTCAATCAGATACCGATATTAAGCGGCCTGATCAACTGGTAAATGCCATTTTTACACATCCGCTTACAAAGGTTGCGCATTTTGTAAACAGCAAAACCTACGCAGAAAATACTGCAAGGAGATATCTTGATCAATTAACGACAATGGGAATATTGGAGAAAAGAGAAGTAGGTAAAGGCTTTTATTATTTAAATCTGGAATTATACAGGATACTATCGTCTTAACAAATTATTAAACTATGGCTGAAGATTTAACCATCATAACGGGTACTGGTAAAGAGGAACAATATCAATCACTGATTCCGCAAATCAAAGGATTGCTAACTGGAGAGGACGACCAAATTGCTAATCTGGCAAACGTAGCGGCTGCTTTAAAAGAACAATTCAATTGGTTTTGGGTGGGATTCTATTTGGTTAAAAATGAGGAACTGGTGCTGGGTCCCTTTCAAGGTCCGGTAGCCTGCACCAGGATAAAAAAGGGTAAGGGCGTTTGCGGTGCATCCTGGGAGCGGGAAGAAACTATTGTTGTGCCTGATGTGGATCAATTTCCCGGACATATAGCCTGTGCATCTGCGTCTAAATCTGAAATCGTGCTACCGCTTTTCCATAAAGGAAAGGTAATTGGCGTATTGGATGTAGACAGTGAGCATCTGGCTCATTTTGATGAAATCGATGCATTATATTTAAGGCAGATTATAACACTTTTGAATGACTAAACTACCTTTTTCTTATTATCAGGATCAGGATGTGAATGCGCTGGCAATTGATTTGTTGGGCAAATACCTGTTTACTGCTATAGATGGTCAGGTTACGGGCGGAATGATCGTTGAGACTGAGGCCTATAATGGAATTGAAGATAAAGCTTCTCATGCTTATGGCGGAAGGTTTACCAACCGCACGCAAACCATGTATGAGACTGGCGGACTGTCTTATGTTTATCTTTGTTATGGAATCCATCACTTATTTAATGTGGTTACTGCGCCAAAAGGCATTCCTCATGCCGTACTGATCCGTGGTTTAGAGCCGGTTGAAGGGTTGGAGATTATGCTGGTGCGTAGGGGAATGCCTTTGCTGAAACGTAACCTTACTGCTGGTCCGGGTGCGTTGGCCAAAGCTCTTGGCATTGATCGCAACCTAAACTCTAAAGATTTACTTGGTGAGGAGATTTGGATAGAAGACAGGGGTGTTCATATTCCTGATCAGCAGCTGATTGCATGTCCAAGAGTTGGAGTTGCCTATGCGGAAGAAGATGCTTTATTACCTTGGCGCTACTATATAAAGGGCAATAAATTTGTGAGTAAACCGAATAGTTAAGCCATTTTTCTCTAAGTTTGGAGTAATGAATTTTGAGCACAAACTAACTTATGCGCAAGATCTTGACCAGGCCGATCCTTTGCGCAGCTTGAGGCAGGATTTCCTGTTTCCAAAGCAAAATAGAAAGCCTTTTATTTACCTGTGCGGCAATTCTTTAGGCTTGCAGCCAATAGCTGCCAGCGAAGTGTTACAAAGGCAATTGAACAACTGGGAAAACCTGGCAGTTGAAGGCTGGTTTGAAGGGAATGAACCCTGGATGTATTATCACAAAGCGCTTAAAGAAATGATTGCGCCTATAGTTGGTGCTAAACCTGTTGAGGTTTGTCCGATGAATACACTTACCGTTAACCTCCACTTGTTGATGGTCAGTTTTTACAAACCTAATGCAAAGCGTTTTAAGATCATTATGGAGGCTGGCGCTTTTCCTTCTGATCAGTATGCTGTGGAAAGCCAGGTTCGGTTTCATGGCTATGACCCTAGGGATGCGATTATTGAAGTAAAGCCCCGTGAAGGGGAATACATTTTGCGAACTGAAGATATTGAAGCGCAGATCAGGCTTCACGCTAACGACCTCGCCTTGGTGCTTTTTGGTGGGGTAAACTATTTTACCGGTCAGTGGTTCGATATGGAAGCCATTACCAAAGTTGGTCATGAAGTTGGTGCCATAGTGGGTTTCGACCTTGCTCACGCTGCTGGAAATGTACCAGTTAAGTTGCACGATTGGGATATTGATTTCGCCTGCTGGTGCTCTTACAAATACCAGAATTCCGGTCCGGGGGGCATTAGTGCCATCTTTGTACATGAAAAGCATTTTCAGGACACCTCCTTAAACCGCTTTGCCGGATGGTGGGGTTATAAAGAATCACAACGTTTTAAAATGGAAAAGGGCTTTGTGCCCGAAGCGGGGGCAGATGGTTGGCAGGTAAGCTGTACTCAGGTAATGCCGATGGCGCTGCACCATGCCTCATTGCTGCTTTTTGAAAAGGCAGGTTATATGGAGCCGATCCGGACTAAAAGCATGGCTTTATCCGCTTATCTTTTTTTTACAATAGGTAAGGTAAATGAATTGTTGGGAGATGAATATTACAAGATCATTACCCCTAATAATGCCGCTGAACGCGGCGCACAGGTTTCTATTATTGCAAAGCAGGATGGTAAAGCTATATTTGAAGAATTGGTGGTGGCCAATGTGCTCGGTGATTGGCGTGAACCGAATGTGATTAGGCTAACTCCCGTTCCGCTTTACAATTCTTTTGAAGATGTTTACCGCACTGGCGAGTTGTTATTGGAAATAAGTAAAAGGATATTTAAAACCACATCGTCGAAATGATCAACTACAATCCAAAAGCTTGGTTTACATTTATCTTTCACATTCATAAGGCGGATACCATAAGGAGATTATGGCCACTAATGTTAAGCATAGCAGTATTCTCTGGTTTAATAGCCTTTCTCGAACTGAGTTTTTTCAGGCCAACACTCCCAATTGGCTGGGTATTTAGTTTGGGATATTTTGTGGTGCCGATTGTACCATTCATTTTGTATGTATTGGCCAGTTTGGAACTTATTGCAGAAGAAATAGAGGATCCTTTTGGTAACGATCCCAATGATTTACCTGTTGACAGTATTTGCGATAATATTGAGAAGCATGTGGGTGAGATTTTAAGATAGGAAAAGATATTTTTGATTGATTATGAAGATTGTAATTGCGGAAAAGCCTTCGGTGGCGCGTGAGCTGGCTAAGGTATTTGGTGCGACGACTAAGAAAGACGGCTATATTGAAGGTAAGGGATATTCTTTTACCTGGGCATTTGGACATTTACTTCAACTGGTTCCGCCGCAGGATTACGGTTACATCGGCTGGAGAAGGCAACATTTACCAATGCTACCGGCTAAGTTTAAACTAGGCATCCGGAAAATTAAAACTAAAGATGGGATGGTTGAGGATCCTGGGGTAAGAAAGCAATTAAATATTATTAAAATGCTGTTTGAAGACGCCACAGAAATTATAGTGGCAACGGATGCGGGGCGGGAAGGCGAACTGATTTTCCGCTATATTTATTACTTTCTGAAATGTAAAAAGCCTTTTAAGCGGCTGTGGATTTCTTCTCAAACGGATGCAGCTATAAAAGAGGGATTTAGGAATTTAAAACCGGGCACAGAATATGATTCGCTTTTTAATTCTGCCCACTGCCGTTCGGAATCTGACTGGCTAGTAGGAATGAATGCAACACAGGCCTTGAGCATATCTGCCGGTTCCCGAGTTGTGCTTTCATTAGGAAGGGTTCAAACGCCAACGCTAGCGATGATCTGTTCCCGTTTCTTGGAGATCAAAGATTTTGTACCGCAAACCTTTTATCAGCTGGCAATACAAGTAGATAAAGAAGGGCAGCTGTTCAGGGCTATGTCTATCCATAATTTCATTAAAAAAGAGGAGGCAGAGGCAGACTTTTCTAAAATTAAAGATCTGGAATCTGGCTTTTCCAATGGAGGTAAAATTGTAAGTGTGGAGGCTAAGCCAAGAAAAGAGCCACCACCACTTTTGCATGACTTAAGCAGTTTGCAACAGGAAGCCAATAAAAAGAAGGGTTTTACAGCCGATCAAACCCTCAATATTTTACAGGGATTATACGAAAGCAAGCTAGTTACTTATCCCCGTACTGGCAGTCGTTATATTGGAGATGATGTTTTTGCAACCGTACCCTCGTTAATTGAAAAATTAAAAGAGCATCAGGATTTTGGTAAGCAGGCAGAATTTTTAACTACGGTGGCATTGAACAAAAGAAGTGTTAATGCGAAAAAGGTAACGGACCACCACGCTATCCTCCCTACGGGCGAATCTGCTTATCAGTTAAGCGGTAACAACAAAGCTATATATGATATGGTTGCCGGGAGAATGCTGGAAGCTTTCCATCAAGAGTGTGTTAAAGAAATCAGTAAAATTACTGTAGAATCTGGTTCCTTATTTGTGGCTAATGGTACTGTAGTCCGTGCTGCCGGTTGGCGTTCCGTTTTCAATGATAAAGATGAGGAAAAGAAAGATGAAGAAAATCCTTCATTGCCTAAAGTGAAGGTGGGAGAGGAGCTACCTATCGTAAAAAAAGCCTTGTTGGAGAAGCAAACTAAACCTAAATCGCTCTATAATGAAGCCTCGTTATTAAAGGCACTAGAAACATCTGGTAAAGATATTGAAGATGAAGAGTTGCGGTATGCGATGAAAGACAGTGGTCTGGGTACTCCGGCAACGCGTGCTGCGATCATTGAAACGTTAATTAACCGAGAGTATGTAATTAGAGAAAAACGCAACCTGGTGCCCACCACTAAAGGACTAGCAGTGTATGATGTAGTGAAGGACAAAAAAATTGCCCAAGCAGAATTGACCGGTCAATGGGAAAAACGTTTGGAAGAAATCCGTTCTGGTGCCTCTGTTGCAGATTTTAAAGCAGAGATAGCAGAATACACGCGTACCATCACCAGCGAGTTATTACTAGCCGGCGTTGGAATGCTTAAGTAAATTATTTGGTAGGTTCGTTAAATATCTCAGATAACAAAATTACTTTTGTATCTATAATTCGTCAACTGTGCTAACTAACTATTTAAACTGTGTATACATTTTTTGTCATTCTCGCTTTGCTCGTATTACTTGGCTATTGGATTTTAAATATGCCTGCCTTTGGGGCACTTCCTTCTGGAGCCAGGTTAAAAAAAATAAAACAACTTCCTAATTATCTGGATGGGGCGATACAGAATTCATCGCCTACACCAATGAAACCTGAAGAGGTGAGTTACCTGACGATTTTTAAAGAGCTTTTAAAAAAGAATCCGCATAAATCACCTCAAAATGCTATTCCACATCTCACTCCAGATTTTTCTGCGATAAAAGGAATAAAAATAATTTGGTTTGGACATTCCTCCTACTACCTGAATATTGATGGCATTAAAGTATTGGTAGATCCGGTATTTAGTAAAAGGACATCTCCTTTTGCTTTTTTAGGCACGAAGAGTTTTAAGGGAACGAATTTTATCAGTGCAGATGAAATTCCTGATCTGGATGTTATATTGATAACTCACGACCACTACGATCATCTGGATTTTAAGAGTATATTAAAATTAAAAAACAAGACGAAGCTTTTTATTACCTCCCTTGGCGCGGGAGCGCACTTGGATCGATGGGGCATCGCACCTGAAAAAATTAAGGAATTAGCTTGGGGCGACACAGCGCAAGTTGACGGTTTAAGCTTTACTGCTTCACCGGCAAGACATTTTACAGGCAGAAAGTTTAAAAGAAACCAAAGCATGTGGTCAGCTTTTGTGCTTGAAACCCCAAAAGGCAATCTTTATTTAGGTGGTGATTCTGGATATGACACCCATTTTGCTACGGTAGGTGATCAATACGGTCCTTTTGAGTTGGCAATACTGGAATGTGGACAATACAATCATTTTTGGCCGCTGATCCATATGTTTCCAGAACAAACCGTGCAGGCGGCGAAAGATCTGAAGGCAAAGGCATTATTGCCAATACATTGGGGTAAATTTACCTTAGCAGCTCACAATTGGGATGATCCGATTTTAAAGGTGGTAAAAGCGGCAGCTGAAAAGAAGCAGTTAATTGCCACTCCTATGCAAGGCGAGTCTGTCGTTATTGGCGTTGACGCAACTTATCCAACCAGGCAATGGTGGCTGGAAGTAGATGCTCAATTGTAAACAATCTCCTTCAATAAGATGTTATCTTTAAATAATTTAATATTTAACTGAACAACATGAAAACGGACTTAGTAGAGATTTTTCAGACCATCAGGGCATCGTTGCAACCCTATGCCACCATGGGCTTTGATAACCGGACTAACAGTGATACAGTTTATGACCTTTGGAGCAATAAGAATGTTGAGATTGCTGGTGAAGAACAACATGAAGTCTTTTTTGCGAGTGTTAGTATAGGAAAGACGTATGTAACAGTTTACCTTTTGCCTCCTGAAAAGGAAGCTGATTTACAAGATTTGGTAAATTCAAACCTGCTAAAGCTGCTCAAAAAGAAATTAGGTTTCCAAATTAAAGAGTTAGATGAATTTCTATTGAATCATATTGAAGATTCGATAGCGACATGTTATAAGCGTTATAAGGAAGAGGTTTGGGTATAAATAATGGCTGGCAAGCAGATGTGTTTTTAAGTTTAAAAAGGTTTGATATTGATGTTCAAATTATAGAAGATAAAGATTGCCTTTTATATGCTCTTAATACTGGAAAATTAGTTTTAAATCTTATTGACTTGAATACTGGTAGTAGTGCTGATGAATTTATCAAAATACAAGAAAGTTTTCGAATAGATAAAAAACAACTTGTTCATTTATGGGAGGATGTATGGAGCACAAGAAAAACACAGGTAATGGCGCGCATAGCGTCTATGTTGGGTAAAAATGTTTGTATCCATGGACGAAAAACTGAAATTGTTTCCATTACACAACCCGAAGCAGATCAATTTATGAACCAAAATCATCTTCAGCTCTCTGTTGCTGCAAGATATAAATACGCTTTGATTGTAGGCGCTGAAATCCAGGCGGTAGCGTGCTTTAGTGGGTTAAGAAAGATGAAGGATAGAAAAACAGAACACCGATCGGCCGAATTGGTACGCTTTGCGAACCTTTGCGGGCATACCGTAACCGGTGGATTTACGAAATTGCTACGACATTTTATTAAATTACATACCCCGGACGATATTATGAGTTACGCGGATAAAGACTGGTCGCTCGGGTTTTCATACGAAAAAGCTGGGTTTAAATTAGTGGAAACTACGCCAGCCTTAATGATATTGGTTAACCGTAGCACTATGGAACGTTCGTTTCCACACCGCATGGGTGAAGATAAAGTTGAAGAATACATACCTGTTTTTAATACGGGTAACCTTAAATATATACTGGATTTGTAATGGACGGCTATCCTTTGTTAATCCTACTAGGACCGACTGCTTCAGGTAAGACTAAACTGGCAGTAAGGCTTGCAGAAAGGTTTGCTAGCGAAATCATCAGTGCAGATAGTAGGCAGGTATTTAAAGGAATGGATATTGGTACGGGAAAGGATCTGGACGAATATAAAATCCCATCTGGAAACATACCTTATCACTTAATCGACATTAAACGGGCTGGCGAGCATTATAATGTGAATGAATTTAAGGATGATTTTTACGAGGTTTTTGAAAAACTGACAGATCGGCAGATTTTACCCATACTTTGCGGTGGCACAGGCATGTATATCCACAGTATTCTTCAAAATCAGGAATATACTGCTATTCCAGTTAATGAGAAGCTTAGAGAGGAACTAATGCTTTCAACCCTTTCTGACCTCGAAGACAAATTGGCTGCCTATCCTATTGCTTTTACTGGACATGCAGACCATTCCTCAAGAAAAAGGCTGATTAGAGCTATTGAAATCGCTAATTACCTTACGTACAATAAGCTACCTATAGTAACGAGAATGCAAATTCGACCACTGGTTATTGGTTTGGATCCAGGTAGGGAACTGAGAAGAAAAAATGTGTCTGAAAGGTTAAACATTCGCTTGGACAATGGACTTGTTAAAGAAGTGGAAGGATTACTTGAAAACGGAGTAAGTGATGAGATGTTAACGTTTTACGGTATGGAATACAAGTTCGTGGCTGCCTATATCCGAAAAGAAATGACACTGCCTGAATTACAGGAAAAGCTGACTATAGCCATTTGTCAGTTTGCAAAAAGACAAATGACCTTTTTTAGAAAGATGGAAAAAGATGGTGTTGAAATAAACTGGTTTGATACTTATATGGATGATAATTTACTGTTTAATAGCATATTGGATATTTGTTTAAGATATAAGAAAACCTTTGCGAGTTAATTATACAACCTAGTTGCTTTGGACTGGCATACAATTTGTAATTGTGGGAATGAACAGCACTAAGCTGTTAAATAAATTTAAATAAACGAACAAAATGAAAATTTCTACAAAAGTTTTAGCAACTGCAGTAGCTGCGATTGCTTTATTTATTACTTCAAATGTTAATGCTCAAACTGGAGATTCTAAAGCAACTCGCTTAGGGATAGGTTTGAATGTTGGTGTTCCAACTACTACAGGTTACAGTTTTGCAGTAGGTGGTGACCTACGTCTGCAAAAAGACTTTAGCTCTAATATCTCAGGTATTCTTTCTGCCGGATATAATAGTTACTCTAAAAAAGATAGTTATGGTGGCGGAAGCGTTGGTTTGATCCCAGTTAAAGTTGGTGCAAAAATATTTTTTGCAGAAAGTGCTTATTTTTCAGGAGAGCTTGGTGCGGGATTCCAAACTAAAAGTGGTGGTAGCACTGCTTTCTTATGGGCTCCCGGAATTGGCTACGGATTTGACAATGGATTGGATTTAGGTCTTCGTTACGAAGGAGCAGAATTTAAAAACGGATCGATTGGACAAGTTGCTTTACGCATCGCTTACGGATTTAAATTATAATAAAATTTGAATACTATAGATGCCTTGAGGGATTACATATTCCTTCAAGGCATTTTTTGTGTTTTTAATTATTAACAACTATCTAGAAAAAAAATAAATATTTCTTCTATTTTAAAAAACCAATATAGAATTTGCATCGTATGTCTGATTAATAAATAGCAAATTTTTAAAACAAACGTCTAAAATCACAACTTATGAAAACGATTACTAAATTTTTTACAATGGCAGCAGTTGCTTTGGCAATTGGAACTACCTCTGCAAGTGCACAATCAATGGACCGCACAAAGGGGGTCAGACTTGGTTTTGGCGTTAGCGGTGGAGTAGCGGAAAAAGGCTCTCCTTTTGAATACGGAGTGGGTGCAGATGCACGCTTGCAATTTGACTTAAGCAAAGAACTTTCTATTACTGCAACAACTGGTTATACCCGCTTAATGGCAAAAAATTATATGGGTGATGATTATGATTTCATTCCAGCAAAGGGTGGTGTTAAAATTTTTCCAATTGGTAATATGTATACTATGGGAGAAATAGGCGCCGGATTTGGAATTAAAAGTGGTTCTAAAACTTCATTAATCTTTGGTGGTGGTTTGGGATATGCCTGGAACCATGGTGTTGACGTTAGTGTTAGATACGAAGGTTACAAACAAGATAGTTCTTCGAGTACTTACAGACCTCAGAATGGTCAGTTTGCACTTCGTCTTGCTTACGGATTCAAACTATAACACTTAATTATCATATTTCTAAAGCCCTTCGATAAAATCGAAGGGCTTTTTTAGTTATTTGAAATTAAAGTAGTATTTTAACCAAAAAAACAACCAAATGGCTGGTTTGCTAAACTAATAACCCAATTATGAAGAAATATATCACTGCAGTTTGTTTGTTAATCTTGTTTTCATGCAACAATAATGAACAAAAACACACAGTATCGCGCACGGATACTTCTGCTGTTGCCATTAAAACCGATACTTCCGCTGTAAAGTTGTCCGATCCTAAGGTTCAGTCAATTTATAACGATTACATCTTATTAAAAAATGCTTTGGTTGATGCTAAATTTGATGCGGCTAAACAATCTGCCATTAATTTGAAATCCAGTTTATCCAACTATGCAGGATGTGAGAATACTTCCCTTGTGGCAAATAAGATTTCGGAGGCTATAGACCTGGCCGGACAAAGAAAAGATTTTACTTATTTAAGTACTGATGTAATAGGGATGTTTAAAAATGAAAAGTTGATAAGTGGTACAATATACGTTCAACACTGCCCGATGGCAAATGGAGGAGACGGTGGCGATTGGCTTTCATCTACTAAAAAAATACAAAATCCCTACTACGGAAGTAAAATGATAGGATGCGGCGCAGTATTGCAGGAAATTAAGTAGTAATTTAACAGCAATGTTATACTAAGGGAAGCTATTTTAATAAATGATTATTTAGTTTTGTTAATATAAATTTTAGAATATATATATGTCAGATATCGCAGAAATTAAGATTGATGGTAAGGTGTACGAGTTTCCTGTTATTACAGGGTCTGAGGGAGAGAAGGCCATTGATATTTCAAAATTGAGGGATTTAACCGGTCACATTACATTAGATTTTGGATACAAAAACACAGGATCAACTAAAAGTGCAATCACTTTTCTTGACGGTGAAAAGGGGATTTTGAAGTACAGGGGGTATCCTATTGAAGAATTGGCCGCTAAATCAACTTTTCTGGAAGTAGCTTATCTGCTGATTTATGGTGAACTTCCAAAACAGCCTGAACTTGACGAATTTCAGTCCAAGATTAGGTTACATACACTTATTCATGAAGACATGAAGAAGTTCCTGGACGGTTATCCTTCCAAATCGCATCCAATGGCACAACTGGCATCATTAGTTTGCTCATTGTCTACTTTTTATCCTGAATCACTGAACGCAAATTCATCAGCGGAGACAATGGATCTGACTATGATCAAATTGCTTGCTAAATTCCCGACCATCGTTTCTTTTATTTATAAAAAATCGCTTGGTCATCCGCTGATCTATCCTAAAAATAAATACGATTACGTTAGTAATTTTATCAATATGATTTTTGGACAGCGTACTGAAGAGATTGATATCGATCCTGTAGTGTTAAAAGCGATGAATACATTACTTATTCTACATGCTGATCACGAACAGAATTGTTCTGCTTCAACGGTTAGAATGGTAGGCTCATCTGATTGTAACTTGTATGCTTCTGTTTCTGCGGGTATCGCTGCCTTATGGGGTCCGCTACACGGTGGGGCAAACCAAGCTGTGATAGAAATGCTTGAGCTAATTAAAGAAGACGGTGGCGATACTGAAAAATGGATTAATAAGGCTAAAGATAAAAATGATTCTTTTAGAATGATGGGTTTTGGTCATAGGGTATATAAGAATTTTGATCCAAGAGCAAAAATCATTAAAAAGGCCTGTGATGAGATTCTAGAAAAATTGGGTATCGATGACCCGGTTTTAGAAATTGCTAAAAAATTAGAAGAAGCTGCATTAAGTGATCCTTATTTTGTACAACGTAAACTTTATCCTAATGTAGATTTCTATTCTGGTATTATTTATAGGGCTCTTGGATTCCCTACGGATATGTTCACTGTTCTTTTTGCGCTAGGCAGATTGCCAGGATGGATTGCGCAATGGAAAGAAATGCATGAGAATAAGGAACCGATCGGTCGTCCTCGTCAAATTTATACTGGTCATACCGACAGGAAAATAGTTCAAATAGAAAACAGATAGTAATCTATATACAATTAAACAGAAAGGCCTGCTTATTTTAAGCAGGCCTTTCTGTTTGTAATTGCCGTTCAATGTTTCAATGCTTCTATGGCTACTTCTTCAGCACGGTTGTGTTTGTGCTTGAAGATGAGAGCAAAGAAGATTGTAATGACCAAAGCATAGACGGTAAATGAAAGCCAGATCTGATGCCAGTCCTTAACGTCCAATGCCCGGCTTAGGGTACCGTTTTGTAGCACCGTTATCCCTTTATTATTTAAAAAGGTTAATAAATGAGCGTTTTTAGGATCAGTATCTACATAACTGGAAAGCGAGTGGATATCGCTATATGATTTTGTAAAATATTTATCGATCATCCAACCAGAGATCAAGCTTCCGAATACCGCACCAAACCCATTGGTCATCATCATGAACATTCCTTGTGCTGAAGAACGCATCTTCGGCGTAGTGGATGTTTCAACAAATAAAGAGCCTGAGATATTGAAGAAATCAAATGCCATACCGTACACGATGCACGAAAGTACGATCATCCACAATTTTCCTGCCGGATCGCCATATGCAAAAAGACCGAATCGAAGTACCCATGCAAACATGGCGATAACGATTACATTCTTAATTCCAAAACGTTTTAGAAAGAACGGAATTGCCAAGATAAAAAGTGTTTCAGACACCTGAGAGATCGACATGATAATCGTAGAATATTTAATAACGAATGAATCTGCATATTTTGGCAGCAGCTTAAATTCATCTAAAAATACATCACCGTAGGCATTTGTTAATTGCAGTGAAGCGCCTAAGAACATCGAGAAGATGAAGAATAAGGCCATTTTATAGTCGGTAAATAGCCTAAAAGCTGTTAATCCAAAGGTTTCAGCAAAGGTTTTCTTCTCGTCGATTAATTTTTGAGGTGGGCATTTAGGTAGGGTCAAGGCATAAACGCCAAGAGCGATGGCTGCAATTCCGGCAATATAGAACTGATAAGCTGTAGCTTTATTATCGGTAAGATTGGTAATCCACATCGCCGCAATAAACCCCACAGTACCCCAAACCCTAATTGGTGGAAAATTCTTAACTACGTCCATATTGGTAGACTTTAGCGTAGTGTAGGAAATAGAATTACTTAAAGATATGGTGGGCATATAAAAACTCATGGCCAGCAACATCACCCAAAAGAATCCATTGGGACTTTCTACTTGTGGAATATAAAAGAGCACCAGCCCATAAAGTATGTGTAAAATGCTGTAAAGTACCTCTGCATTAACCCATCTATCAGCAATAATACCTGCAAGTGTTGGCATCACTAGTGAAGCGAAACCCATTGTAGCGAATATAGCTCCAAATTGAGTGCCGTCCCACTGTTTTGTACCAAACCAGTAGTTGGCAATTGTAATCAACCAAGCACCCCAAACGAAGAATTGCAAAAAATTCATCAGCGTTAAGCGAAACTTAACATTCATAATAATATTTTAGTAGGTTTTCGAAAGTAATGCCTGAATATAGGACTATTATTAAAATAATATCTTCTATTCGCCCTTATTTCTTTTATTTATTTCGTCGCGTATTCGGGCTGCTTTTTCGTAGGCTTCTTCGGCAATTGCTTCCTGTAATTTTTGCTGCAATTCCTCATTTGTCAAGGTCTTATAGCCAGATCCTGGAATAGAAGTAGTGATGTCTTCTGAACCTTGTTCTTTAGGAATATTGTCCATATTTTCCAGGAACAATAGGTCATTTCCCTCAATTACAATCCCTGCAGAAGACAATATAAATTCGTAGGTATAGATTGCAGCGTTGAAACGAACGGCAAGTGCAATAGCATCTGAAGTACGCGCGTCAATTTCCTTAGTCGTTTCACCGTCTGTACAGATCAGTTTCGCAAAAAAGACACCCTCTACAAGATTATAAATTAAAATTTCCTGGATCTGTATCTCATAGGCTTCAGCGAGTGTTTTGAAAAGATCATGGGTAAGCGGCCTGCTTGGGGTCATTTGTTCAATTTCTATCGCTATTGCCTGGGCTTCAAATGCACCTATAATGATTGGTAATCTTCTTCTGCCATTTACCTCCCCCAGAACAAGTGCGTAAGCACCGGATTGTGTCTGGCTGTATGATAATCCAACGATATCTAGTTTTACTTTTTTCATATTAATAGTAATGGACTGGCATTTTAAAACCAGTTCCATTTACCCTTTATGGGCTTTTAATGCTTCAATTAATTTTGGGACTACTTCAAATGCATCTCCAACTATACCGTAATCTGCCACTTTAAAAAATGGTGCTTCGGGATCCTTGTTGATTACTACAATCACCTTAGATGAGCTTACGCCGGCCAAATGCTGTATAGCGCCTGATATGCCAATGGCAATGTAAAGGTTAGGACTGATGGCGATACCTGTTTGTCCTACATGTTCAGAATGCGGCCTCCAGTTGGCATCAGATACTGGCTTTGAACACGCTGTTGCAGCGCCAAGAAGGGCGGCAAGCTCTTCAATCATTCCCCAGTTTTCAGGGCCTTTTAGTCCTCGGCCGGCGGAGACTACAAGTTCTGCATCAGGTAGTGAAATTTTATTGGTTGCCCTTATGATTTCTTTTACCAAAGCGCTTAAATCTGTAGACTTTACAGTCGGACTAAAAGTTTCTATTATTACGGCTGTTACAGACTCTTTACTACCAAAAGCATTTGGATTTAATGCGATTATTTTAGTAGCAGAAGTTAATTCAGTTATGGCGAAAGCTTTGCCTGAGAAGGCTGTTTTCTTTACCAGGAATTTGCCTCCCTCAAGTTTAGGAAGTTCTACTGCTCCGTCTACCAAACCAGCTTCCAGTTTTACTGCAACTCTAGGAGCAAGGCCTTTACCTGAAAAGGAGTTTGATAGCACGATCACTTCAGCACCTTCTTTTTTTGCAGCTTCAGCAATTACTGAGGCGTATGCCTGGTTTACAAAATCCTTAAGTTGATTGTTAGTTACGCTAAGCACTTTAGAAGCGCCATAAGTGCCCAGATTTTTCAGTTCTGCATCGGCAACGTTACCAATTGATATTGCTGTTAAATTACTGTTTTGCTGATCAGCGATGGCCTTTGCATAAGATACTGCTTCATAAACAGATTTCTTGAATTTACCATCAACTTGTTCTACATATACTAAAACTGACATACGGTCTTAATTTAAGATTTAAAATAGGAAAAGGCTTAGATTACTTTTGCTTCCTGGTGTAAAAGATCAATTAGTTTAGAAGGGTCTTCTGCAGGTATCAGTTTTACCATTCCTCGCGGCGGAGGTGTGTCAAATTGCTGAATGGTAACAACTGCTTGGATATCTTTTGCTTCGATCACCACCAATGGTTTTGTTCTGGCAGACATGATGCCTCTCATATTAGGAATCTTAGCTTCTGCAGTTCCTTCAGCACAACTGGCAACGAATTTTCCAGTTACTGATATTACTTCTTTTCCACCCTCAATCTCTCTGTCTATCAATGCTGTTGAGCCATCATATTCCAGTTTTTTGATGATGGATATAGAAGGTATATCCAAAAATTCTCCAACCATTGCCGCTACTTGAGAACCGTTATAATCGATAGACTCGCGGCCGCAAAGAATCATGTCAAATTCGGTCGTTTTTGCATACTCGGCGATTTGATAAGCCACAAAATAAGCATCTCTTGGAGCAGCATTGATTCTTACGGCATCATCAGCACCGATTGCAAGCGCCTTTCTAATTGTTGGATCGTTCTGACTTTCTCCTATATTAATTACTGTTACCGTACCTTTTCCTCCTTCGCAAAGCTCAATTGCTTTTGATAAAGCAATCTCATCATATGGATTTACAATAAATTGTACTCCGGCAGTATTGAATTGTGTATTATTGTTGGTAAAAGTTATTTTTGTGGTTGTGTCTGGCACATTACTGATACAAACTAATATTTTCATTACGTTTATTATTTATATAAAAGGTTATCCAAAAGATTTTGGAAGCGTTACCGCTGAAATGTCTTTTTACAAATCTAGTTAAAAAAGCAGGGATAAAAAATGCAAAATACCCGATTGACCAAGTTATTGGAGTTTTTGGAAAGTGACCCCAACGATCCTTTCGTTTTATATGCACTTGCAACGGAATACAATGCTGCGGAGCAGACAGAGCAGGCTTTTGAATATTACCTTAAGCTTGTTTCTGACCATCCAAACTATGTAGGAACTTATTATCATCTTGGGAAATTGTATGAGAAGAATGACAGGACTGAAGAGGCGATCAGGATCTATCAACTTGGTATGAACGAATCAAAAAATAAACGAGATATGCATTCTTTTTCTGAACTTCAAGGTGCTTTTAATGCTGCCTCTGGTTTGGATTATGAAGACGATTAAATGCTGGTAAATTGAACAAAAATCAATTTTTATTCCTGAGGGATGTGCTATTTTTCACTTTCACTGCATTCGGTGGAGCGCAAGCCCATTTATCACTGTTACTTAAATACTTTGTAAAAAATAGAAGGTATATTTCTGAGGAAGATTTGCTGGAAATTAATGCACTTGCCCAAGTGCTACCAGGTCCTGCGTCTACACAAACATTAGTCGGAATTGCATATAAGGTAGGCGGATTAAGGCTTTCCCTTATTTCATTTTTGATTTGGATTGTACCATCCGCTACTATGATGACTTTTGCTGCAATTACTTTTGCCAAGCTGGATCAAAAGCAAAAATTTATGGAGATACTGGAATACGTCCAGCCTATTGCATTGGGAATTGTGGCTTTTGGGGCATATAATTTGTCGCGAAGAGTTTTGCGTTCTCAAGTTTCTGTTTTTTTAGCTGTTGCTGCTGCTATATGCACATTGGTATTAAGAAATGCTTATGTATTTCCGCTGGCTATTTTAATAGGAGGCATGATTTCATCTGCATTGGAGACGCCAAAAGAAGAAAGTGAGATTCGTGTAAAATTATTTTCTAATATCAATCCAAAAAAACTAATCTATTTTATTGGAGTACTGCTTGTTATTGCCTTAATGGGTGCCATTATTAACAGGACTTCGCCATTTAGTTTACCAATCAGACTATTTGAAAATTTTTACCGAAATGGGATCTTCATTTTCGGTGGGGGACAAGTGCTTGTGCCATTAATGTTTACAGAGTTTGTTGAAATGAAACATTATTTACATGCTTCTGGATTTCTTTCAGGCTTTGCTTTGCAGCAAGCTTTGCCCGGCCCTACCTTTTCATTTACCAGTTACATTGGTGCATTAAGTATGCGAAATTTTGGTTATGGAATTGGCGGACAAATTTTTGGTGGAGTAGTGGCGGTACTTGGGATTAATTTACCCGGGTTGATTTTGGTACTTTTCATTGTGCCATTTTGGGACGACCTAAAGAAGATAACCCGTATTAAGCATTCTTTATCAGGAATAAATGCGGTGAGCGTAGGGTTTATAATCGCAGCTTTTTTATTACTTGTTTTTCCGATCGGCCTGGACGTGATGTCTATTTCTATAATGGTTGTTACTTTCCTGATATTGAATTTTACCAGGGTTAGTCCTACGCTAATTGTAATAGCAGGTATTTTGCTGGGTTATTTTATATAATTAAAACGGTGCGTCGTCATCGTTCATATCATCCATCCTTGAGGGTTTAATGATTACATTACCAGATGGCCTGTCGAAATCTGCCGATGGCATCATTCCAGCGCTTGGATTGGTCATAGAAAATGAAGTTGGTGCTGCAAAATTGTCTTCCAGGTCAGTAAATTTAACATACTTACCAATAAAGCGGAGCGGTACGATACCGGTTTCACCATTACGGTGTTTCGCAATGATCACCTCTCCAATACCCGCCTGGGATCGGCCTTGTTCATCCTCTGTAATTCCATAATATTCAGGACGATAAAGGAACAATACCATATCTGCATCCTGCTCAATAGAACCAGACTCCCTTAAATCTGAAAGCATTGGTCGTTTACCATTGGCGCCCGGTCTGCTTTCAACGGCACGACTCAATTGTGAGAGGGCAATTACAGGAACGTTTAATTCCTTAGCCACAGATTTAAGCGCTCTTGAAATGCTACCAATCTCCTGCTCCCTGTTACCACCACCGCTTTGACCTTCACCTTTTCCGTGCATCAGCTGCAAGTAATCTATAATAATCAATTGCAGGTCGTACTGAGATTTTAGTCTCCGGCACTTTGCTCTAAATTCAAATATATTTAGTGCGGGTGTATCATCTATTAAAAGGGGAGCTTCTGTAAGTGTTCCTATTTTACTATGCAATTGCTGCCATTCCCATTCTGCAAGATTTCCTTTACGTATCTTTTCCTGCTCAATTTCGGTTTCTCCGGAAAT
>JANXVH010000001.1 GCA_025351765.1 Pedobacter sp.
CCTAAAGGGTAGTTAGATGTTAATACCTCAATCTTACGTTTCATATACCCGCCTTTAGCGGCCACAGATACGCCAGACTCAACACTCCACATATGCCATCCAAATTTCTTTGCATACTTTTGAAGTAACGGTGAAGGATAAGAGCTTAAAAGGAATTTGCCTTTAATCTCTGTAAGCAATAGCAAAAGGTTTTCAAAGTCCTGCTCGCTGTAACCATCGTAGTGGCCACAATCAGAATTAAAGTAAGGCGGGTCAAGATAAAAGAATGACTCCTCACGGTCTCGGCTCTTAATGATGTACAAAGCATCAGCCGACTCTATCTGAACATTCTGAAGCCTGATGGCCATATCTTCGGTAAATCGATCTTTGTTATTCATGATCTTCTTTGTAGTGGTGTTCCTGCCGATATCGTAACCCCATGAGCTATCAAGCTGAGCGCTGAAGCTTTGAGAGCTGAGCACCCATACAGCCCATGCTCGTTCAACTTCGGTAAACATGTGCGGGTAATTGTAGATAACTGAGGCATCCTTATGCATGTCCCTGCTATGAAGGGATATCCTAATACGCATTTCCAAACTGATGAAGTTATTTTGTACAACCCTATAGAAGTTGATCAACTCTTTGTTGGTGTCGTTTAGCACCTCAACCTCTGATTTCTCTTTTGCAAAGAATATCGCACCACCTCCAATGAACGGCTCGCAATAAAGGGTGTGTGATGGGATTACTGATGTGATCTTGTCAGCTAATTTCTGTTTGCCACCGTAGTAGCTAATTGGTGTTTTTAATTTTGGTTTCATGTTATTTGTGTAAATTTGATTCTCACTAAAACAGAATGCAACTAAATACATTCCTTGGCTTACGCCTCGGTTAAGTGCTTAGTTGCATTTTCTTTTTGTTTTAGTGAGACATTACATGAAGAGCCGGGGCGTTACTTTTTTCTAAGTCACCTCATACGCCACTCCTTTCAAAAATCCTATGGTATGCGTTCCAACAGCGCCACCGTTAAGTGATGAATTGGCGAATGTCATATAAAAGCTTTGTCCCTTTTCAGAGGGTTCAAGAAAGATATCGCCTAAAATCTGTACATCACCGTCTAAATTCGTATCGCCACCAACAGATAAACCGCCCGTTGTTTTAAAGCCATCTTTATTCATTGTGCTCTCCTCGCTTCTGTCTGGACTGCCTGAGCGGAATTGAGCAGTACTGTAAACTTCTTTACGCCCTAATGATGTAAAACCTCCGGAATCAGTTGGACTTAAACCAATAGAAAGGCCAGCGCCCATTGTTGCATAATAGTATCTCATTTCCCCGCCGATTTCCCGCTGGTAAAGAAAGTCTTTTGGATTCTCTCCGGTCGTTGGATCAGGTATAGGTGGAAATAATGTATAATACACACCTTCAAACGCGCTATCGTCATCCATTAACAACAAAACCCTGTCTAATGCATCAATGAGTTTCGCGTTGTTGTCAACCCCATTTATTTCAAAGCGCTTGTGGCCTTCAGTATCGGTACTTAAAAACCTAACCCCTAGGTTTTCAATATAAGCGAGTTCTGCGAGTAGCAAGCCTGTAGCTAAACTATCAAACTGGCCGTCGAACTTTTTCCATTTTACGGGGTTGGTCGGCGTAAAGCCTTTGAATGTCCCAGCTGTTAACACCGAGCGGTAGAAGTCACCGTCATACAATACAACCTCGACGCGATCTTTACCTCCATAATAATTTACGGTTGAGTCGTATTCGCCTCTATAGCTAAGGAAAGCTCCGAGTTGCGGCTTAGTGGCCGCTACCTGATTAGCCACTTGCTTTATGGCTATTGAGTTCTTTTTGCTGTCGATTGTGAGCTGATCTACACGCTGGTAAACTATTACATTACCAACGGTTGCGGTAATGCTTGCAGGATTCACTAAAGGGAACTTGATAGCAGTAATACGCAAACGGTTGCTAATACCAAGTTTAGTCGATTTGATCAATGGCCTGTCGCCAACCTTTAAAGCAAAATTATTGTCCCTGATATACTTCTCATCAATTGTAAGTCCGAATGAAACGCCTGGTATTGCAGATTCTTGAGAAGCCATATCTGTAGCTTCGTACAAATCTGCCTCAGCAGTTATTTTGTAGGCATCAGGAAGCTTTATACCTAAAAAAACATACTCATTACCGACCTGCAATTTGCGAAGCACTGAAGGTAAAATATAGCCCTCACTGTCAAGTTCCTCCAAATAAACTGTCTTGGTTGCATGTTCGTAACTTTTAATGTCCAAATCAACGCCAGTAAGATCACCTGACTTTATAGAAATAGTAGGCGTAACACCTTCAACAAAGCAATCGTTCAAATCAAAATCAATTGTGCTATCTACAAAGCTTAGTCAGTTTGTCGTAGCTGTTACTGATCCGGTACGTTTCGGGAAAATTGTTGCGTCGATAAAATCGCCCTCCCTAATACCGTACAATTCAACATTCCTGTCGATATACCTGTCTTCAAAGACCAATTCACCAATGTTATCCCTATACGATGCATCAATGTTTTGCGAACCTCCATAACCAAACAGTCTGGTTAAGATTTTGGAATCATCCAAGCTCTGGAGCTCCAGCTCATAAAGGCCGTTGTTCATGCCATGCTCAAAAGTGACATCCAAGTCCTGACCGACACGCTTAACTAGGTTTAGCACTTTACCGTCATTTGAAAACTCTAATTTAAAAGCTTCAGCAATTTTGGTTAATGCTGATCTGCAAGTATCACCATCAAATTCTAAGTGCTGCTCATCTGCCAAATCAACCTGACCAACCGACCATCCAGAGGAAATAGTATTCATTAGATCAACGATGAGCTGGAGATAATTTTGAGCATCCCCGTAGTAGGGAAACTTACGCCTGCCTTTTTCATCCTTAATCAATTTGCGCAGGAGCTTGTAAATTTCGTCCTCAAAAGTGATAGTATAGAACAGCAGCTCATCCTTTTCACGAATAAGCCAAGGCTCATTGATATCGTATTGCTTTCCATCGTAAACGATGTAATCGTTTAGTGAAATAGGAAGCTTAGCCGAGCTGATCACCTCGCTGGTAATTACTTTTTCAGTCATGAACTGCTCACTATAGACGGTTTTCTCGTCTATAGTGATAGTTGTAACAGGATCGCCAGCCCTTAATATTTCGAGTTCGAAAACCATAATTAGAAGTATTGCGGGAGGTCTATTTTAACAATTCTATCGTCAGCCACCACATTTCCAGCACCTTTCAAATGGGTTGTGTCATAACATAATGCTGGTGCGCCAGTAACTCCGTCGTTGTTTAAACTAATAGCTAAATCTAGTCTGATTATGATGATACCTGATGCCCTCATAGCCACTTGTGCCGCGGTCATTGCTGCCATATCATTAGTTCCCGTAGCCCTAGACCATTGGGCTGTAATCGCCAATTGGCAACCGATAGCGTCGCATGCAGTTTTTGCAGATGCCACCGCGCTTTGCATACCAGCAATGTCCGTAGGGTTATTAAATCCAGAGTTAATTATAAAAAGCTTCGGCCTCAGTTTATTCAACACACAAGGTATTGTATATGCTATTTTATCATATCTAGAGCCCTGCTGACCAAGGTTTAAACCACCAGCACGGGCTATAAGTCTAGCAGCCCAGCTATTTAACGGTAAATCACCTACACCCTGCGCGGTACTATCACCATCAATCAATACCAAAGGATTTACCACTGGAACCGACAATGACATATAACGCAATGTTAATTGTCCTAGCATGGGGAACACTGCTGGTGTACCGTTAAATGCAAATGGCAAATTTCCTGTTGGCACGATACTCAAATTGCTTCCATAAATAAGCGTACCCATTGTAGCTGTTGTTGCATAGTCCCTACATGTAACAACTAATTCGTTGTAATTTCTGACAATCTCCAAGCTATAAACATTCCCAATTGTCAGGGATGCCAAAGCTGCCGATGCAATAATAGCTGGCTCTGTAGTTCCACTTAAATTAATGGCGCCGTGTAGCTTTATTAAGTTATTAACCTGGTCTAATTGAATGAAAGATGTATTACCGACACTCAGTGTATGCGTCATTCCAAATACTCCTCTAAAATCTGATGTTTCACACTTGAATTCAAAAACTAGCTCCATTTGATTTGGCGTATATTCCTCACCTGAACGCTTTGCAACATAAGAAAAGTCAATAGAACCACGTACAGGTGATTTTAGGCCGTCAGCAGTATTTGTCCATCCGCTTCCGGAGGTAGCCCATCCTGCCGCCAATGCTGTACCATTAAAGATACTAGTCACTAGAGCGGTTTTTTCACGCCCTATAATTGGAAGACTAGCTATGAATGCGCTATTGACTGCGATGGCGGCACTATTTTTATCCGCTTGCATTTTTAATTTCGCCACGTTGTCACCTACCTGATATTGAAAACCAACAGTTAGTGCGCCGCTACCAGTCGGCCCCGCTAATGATCCAGTCAATTCAAAACTAAAAGAAACATAAGTTTGTCCCGACAGAGCGGTACGGTATTTTGCTCCGTTACTGAGTGAGTACAAATAAGCGAAATCCCCCGGCGCCATTGGTATATTTAGGTCCGATAAATCAAATGTATTTAAGCCAGATGCGGCTGGAGTAAAAGAGTAAGGGCCTTGTACGCGGGCATAAGCATTACCTGTTTTCCTAGCAACGCCTATTTTTATGGGCTGCGTATTATTTAAGTTTGTGACAACTTTTAATAAAAAACTACCAGCGGGCGCTGGCTGTGTGTTGTTTATTACGGTGTACCCTGCGGCAAACGGTGCGGTGTATTCTACGCCTGTACCATCTTCTCCAACTATTGCGCCTAAAGAAACCTTTGCGTCGGTTTCAGCTTTTGTATAGGTGTTAGCAGTGGCGGTCAAAGCTTTTGCGGAATCTAATTGCGCTTTATACATAGGGTAAAACAGATCACTAACGAAATCAAAAGTAATTGCCATTTCACTGTTACTGCCAGATGTAAACACGCTACCTGTAGTGTTAACTTCTCCATTGAAACCCATATAAGTTTTACCGGAAACGGTTTTATATTGTAACGCGTTTGAACCAAGATATACGGCTAAGACGTCTCCAGATAACATCGGTATATCGGTAACGACAACATTGGAACCTGCCACAATTCCAGTAACGGTTTGCGAAGATATTTCACGCCACGTTGAGCCAGAATTTAACCGTAGTACTTTTATTTTAATGTCATTGGCATTAATGAATTTCCCTGTAAACGTCTCCCAAAGCCGCGATCGCACCCGGTAAATCAGCGG
>JANXVH010000059.1 GCA_025351765.1 Pedobacter sp.
GGATTAAAAAACGTATACTCGATAAGAAGGCATCTGGATATTAGAGCTGAGGGTTATGTTTTTCTACCTTATCAAAAATTCGAGAAAGTAGGATTTCAGGGCGTTGAGTACGACAAACCTTTTACAAAATGGGAATATGCCGCTACAGCCGGGCTTGTTTACCACACCCCTGTTGGCCCGATCAGCTTAAGTTATAATATGTACCACGATCCCATAAAAAGAAACGGCGTTTTGCTACATTTGGGATATCTGATTTATAATAAAAGATCTATAGAATGAGAAAAATTTACTTGTTAATACTGCTATTATTTGCATTCAGCGGCAGCCATGCTCAAAATTCTGAAATCAATAACTTTTTAGTAAAAGAAAGTTTGCTTAAAAATAGCAAATTAGCTATAATAGCGGCTGATTCACTAAATAATCCCATTGAAACCATAAATGGACTTTATACTTTTAGTGTGAGCGGTTTTACCCAAGAGGTTACTTTCCATGATGGCATCGCAATTCTACCAATGCAATTGGAGAGCTCCGCTTTCGTATATGTTAAACATCAAAATGATAAAGGGACGCATAGTAAGCTAATTTATGTATATAAAAAAGACGGGAGTTTAGCTCCTTATGCCTTCAGCAGTTTTTGGCTGGTACTATTTCCGGTCATTTTAATAGTATTGGCGTTTGCTTTTCGCAAGTTTATCATTGTCGCCGTAATACTCATGCTAATCTTCATCTACTTCAACCACAGCAACGGATTAAACATCTCCACATTTTTCGAAACCATATTTGATGGATTAAAAAGCGTATTCTGAATTAGAAAGGCATTCCTATACCAAAGTTATACTGTATAAACCTATATTGAAAGGGCGCATTGGCGGCATTGTAGACGCGTTTAAAATCCTTATCTCCGCCAAGAAACTTACTAATTACCCATTGCTCTGAACCATCAAACTGTGGATCTTTAAGCTTTAAACCTACGTCAAACCTAAACACAAAGTATTGCACGTCATACCTGAATCCAATACCGGTTCCGAGTGCGATTTGTTTACCCAGTCTAGAGAAATCAAACTTACTTTCTGGATCAGAATTGAATTTTGAAATATTCCACACATTACCCCCATCTGCAAATACTGCTCCTTTAAGTTTAGCACCAAAAAACCTGTTTAACAATAAAAAACGGTATTCTAAATTGGCTTCAATATGCATATCACCAAGCTGGTCAATCCCAAACAAAGAACGTCTCGTGGCGGAATCTGGAATACTTTCACCCCGATTATAGCTACCTGGGCCTAAGGTTCGTGCTTGCCAGGCGCGGATTCCGCTAGAACCTCCGGCGAAAAATAGCTTTTCAAAAGGCATCGTTACTGAATTTCCGTAAGCAAAACCAACCCCTGCATTTATTCTGGACACCAGTTGCCGCTCTCCTCCCAAGCCCCTATACCACCTAAAATCAATTTCCGGTCTCACATATTGATTAAACGGCAAACCAAAAATAGTTGCAAAATCATTTACTTGTGGGCTGTGGCTATTTCCCAATATTTTTGAAGCCAATTGTAATATATTACCGGCCAAATCTATGTTTCCTCTAAAATAGATGAAATCACTGTGTGTTAGCAATTTTTCAGCATTAAGTGAATAGGAGTACTTAATACCAAGGGTGATATCTTTACGACTAAGCAGTCTTACATAATACTGGTTATTTTGAATTATACTATCAGCAAGTTCACTGCTCAGGTTACCATAACGGTATTCAAAATTTAAAGGGGTTATAGAGTGGTATTTGGACTTAGATTCTACAAATTCATAGGTTACAGAATTTAGCAATACATGTCGCTGAAAAAAGCCAGTTTGTAATGCATAAGCGTAACTACTCGATAAAATAGTATGGGGCATTCCTCCTCTTCTACCCGGCCGGGCAGAAATAAAGGGCAGTAATAGTCTCGGTACAGTCAGGTTTGCACTCATAGAAAAATCACGCTGATAAATATCACTTAAAAACTTACTTCCATTGCCAATCCTGGATTGTAGTCCTCCTTTAACCTGAAACTCAAACCGCTCTGCCCCTCTAAAAAGATTGTTATTAGAATAGGTATTACTAAGTGTAAATCCCACTGTTCCACCATTAAAAGGAACCTCGCCCTCTATCCTATTGCTCATGATCTTTTGAGGGATCAGTTCAATAACAGGTAAAACCTTATTTGAGCTATCCTTTGCTTTGGTGTAATTTATTTTAACATTTTTAAAAACATTCAGCTCATAAAGACGATTGTAGGTCAGGCTTTCATTTCTAATGTCATAAACCGCCGAATCTCGCAAAAAATTATATCTGGCAATTGGTCCTCTCCTAAATTTACCCGAAAAATCAGTATATCGTAAGCCCCTAAAAACCTTACTGTCTACAACTACAGTGTCTCCTATTGGAAAACCATCTGCGTTCGGTGCAATCACCATATTGGCCTCGCCTACGCTATATTTTACATGATGGTCTTTATCTTTCGGATTATCGACTAGCAGTGAAACATTCACTTTGCTGGAATTCAGGTTTGTATCCAATTCAAACTTAACATACGGCCTGGAAAAGTCAAAATAGCCATTTTCTTTCATCACCTGATAGATCTGGTCACGCTCATAAGATAACGAATCGTCGTCGTACCGCATACCTTCTCTAAAATGGGTAAATAGTGCCTTGTTTTGCAAGTATACATCCTTTGTAGCGGGATCCTCAATTTTATATGCTATCTTATTGACCTTAAACGACGGACCCTGATCTGCGGTAAAACGAACCTTCGCCTTTTGATTTTTTACCGTAATACTCGACTTTACTTTGGCTTTAAAATAACCCTTACTCTTTAGGAACAGCTCAATTTGATCTCTCGAAATTTCTACCAGTGCGCTATCTAAAATTGGGGGAGGTGTTCCTAAAGGTTTAATACCCGAAGTTTTATAGCGCCCGTTTTTGGTATTAAAAATATTATAGATCATCACATTGATCCCGATAGTAGATGCAGGACGTATGTCTTTCTGTATATAATTTAACGCTTCTTCCTCAAAAGCTTTATCCACGCTGTCTATATTTACTTTCTTAACGATAGATTGGTAGTCGGCAATGTACTTTGTTGAAGAGCAGCCTGTAACAAAAAGAATAATTAATAGTAATATTGCAGGAAAAAAGGGATTGTTTTTATAAGTTAAGTATGCTTTCAAAGTCTCAGTTAGGTTTTATTAAATCGTTACATCAAAAAAAGTACCGTAAAGAAAATGAGCTGTTCATTATTGAAGGTATAAAATCTATCACAGAATTTATTAGTTCGCCTTATGATATTCAAAGTATTTATTTACTACCTCAATATCATTCTTTACTTACTGGTCTTCCGGCAAATATAAAGTTATTTGAAGTAAACAACGCTGAACTTAACAAGATTAGTACCTTACAAACCCCGCAAGGTATACTCGCATTGGTATCCGTTCCCAAAAACTCAATATTGGAAACTACGCAGTTAAAAAATAACTTTACGCTAGTACTTGATGGGGTACAAGATCCAGGAAATTTAGGAACGATCATTAGAACGGCAGACTGGTTTGGATTTAAGCGCATCATTTGCTCTTTAGACACTGTTGAAGTTTACAACCCGAAAACTGTGCAGGCGACCATGGGATCCTTAGCCCGGATAAATGTTTACTACCAAGACCTTCCTTTATTTTTTAAAACCAATAAACTACCTGTTTACGGCGCATTGCTTGCGGGAGAAAGTATGTATAAAACAGGCTGGGGTAAGGAAGGCCTCGTAATTTTAGGTAACGAAGGTAAAGGAATAAGTAATGAGGTGATGCCATATATTAATAATCCGGTTCACATACCGGGAGCCGGAAATACAGAATCACTTAACGTTGCCATTTCCGCAGCGATATTATGTGCAGATATCTATAGAAATTTACAGAAATAAATTGCATAGTAACATATAATTACTATTTTTGCAGCCTGAATTTTAACAGGGTCGAGTGGCCGAGTGGCTAGGCAGAGGTCTGCAAAACCTCCTACAGCGGTTCGAATCCGCTCTCGACCTCCAGATTTATATTTAAATAAAAAACATTGACATGGCAGTTACAAGATTAAAAAGAAAAGACAGAAGAAATAAAAATTTCGCAAAACAAGATGTGAAAAGCTTGAAACTAGCTACTAACATCGAGCTAGGAAGCCGTTCAAGACAATCAACTACAGATCAATTGGCAAAAAACAATGCGATCTTAGATCAGCTTACTGCAAAAGCATAAGTTCAGTCTTAAAAATAAAAAAAGGGATACTTTAAATAAAGTATCCCTTTTTTTATTTGATCAATGCTTTACAAATCTGCTTGATCAATCCCGGGCCTTCGTAAATAAAACCAGTATATAACTGAACTAATGATGCTCCGGCCTCAATCTTCTCTTTCGCATCCTGCGGCGAATGAATGCCTCCAACGCCGATAATAGGAAACGCCTTATTGGATTTTTGAGAAAGATACCGAATCACCTCCGTGGAGCGTTCTGTTAAAGGTTTACCACTTAAACCCCCTGCTTCATCTTTAAATTCACTATGTAATCCCTCCCTATTAATTGTAGTATTGGTCGCAATTACCCCCGCAATGCCGGTTTCCAAAACAATCTCAACAATATCATCCAGTTGTTCATTCGTTAAATCGGGAGCTATCTTTAACAAAATCGGGCGTTTAACAGGATTCTGTTGGTTTCGTTGCTCCAAGGTATGGAGCAAGTCCATTAATGGTTCCTTCTCTTGTAAAGCCCTTAAACCCGGAGTATTCGGAGAACTTACATTCACCACAAAATAATCCACAACCTCATGCAGCCTGTCAAAACATTTGATATAATCGCTAACTGCATCCTCATTTGGCGTGTTCTTGTTCTTGCCAATGTTTCCGCCAATCACAATTTCTGTGTTTTTACTTTTTAATACCCTTAATCTTTCGGCCAATGTATCAACGCCCTTGTTGTTAAAGCCCATCCTATTAATTAGGGCTTTATCCTCTTCCAGCCTAAACATCCGAGGCTTATCGTTACCGGGTTGGGGCAACGGAGTTACAGTCCCAACCTCAATAAAACCGAAACCGATATCACTAAGCGCTTCAATATATTCGCCATTTTTATCAAAGCCGGCGGCAAGTCCTACAGGGTTCTTAAATTTTATGCCGAAAACCTCTCGCTCTAATCCTTTAATCTTCACATCAAAACTACTTCGCAGGATTGTCTGCCCAAGCGGAAAGTGTTCATGAAACCATTTTAATCGCTTCACCACAAAATAGTGAACTTTCTCCGGATCAAACTGGAAAAAAATAGGCTTAATTAGACGGTACATTCAACGAAGATATTAAATAATGCCAAAAATGCACATTTGTTTGTATTTTTGCAATCACATGATTTCGATAAACGACTTAACATTCCTTATAGGCTCCAGAGCTTTATACGACGAGGCTAACTGGCATATTAAACCGGGCGACAGGGTTGGACTTATTGGTGCCAACGGAACAGGAAAATCTACACTATTAAAGATAATAGTAGGGGAATACGGACCTTCTTCAGGCAGTATTTCTATGTCTAAAGAATTGAAGATAGGCTACCTTAACCAGGATTTGCTTTCTTACGATTCTCATCATAGTATTTTACACGTTGCAATGGAGGCTTTTGAGCGCCAAAACCAATTGCATGACGAGATTGAAGTGCTCCTAAAAAAAATTGAGACTGATTATTCTGAAGAGATACTTTACAAACTTAGCGATAAACAGCAAGAGTTTGAAGCCTTAGATGGCTATAACATCGAATACCGCGCAAACGAGATTCTTGCAGGTCTTGGCTTTAGCACCGAAGATCAGCACCGTCCGTTAAATACCTTTTCAGGAGGATGGAGGATGCGTGTAATGCTGGCTAAAATCCTATTGCAAACACCTGATATTCTTTTATTAGATGAGCCTACCAACCACATGGATTTACCTTCCATCAAATGGCTTGAAACTTATTTAGGTAGCTTTGAGGGTGCAATTGTAATTGTATCTCACGATAGGTACTTTTTAGATAAAGTGGTTAACAAGATTGTAGAATCACGCAAAGGAAAGTTAACGCCTTATTCTGGCAATTATTCCTTCTACCTGGAAGAGAAATCATTAAGAGGCGAAATCCAAAAAGGAGAATTTAAAAACCAACAGGCCAAGATCAAACAGGAAGAACGCCTTATAGAACGTTTCAGAGCCAAAGCTTCTAAAGCCAAGATGGCGCAGTCGCGTATGAAAGCCCTTGACAAAATGGAGCGTGTAGAGGATGTAGATGATGATAACCCTACAGTAAACTTTCAGTTTAAGTTTTCAAAACCATCAGGGCGCCACGTAATCAAAGTTGAAGATGCCTATAAGAGTTATCCAAATATCCATATCCTTTCTAATGCAGATGGATTAATTGAAAAAGGCGATAAAATAGCCTTGATCGGTGCCAACGGTAAGGGTAAATCAACTTTGCTAAGAATCGTTGCCGGAGCAGAAGATTTTGAAGGCAAATGTGAAACTGGCCACAACGTAACCACTACCTTCTTTGCACAGCACCAATTGGAGTCCTTACACCTGGAGAACACCATATTGGAAGAATTGCAGGCTTTCGCGCCAAAACATACCGACACAGAGCTAAGGGGAATTTTAGGTTGTTTCCTTTTTACTGGTGATGACGTATTCAAAAAGATTCGTGTACTTTCTGGAGGAGAAAAATCAAGAGTTGCGCTTGCCAAATCACTTACAACAGATTCCAACTTCCTGATTCTGGATGAGCCTACCAATCACCTGGACATACAATCTGTAAACATTCTTATACAGGCCCTTACGCAATACGAGGGGACTTTTATTGCTGTCTCTCACGATAGGTATTTCTTAGATAATGTAGCCAACAAAATCTGGTTTATTGAAGACATGGATATTAAAGAATATCCAGGAACTTATGCAGAGTACGAAGAGTGGAACAATAAAAGAATACCAGCTAAACCAACTCCAATACCCGTAAGACCAGATAAAGAGGTAAAAAAAGTAGTTGAAAATAAGCCAGATAGTCCAAACCTGCAACAACAGCTAAAAAAGTTAAACGATCAGTTAAAAAAGATTGAAACTGATATTTCAGAGTATGAAAGCCAGGTAAAGGTTATAGAAAGTGAAATAGCCGACGAGAAAACTTATACAAATTCAGGTAAGCTTTCTGAAGCAAACAAGCGCTATCAGGCAGCAAAAACACAGCTGGATACCGCTCAAAATACATGGGAAGATCTGGCTTCAGACATCATGGAACTCGAGGGAAAATGATCAGAAGGCTAACTTTGTTTTTTATATTATTGATTACCGTACAAATTGCTGCTGCACAGCAGCAATTTGTATATGAGAACAAAGTTTACCAGCAAAACATTAAAACGGTTCAGTGCTACAACGCCCAAAAAGAACAGTCAATCCCTATAATTGCGCTGAAATCTAATGAGCAGCTCCTATTTTCTTTTGACGACCTGAAAGGTGGGAGCAAGATCTATTGGTACGCCATTGAGCATTGCACATCCGATTGGAAACCGTCGCGTCTATCCACTATGGATTATCTGGAAAGCCTCTCGGAAGATAGGATCCAGGACTATAAATACTCTTTCGGTACTCTTCAAAAATACACGCATTACCAGCTTACACTACCAAACAGTCAAATCAGACCAAAAATATCAGGCAATTATCTTTTAAAGGTATATGAAGATGGAAACCTAAAAAAACCAGTAATCTCCCAGCGTTTATATGTAGTAGAAAACATTGTAACCATAGCGGTCGATGTTGTACCTAGTCAGCAGGTATCTCTAAGGTTCTCTAACCAAAAAATTAACTTTACTATATACCATAATATAGCCATACAAAACCCCTACACAGATTTAAAGGCTATTGTTATGCAAAATGGTAATCCAGAAACAGCAATTGTAAATACCAGGCCTTCCTTTATAAAGCAGGGTTCATTGGCATATAATGATTTAAATACAAACGACTTTCCTGGCGGAAACGAATTCAGAAAATTCGATATCCGCAGCCTACGCTATAAAGCAGAAAACGTACAGGATATTATTAAAGATTCAATCATAAACGTTATCCTTTTCAATGATCCGGCTGCCAGTAAAGCGAAGTACAGCAACCTTGTAGATGAAAATGGAGATTTCTTTATCCGTAATAATGAAGGAAGAGAACCTGAAACCGACAGTGACTACGCAGGTGTAGGATTTACATTGAATGCTACACTACCCAGCAAAAATGGAGAAGCATATGTAGTGGGTCGATTCAATAATTACCTTTTAAATGAAAGCAGCCGACTTACTTATGATCCTTCCAGAAAAAAGTATTATGGCAACATTTTCTTAAAACAAGGCTTATACGACTACAAATATATCTGGCTGGATAAAGACTCTGGAAAAACGGATCCAACAGCTTTTGAAGGATCTTTTTTTGAAACCAACAATAGTTATCAAGTCTATGTATATTATCGAAAACCAGGCTCTCGTTGGGAAGAATTAATTGGTTTTACTACTATCAACAACTTTAGGCGTTAGTTATCTCTTAAGTTTTAGCTATCCAAACAGACACACTTTTGTGTTCACACTTAAACGTTGCCCAACCTGCTTCATTTATCTGTATTTCTTCTTTACAATGGCCCAGGGCATCAATAAATATCTTACCAGCATGTCTTATCCCTATTTGCATATCCTTAAATCCCTCTCCACCATTGCACATAATTACGGCGAAGCCAGAGCAATCAATATCATCATTGCCCTCCCTAGTCCAACCTATGCAATTTGGATGATTCAAATAGTCGCGCTGCAGCCCATATGAACAATCTTTTCTCAGCCTGCACAACTCATGCAACTCTTGCACTCCAACAATCTCTATTTCTGTTTCTTTACCATGAAAACCTATATCTGTGTATTTACAACCATATAAATCTGGAAAAAACAAACATGGTATACCCTGCTCCCTTAGTAAAATCAAACTATAAGCCAATGGACGAAACCAAAAATCTACATAAGACTCTAATGCCTGCAAGGGCTGAGAATCATGGTTGTCCACAAAAGTAACCGCCAATGTGGGGTGAGTTTTTACAAGGGTATTGTCAAAGATCTTGCTCAGATCAAAATCTTCATGGTTTTGCGCAGCCTGATATAGGTTATGGTGTAGCATGGTATCAAAAAGCTGCATCCTGCCTTCAGTAATTTTTATATAATCTAATAGCTGATCCACATCATTTACTACCCAGTTCTCTGCCACTACGAAAAAATCCCTTTTAAAAGTATTTTTCATATGATCAAGCCACTCATTCAAAAAATCTGCAGAGATATGCTTAACAGCATCCAGCCTAAAACCATCCATGCCACAAGTCTTATAATACCATTCTCCCCAATTTTTTAAATCTTGTCGTACCGCAGGATTTCTGGAATCAATATCATTAAACATCAGGTAATCATAATTACCCAATTCATGTGAGGGCACATCTTCCCAGGCATCCCCGTATTCGTTCTGAATAGAAAATATGCCCTCTTCTTTCAAATCATCCGCAAAATCTATCCCACTAAAGCATTGATGGTCCCAAATAAATTCTGAGTACTTACCCTTCCTACCGGGGAAAGTAAATTTAGTCCAGGCATCAATTTCCATCTCATCAGAAATAAATTCCTTTCTGTTGTCAGGATCAACTTTCCTAACAATTATTCTTTCCAGCTCATCAGCGCCAGCTTTATGGTTAAAAACAATGTCTGCAATGGTAGATATTCCTTTTTCTTTTAAAGTACGGATGGCATCTACATATTCGTCTTTAGTGCCATATTTTACTTCTACAGTATCTTTCTGATCAAACTCGCCCAAATCGTACAAGTCGTAACAATCGTAACCGACGGAAACATTACCTGAAGTGGCTTTGTAGGCAGGAGGTAACCACACCCCGGTTACGCCCAAACCGGCAAGATAATCTGCTTCATTTTTAACTTTAGCCCACAGTTTTTCTTCTTCATTGTAATACCAGTGAAAATACTGGATAAGTAGTTGATTGGTCATAGTGCTATAACATGAAGTGGTACAAATTGTTTATTTTTGTGCTATATGACTCTAAAAGTAAAGAACCCAAGCCACTCTTTCACCATTATGAATGAATTGGTGCTGCCAAATGACACAAATACACTAAATAATCTAATGGGCGGCAGGTTACTACATTGGATGGACATTGCAGCGGCTATTTCTGCACAAAAGCACTGTAATAATATAGTGGTTACTGCATCTGTAGATAATGTATCATTTAAACATCCTATTAAACTTGGCGATGTGATTACGATAGAGGCTAAAGTGACGCGTGCTTTTAATACATCTGTAGAAGTGCGCCTGGATGTATGGGCTGAAAATATTCCATCAGGTGCCCGTGTAAAATCCAACGAAGCCTACTATACTTTTGTTGCAGTGGGACAAGGTGGTAATACTATCCCTGTTCCAGAATTAATTCCGGAGTCTGATGAAGAACACGAATTATTTGCCGGAGCTTTGCACAGAAGACAATTGAGATTAGTACTTAGCGGTAAAATGAAAGCGCAGGATGCACTGGAACTAAAAGCATTATTTTATCCGGAATAAAGACAGCCAATTTAGCTGCCCATTTCCAAGATTTTATCAAACTCTGTAGCCCTTAAAGGCATAACAGATAACCTCCCCTGCCTTACCAACGAGATATCTTTCAAGCTTTCTTCAGCTTTTATCTGTTCTAAAGAAACAGGGTTCTTCAAAGCCTCAACCGGCGATAAATCTACTACTACCCAGTTGGTATCATCTGTTGTAGGATCTTGGTAAGCTTCCTTTACCACCTTTGCAATGCCAACTACATTCTTTCCTTCATTACTGTGATAAAAAAGAACCAGATCGCCTTGCTGCATTTCCCTCAGGTTATTGCGTGCCTGATAATTCCGAACACCGTCCCAAAACGTACGGCCATCTTCATTAAACTTCTCCCAGCTATATTTAAACGGTTCAGACTTTACCAACCAGTGTTTCATTGATTCTTTTATTATTTAAAAGCAAAAATAGCAAATCATAGAGAATAAGAAAGCACACATTGGCGCTGATTTATATCTTGTAGTTAGGTAATTTGACGAACTTTAAATTAAATGTCAGCCGTAGTGGAAATAATCAGACTTATAATTATAACTTATTACCTATTACTTGTCCATAATACTCAATAAACCATTTTAATACTGGGTTATTGTCGTCTCGTTTATAAGCTAAAACTACTTCTGTGTGTACAGGTATGTGATCTAATTCTATAAATGATAGTTTCATTTTTGCATACTGCTTTTTTAATGTTAATGGCAAAATAGATACGCCAAGGTTCGCTTCAACAAGCTGTAACTTGCCGCTTATTCTAGACCCTTTATTGTTGACTACTTTCTTATAGGGCTGTTATATGGATAGCATAGAAATAGGACTTTAATAGGAGTTAGATAGGACTTACATAGGACTCGAGAAGGGGGTAAAGTCCTATGTAAGTCCTATATGACTCTTTTAAAACCCTTATCTGTGTGCCAGCCATATAAAACGATAGTAAAACGCACCTGCAACAGCTTTTTTTTGCGACAACGTGCCATAATTACCAACAACTATTACAAGCCGCTGATAATATTCTGCTTGTACCATTTTTCTCATATGACCTTTTTTAGCCCACCACATTTGGTTAAATTTGTAGTACACAACGCGATGTTAGCTAGCAGTGATGCAGGTGAAAAGTTTTTTGACGTATTTTTAAATTTTTTGGGCCCTCTGTTGTAAGATTAAAAGTCATTCCCTTTCCTACAAATCTTTTTTATTAAATGTTTTTAATGAAATCATTAAGGGAACAACTATCCAGCAACTTAAGCCTATAAAGGAAATCAACACACCCATATTGGTTCCAAAAAATTCACGGAAAACTGCACCTGTATACCCCATTAGCGCAGAGATATCCATTTGTAACAGTATTTGAATGCGACTAAGATCTATTGGGTTTAAAAAACTCATAAATACCATAATCCTTTCTAGGGGATAATCCTGAAATTGAAATAGGAAAAACAATACCAATGCATCGAATATCAAAGAAAAATATAGCCATAGCAATATAGAAAGACCAATGCCCTTTGCCTTATCCCGCGTCTTACTTGCTGCCAGCATCGCAATACTAACAAACACGACAGTTAAAAAAAGACCTGTTGTTATCATCATAATGCCAGTTGCATCCGCATGATATATTAAAATTGGTATCCCTGCTCCTACAAAAAAAGCAAAACTCAGAGAAGAAGAAAGTCCGGCAAAAATACTCAACCAGATTGTTTTTCTCTTTACTGGCTGACTAACAAGAAGCTCTATAAATTCTGAACTGTTGTAGATATAGATGGTCGAGAAAATGATGCAGATTAAAGGGATAATAATCAATATGATGTTCAGTAAACTAACTAATCCCTTGGCAGAATTATCCTCAAGATTGAAGATACTTAATGATATTACCAACAATAAAAGGGTGTAAATAAGAACGATTTTATTCTGTACAATATCAAGAACAACATATTTGAATATTTTATGCATGATGGTTAGCCTTCATTATTTTTGTAATTGCATTCGATAACTTTTCTTCTCCAGTCTCTTCTTTCAATGCAGCCAATTTTTTGTGGAAGATTAAGCTACCTTCCTGCATGTAAACAACTTCAGTAATCAGATCATCTAGCTCGCTCAACACATGAGAGGTGATAATGATCACCTTTCCATTTTGCTTTTCCTTTAAAATTTTCTGTTTTAGCACTTCTGATGCCAGCGGATCCAGTCCGGCGGTAGGCTCATCAAGGATCAGCACATCTGGATTAAATAAGAAAGCAAGAGAGGCGCTTACTTTTTGTGTGGTACCACCAGAAAGCGTGCGCATCTTTTTTTGAAGCATATTATTCAAACCAAAGCTTTCAATAAGTTCCTCATCAAGCTTAATCTTATGGTCTTTCCGAATGTCTTTCATCATATTTATGACATTTGTTATCGTCATATTTTCTGGGTACCGACCAATTTGCGGCATGTAACCTAATTTTTCCCGGTAAGCCCATTTATCGGATATACTTTGTCCATTGAAATTAATAGTACCACTGTCTGGAACTACCATTCCCAGTATGGATTTAATTAATGTAGTTTTGCCACTTCCGTTTGGCCCTAGTAAAGCCACACATTGCCCTCTTGAAAAAGTTAGTGAAACCCCAGACAGCGCTCTCAAGCTGCCAAAACGTTTAATAATATCATCAATTACTATCATAAGGAAAGCCTTCTCATTAAAGGGATTTTATCTTGTAAATTCTCCGGTGTGATACCGGGTAATATTTTTTCGCTTTTATCCAATAAGGTAACGATCAAACTTCTAAAAAGCATAAGTGCTGCTGGGTTGCTTTCGATGATCATGGAATACATGCTTACTGGGTGGTAGGGAACATCTCCAACATGATCATGACCAAGGTCATAACCTTCATATTTATCCCAGTAATTTCCATTGAATGTATTTAAAACCAAGGAACCATTTGTGGCGATGTCAAAAGTATTACCTGTAAAATTATTTTTAGTAAAATCGTTGTTATCGCAACTCGCCTGGATTTTGACTGCCCAGCCATTATTGGAAAAAATGTTTTTATATAAATTGATGCGACTGCAGCCTTCCATATGCAATGCAACTGTATTTTTTGTGAAGTGATTTCCGGAGATATCACTATCGCTAATGTCTTTTAACAGAATACCATAAGCTGCATCTCCCCAGTTGTTGATAAAGAAATTATTATACATACGGATGTGATTCGTGTACATTACCGCTACTCCTGATTCGTTCTCTTCAAATACATTTGCGATGTAGGTATCATGATGAGAAAACATAAAGTGTATTCCATATCTAATGTTTTTGGTACTAATATTTCTCCAAACAAGTGAATTGGTGACAAATTCAAAATAGATACCATCGCGATGCCCCTTAATTCTATTGCCTATAATAATCAAACTATCACTTTTCCAACAATTGATGCCATTTCCACTTTGGACTTCACTTTTTCCGTAAGAGGTGATGTAATTGTTTTTTATAGTGCAGTTTCTACTGTTTTGAACATAGATCCCAAAATTCGTATCGTCTAAAATATTGTTAAAGGCAGATACCTTATAACTGTTGTAGATCATAATTGCGCCAATATCTCTTATTTCCGATCGTCCGCTATGTTGCATTTTAAATCCTTCTACTGTAGCATGATTAGCACTGATGGAGACTATTTCGAAACGATTCTCCCCGTCCAACACTGGAAATCCAATTCCTTTTAGTACAATGGACTTCTGGATAATAATATTTCTTTCTTTATAGATGCCGTAATCTACCAACACCGTATCTCCTGCATTGGCAGCATCTACGGCTCTTTGAATCGTATTGAAAGCTTTTGATCTACCTACAGTAAGCGTATTCCCTTGAGCAAATACGGATGAAAGCAATAAGAATGTAAAAATAAATAGTTTACTCACTCGTTTTCTTTAATAATTCTTGCCAAGTGATTTCTTTGCCTTTCGTTGTAGACGAAGTTTTATTCATTTTATTTCGATCGCTGAAACCAGCAATATTGCCGCCCATGGGAGAGTGCAGATTATTACTTTTTAAAAGAATAGCCTTGGATGCTTCAATTAAGTTGTATGGTTCCTCAAAGTTGACGAAGTAAATTTCTTTAGTGAGTTTATTATCAATTGTATTCGCCTTTATAAACCCAAGCAAGCAGTGCACATCATCAAATTTATAGACCTTCCCCTTTTTGGTAAGTATTTCTCCGCCAAAGTGGCTATCCACTATACTCATTTTACAAAAACTACAGGCGTCTTTACCTATTTCAATTTTTTGCGGATCAGTAGAACAAGATGTTAAACCCACCACAAGGATAGGTATCATCAGTATTAGATTACTTGATTTTTTCATAGTCTGGCTTTCTTTTTAATTCAACAATTAAAGCAACCAACAACAACAGTCCAACCCCAATAAATATCCATCCTCCGATATCTGGAATAGAGTAGGCTCCAAAGTTCAAAAGTTTTTTATACCCAATTAAAGGTGGTTGATAAGACATTCCAGGTACTATAATGGCTGCATTAGGATTGAGGTTGTGCCCGTAATTATACTCCCAACGCCAAAAATCTACCATCGCAACAACTCCAAATGAGACAAACATCCCAAATAGGGTATACAACCATTTCTTCTTCTTCAAAATTAATGCTATGACCAGGCTAAAAACAGCGAAAAATCCAATAATATATGGCAACACTGTAAATTCAAGAAAATCTTCCGTATGCAACGTCTTCATACCTATATAATGGTTAAGCCCATTAATGATGTCTACATTTCCAGCAAGTTTATGCGGGTACATTTTCATGACCAATCCTTCCGGATATTGTGGCGCACTCAATTCTATTTGCCATAATGGGACAAAAAGAACCATTAAAAGCAAAAGGCCACAGATAAACGTAATTACCCTGGTTGTAATATTAAGATTTTGGGAAGGAATACCGTCTTGCATTTTGATCTATTTAAAAAATGAGCGGACTTATAAGTTCCCCTCATTTTGAAATAATTATTTGTTTAATAAGGAATCTGGAGCATCTGAATTTTTACCGAGACTAAATGAAATGGGAACATTGGATCCTTTTGCAGATACCCTTACATATCCCTGCATTTCCTGGTGAAGCGCACTGCAAAAATCTGTACAATAAATAGGATAGATCCCTACTTTTTCTGGAATCCACTTTAAAGTTGAGGTTTCTCCAGGCATTACCAATAATTCTGAATTTTTTGCTCCCTTTATGGCAAAACCATGGGGAACGTCCCAATCCTGCTCCAGGTTAGTTACATGGAAATAAACCTCATCGCCCATTTTTACACCTTCTATGTTATCTGGAGAGAAGTGTGAGCGCATAGCCGTCAAGTAAACATGAATTTTATTGCCTTCACGAACTACCTTCGAGTTTTTCTCACCCATGGTAACATATGGATGTTTATTGTCTTCTAGCTTAAATATTTTAACTGAATTTTTAACCAGCTTTTCTGCAGGAATTGCTTGTGCATAATGCGGTTCTCCAATGCTAGGATAGTCTGAAAGCAATTTCATTTTATCTCCGCTAATATCAAAAAGCTGAGCAGCTTGCGCTAGTTCGGGTCCAGTAGGTAAATACCTGTCTTTAGTGATTTTATTGTAGGCGATTAGGTATTTTCCATAAGGCTTTCTGGTATCTCCACCTGGAATACTTAAGTGCCCCGGAGAATAATATGTAGGATGTCTGTCCAGAATCTTTAAATCCTTTATATTCCATTTTACAATTTCTGAGGAGATAAAGAATGTGGTGTAGGCATTACCTTTGCCATCAAATTCAGTATGCAAAGGGCCTAATCCTGGTTTTTTAACCTCACCATATAATGCAGATTCGTATTTTAGTACAGGAATGCCTCCATATTTACCATCGAAACTTTTATCAGCTATCGCTTTTTGAATCTTAGCGAACGAAAATACTGGAATTAGTGCGGCAAGTTTACCACTACCTACAATATACTCTCCTGAAGGATCTACATCCACTCCATGTGGGGATTTAGGACATGGTATCATATATACAATATCAGAAAAATCCTTTACATCAAGAACCGTTACCTCATTCTCCATTATAGAAGTAGCACTATGTGTAGACTCATTATACTTATTGTGTGCGTATTTTACGACTTGCTTTTTACCTTTACCTTGTTTTATGTATTCTTCGGCTTTTCTCCAATTTACCGCTAGTATGTAATCTTTGTCGCGCTTGGATGCGTTAACTTCCAATAAAGTATGCGCTTGTTCAGAATTGTAGGTACTAAAGAAAAACCAGCCACTGCTTGGACCTTTACCACTGTGGCTTAAATCGAAATTCATGCCCGGCAATAGAAGCTGAAATGCAATTTTCATATCACCATCTTTTGGTGCTACACTAATAAAACTAATTGTGCCTTTAAAATTTTGCTTGTAGGTACTAATTGGTACGTCGCCATTGTCGTTGTCCATGGGTACACTGAACCTAGTTCCTGCTACAACATACTCTGTATTTTCGGTAATAAAAGGCGACGAATGATTTCCTGCACTGTTTGGAATCTCAATGATTTCAGAAGTACGAAAGGTTTTGAGATCAATACGAGCAACCCGTGGTGTATTGTTTGCATTGGCAAATAGCCAACGACCATCGGTTTCGCCATTGGTTTGTGACAAGTCCAAATGGTGCTGATCGTCCCATGGAATTTCACCATGAGAGGTATTTAGCATCGGCTTAGTCTCTTCACTATAACCCCAACCTTTTTCAGGGTCGACAGAAAACACTGGAATTACCCGCAACAAACGTCCGGAAGGAATTCCATAAACACTTACCTGACCACTAAAACCTCCGGAGACGAAATTATAAAGTTCATCGTACTTTCCCGGGGCAACATAAACTTTTGAGGCTGCATCACCATCGATGGCATCCCCCGTATTTTTAGGCTTACATCCAGAAACGGCCAATAGCAGTGTGGCTATTGAAAGGAATAAGTAATTTTTCATATTAATATTTGTTAAAGAGGTGGAATGTTATGATGAAAGTTAATCTGTAAAATGATGGGTTATTTTAACCCATCATTTTTACGCATAAATTCTACTAAAGATCGGGCGTCTTGGTCACTTAAATTTTGATTTGGCATTCGAACCATACAAAGTTCCAACATCGCCTGTGCTTTGGGATCCTTATCAATCATTGCATCGGTATTGGTGATAAAATTCATGATCCATTCTGGTTTGTGACGGGTTGTAACGCCCTTCCAACCCGGACCTACTAATTTTTCATCAGTCAATTTATGACAGGAAGTACATTTTAAATCGGCAATTTTTTCACCGTTTAAAGCCATTTTCCCATCTAATTTAGCAGCCAGCTTTACGTCATGAAATTTACCTTCGCCACGATTGGGGTCATAAGCAGGTTTTGAATCATTAACTGGTACAGCTTCTGTTGAAGATGCCCCAGAAGTACTCGCATTATCTTGATTAGATCCGCCGCAGGCCGCGAGTACCAAGGCAAGTGAACATATTATGGTCAATTTTTTCATAATAAAAAATTTGGTCTTTTATGATACAATGTTACCATTCCGCGGTTAAGCAAGTAATGACCTAAATCATTCATCTCGTTGATTCAGATCATAGAATCGGAGTTTTAATAAAATAGCTTTTGAATTATGGCGATCCATTTTGGTGAAAAATCCGAAAATAGTCTTATATTTCCTATCTAGAATTGGAAATCGTTTTTCTTAATAATATGGTTAATTCCATACTAAACTTGTTCCATTTTTTTTGATATTTAGAATGCTATAGCTTTATTGCTAAATGAGGCTGCTGAACTAAAAATTAACGATTAATTAATAGAGTAAACCATTTTAAAAAAAGCAAATGAGTTTTAAGTTGTCAGTTTCTTTTATATTATTTTTAATACCGTCGTTTTGTTCTTATGCCCAAAAGAATGTAAAATCTATTGAAAATCAATATGCGGCAGATTTAGGTAATGGTACATTTCTAAACCCTGTCCTTAAAGGTAATTTTGCAGACCCTTCTGTTGTTAGGGATGGAGAAGATTATTATATGACGCATTCATCCTTCGATAATCTACCTGGATTATTGGTATGGCATTCCAAAGATTTAGTGAATTGGCAACCAATTGCAAATGCATTAAACGAGAATGTAGGAGGCGTTTGGGCTCCAGATATCACTAAATATAAGAACATGTTTTATATTTACTTTCCTGCCGGAGGAACAAACTGGGTAGTTACCGCTTCCAATCCTGCTGGACCCTGGAGTAAGCCAGTGGACTTGAAAACCGGAGGAATAGACCCCGGTCACGTGGCAACCCCTGAAGGCAAACGATATCTTCATCTGAATGACGGACGAATGGTTCCTCTTTCTGATGATGGACTGAGTGTGACTGGTCCTTCAAAAAAAGTTTACGAGGGCTGGCCATATCCAAAAGAGTGGATTACCGAGTGCTTTTGCCTGGAATCTCCTAAACTCACTTACAGAAATGGGTATTATTATATGACTGCCGCCCAGGGTGGAACAGCAGGCCCACCTACTAGCCACATGGTTGTATCAGCCCGATCCAAAACCCCTTTCGGGCCTTGGGAAAATAGCCCGAATAATCCAATAGTAAGAAATACAGACAGAAATAACAAGTGGGCATCAACAGGACATGGAACTTTGGTAGACTCACCTGATGGAAAGTGGTGGATTATTTTTCATGGTTTTGAGAGCAGCAATCGTACTATAGGTCGTCAGGTGCTACTTTTACCAATAGAATGGACAAAGGACGGATGGTTCAAGGTGCCTGCTGGAGCAGACCCTTCAAAACCTCTAAAAAAACCTTCAGGGAAAGCGGTTCTACATGGCATGAAATTATCAGATAACTTTTCAGGGGACAAATTAGGTAGTCAATGGAATGTTCTCAAGAACGAGAATAAATCAAATTTTGAAATCGCTCACAATTCGCTATCAATTAAGGGTATCGGCACTTCTCCGCAAAATACTCAACCGCTCACGATTATGCCCGCAAATAATTCCTATCAGGTTACAGTTAATGTCTCATCAGGAACTGGAAATACTAAAGGTGGTATACTCTTATATTATAACGCTAAGTATTACGTTGGTTTAGAGTTTACAGACAAATCTATTTATAAGCTTTATAACAATGGAGATAGAGGAAGATTGGTGTCGGATATTGCTCAGGATAATGTCTATCTACGCTTAGTAAATGATCATCATGATTTGTTATGTTATTACAGTTTGGACGGAAAAGAGTGGAAACGGATGGATTTTGTTACTGAAATATCGGGCTATCATCATAATATTTTAGGAGGATGGGGATATCTACGCCCCGGACTTTTCGCCGTAGGTGATGGAAAAATTCAGTTTCGCGATTTTCAATATCAAGGTTTATAATAAATCGTATTATGTTATTTTTCTGAACTGAAAGTTGCTGCTGGGAGTCCTTCCTTATTAAACAAAGTGGCTATTTTAGTATCACCCCAGGCATAGCGTACAAATAAGGGAGCGCTTATTTTGGAACTGCTGAGGATAACTTTATTGTTTTCTATTTTTGCATCAGCTTTAACGTAAACTGAATCATTCCCGGCAATTTCGAAATTCTCCAACCTATTAGCTAATGCAACTAAACCACTTCCTATACCATTAAATTCTACAATCAATTTATTTCCAGACGTGGTAACCTTTTTGAAAATCGGCCCAGAGGCTACCGAATTTTTATCACCATATTGATTTTTAAATGCAAAGCGTGCTAAACGCTCACCCACCTGTTGTTTGAATGGTGGATGGGAAGTTTTGAAGTAACCTATATCAAGTGTACTCACCATCCCGGTTTTAGGTAATTTGAGGCCATAGTTCTGTGCATCCCTTAATTTTTGTCCCTGCTCGTGCTGATCCGCAGCGTTGTAAATGTTTGGCGCTAATTGAACATAGTAAAACGGAAGTTCTTCGCCCCACTTGTTTCGCCAATCTTCAATTAGATTTGGGAATAGCCGTTTATACTGTTGTGCCCTGCCAACATTTGATTCTCCCTGATACCAAATAATGCCTTTAATTATATAGGGTATTAGCGGGTTAATCATCGCATTAAAAAGCACTGTAGGCGAATTGCTATTGATTTTAGCAGGCGGTTGCCGTGACGGGTCTTGTTCATCAATTTTTGAATTAAAATCCCCTATTTTATTCAAGTAGCCTTTACTTGTCCAGGCTTCAGCAGGTGTACCGCCTATAGACGATTGGATGATACCGATTGGCACCTTTAGTTTTTTATGAAGTTGTACCGCAAAAAAATATGCCGTAGCGCTAAAATCTCCCGCTGTTCCACTGGATGAGGCCACCCATTTGCCGCCGACAGAATCCAATGGAATTGTTGAGACTCCGAAAGGAACTTTCATGAAACGGATTGATGGATAGTTGGCACGTTTTATCTCCTGCGCTGAGTTAAAAATGGTATCGCCCGGTGGCCATCCCTTTAACGGTATGTCCATGTTTGATTGCCCAGATGCCAACCAAACCTCGCCAATCAATACATCTTTTATTTGAATGGTGCTATCCTTCGTCTGGATACTGATTTCATAAGGACCCCCGGCCGCCGGTGTTAGCAACTTCACCTTCCATTTACCATCAATACCCGTAATGGTTGAAATTGACTTGCCCCAAGTACCTACAACCTGAACTTTTTGCCCCACCGGAGCCCAACCCCATATATTCACTTTTGCTTTTTGCTGTAACACCATATGGTCAGAAAACAAGCGGGAAACATTTAGCGTTCGCTGTTGCTCCGGAGTCGAGCAATTTGCAGATAACCCGAGTGTTAAAGCTAAAAAGAAAAGGAAAGTTCTCATGGTTGAAAAGTAATTCGAAACTGTTAGATTAAAAATTCAATACTAAAAGTAAACAATTTGTAATAATCAGAAAGTAAGTTGGCTATAAAAATTTCACGGCAACGATTGCGTTGATTTAACATTCAAATGCCAATATCTAAAATACTAATGTTGGGTGTATAAACCAGATGTTTACATAAACCCAGATTCGATTGAATAAAAACTGGGCAGCTACTGCGCAGATTTTTGAAGTGAGTAGCAACTGAAATGTCGTTTTAGTAGCTATAATAGAAAACGGCTTCCTTCCTTATACAACTAAGCCCAAGCGAAATATCACCTGGGCTTAGTTTTAATTCATTTTAGGAATATTTTTACAACTGCTAATTTTTAGATTTTAATGCATTATCAATGCGGTCTGACAAATCTTCCAAATGATACTTAGTTAATCCAGTAGCGGTTGCGGCGGTTGTTTTTATAGACGCTGACAACTGTTTTAGCTGACCTTTAACTACTGATATTACATCGCTTTGAGCTGGCGCTCCCGCAGCTGCCATATTTCTTCCGCCCGGGGTTGATAAAGCATTTGCAACTGGATTCACAATAGAAATTAGCCGATCCACATAATTCTTCTGAAGGTTACGGCGGTAAACATCGATAGAGGTACTCGACTTCAACTCAGAAAAAATAGATCCGTTCATATCCGCAAAGAAATCTGTAATCTTATAAGCCGAAGCGCCATCGGCAGCTTCAGCTGTAATCAATTTATTTAATGTGTTATTGCTTATCAATCTCCCGATAGTTGGAGCCTGAAGCCTTGATATAACCGTTATTGGATCTTGACCTATATCATCAAGGATGGCCTTGTCCAGCAACCATGTTGGCGTAGTAAACAATTGCTTATCAAGAAAGTCTATCGCCTCTTTTTGTTTTGTAGCCGGGTTGCGCTGATAAATTACTCCTGCCTGCTCAACAGTTTTTGGCGTTTCTAAAACACCTGCAATATTCTTTGCTACATGCCCCATGTAACGGCCTAGCTGTGTAGTAAGCTGTCCGTACATTACTTCAAGGTTTTCGTAACCTTGGTTATCTTCTTTTGTCCATTCGGGAAGCTTGACTAAAATCCTTTTTAAATTTTTAATTCCGTACTCGCTGGAAATCATTGCATTGTCGCCAAGATCCTCACTCTGTGAACGTGGGTCGTCTGGATTGGTTTCAGTTCCAAACCACAAACGATTGTTTTTTAACTTCTCCATGGTTAGCTTATTTAGAACAGGCACTTCAGAAGTCGCCGTCTTTCCGTCAAGCACCTTATAACCCCACTCAATAGCCCATAAATCGTAATCTCCTATACGTGGATAGATTCCTTTTGGTTTAATATTATCCTCTGGCTGTGCTACATAATTGAAGCGTGCATAATCCATTATTGAAGGTGTATGTCCGTTGGCTTCCACAAAAGATTTGTCGCGTAGTTTCTCTGAAGGAACTGCCGAGCTTGATCCATAATTGTGACGAAGTCCTAAGGTATGACCCACTTCATGTGAGGATACGAAACGGATCAGATCGCCCATTAACTCCGGACTAAAGTTCATTTTTCGAGCTCGTGGATCGATAGCCGCAGCTTGGATCATATACCAGTCGTGCACCAGTTTCATCACATTGTGATACCAGTTGATGTGACTTTCTATGATTTCGCCACTACGTGGATCGGAAATACTTGGTCCGCTGGCGTTTGCAATTTCTGATGGTTTATAAACGATTGCAGAGTGGCGTGCATCATCCAAACTCCAGGTTGAGTCTTCTTTTGAAGTAGGTGCCATTTTAGCCATGATTGCATTTTTAAATCCAGCTTTTTCAAAGGCTTTTTGCCAATCGTTAACACCTGCCATTAAATATGGAACCCATTCCTTTGGCGTTGCTGGATCAATATAAAAAATGATTGGCTTAACAGGCTCTACTAGTTCGCCTTTATTATATTTGACCCTATCAACAGCTTTAGGCTGTAAATTCCAGCGTTTTACCATTTCAACTTCCTTAACCCCTTGTGGATTGGAATCAAAGTCAGTATAACCCACGGTGAAATAACCTACCCTCGGATCAAAAAATCTTGGTTTCATCGGTACTTTTGGAAGGATAACCAACGAAGCATTCAATTCTACAGTAGATGATCCTGATGGCACTCCACCCGATCCGGCTGTTACAAAAGGAGAAGCTTCTGCTGTAAGTGTATAGGTTTTTACAACAGTGATCTCTACATTAGTTGGAAAACTTCTTATACCTAAAATGTAACTTCTGTCTGATAATTGGGTACCTAATCTGAAATTTGTCTTCGCAGCCGAAGAACCGAAATAGAAAATATCGTTGTCACTATTGATAAATTCTGTCACATCAATAACGCTTCCTTTTTTATCTGGAGAATAAGCTGCAATGTTAAATGCCGCGGCTATTGCTTGGATGTTTGAGCGTTGTAAATTATTATACATAGCCGTGGTACTATCCGGACCATAAGTTCTGTAAGAGATTTTACGCATAAATATGCGATTAGATGGACCTTTTTCAAAACGGATTACCGTGCCTCCGATCTGATCACCGGCATAACCGGATGCAGAACGAACTTCAGCACCTGCTTTTGAAATACGGCTTACAACTAATATATCGCGACCAAGGGTTGAATCTGCAATCTCGAAGAAGAACTTATCATCTAGTTTATGAACAATGATCATTCCTTTACGGGTTATCGTTTTATCAGTAATTACCTGCGCATAAGGCTTAGGTAGTGCTTTTGCGGCGCCGGGAAAACCTGATCCGCCTGCCCTTTTGGTAGTATCAACAGTAGCGGGAATAGTTGTCGGATTGGTTGGCCGGGTCTGGGAATTAGCCACAGAAACTGCCGCGACCCCAAATAAGGTTAACAATATTAATTTTTTCATGAATAAGTTTGTAAAAGTGTGGTAAAGATAAAAACTGCAACCTTATCTGGTTAGTTTACCTTATAACTTTACAGTTACATTAATGCAATATTTTAAACATTAATTCTTTGAGTAATTCCCCCTCTGTAGTATTACCTGTACTGTCTACTCCTTTACTTTTCAAGTCGTATTCTCTCAAAAGACTGATAATATCGAACGTTTTGTTAAGGTTATAGCTCCTGGAAGCGGTTTCAAAATCTTTGACAAAGAACGGATTTACGCCCAATTCTTTAGCCGCATCGCCTTTATTTAATAGGTAGTGGTATTTTAGGATTTTTGAAAAATAGGCATTTAGGTTAGCCATTACCATCACCATAGGATTTGCCTTTGGATTATTTGCAAAGTAATTTATGATCTGGTTGCACTTCATTACATTTCTCGCAGCGAGTGCTTTTTGAAGCTCAAAGACATTATACTCCTTACTGATACCAATGTTTTTTTGAACCAGATTTGTATCAATTGTTGTCTCCTTATTAATATTAAGCATGAGCTTTTCCAGCTCATTTGATATTTTGGAAAGGTCTGTACCCAGATATTCTGCCATCAGCGCTGCAGCTTGAGGTGCTATTTTATATCCCTTATCTTTTACCAAGTCCTCTATCCAACCTGCCAGTTTGTAATCTCTAACCAATTCCGACTGGAATACTACTCCGCTCCTGTCTATCGCTTTATATATTTTCTTACGCTTATCAAAGTTTGCATATTTATAGCCAAGTACCAAAATAGTTGTAGGCATTGGCTTTTCAAAGTAATTGAGTACAAATTCCGCTTCTTTACTATTGCCCTCAGTTTCTTTGGCCCATTTTAAATCCTGCGCCTCTTTTACCACAATCAATTGAAAATCAGACATCATAGGATAACGCTTTGCAGCGTTCATAATGGTAGCCATATCAGTATCCTTACCATAAAGAACAGTCTGATTAAAGCCCTTTTCCATATCATTGAGCACATGCTCTTCCATATAGTGAATAATCTGATCGATGTAATAAGGTTCTTCTCCATGGAGCAGGTACACGGGCCTAAACTTGCGGGCTTTTATATCTCTGATGATCTCTGCGGCACTCATATGATTCTTCAAACTTAGATAAAATTTTTCCCTATTTTTACACAAATGTCATTTATCCTGGCCCCACTTAATTTACCTGAGTATCCTTTTAAAATAACCTTTAAGGAAAACAGACACTATATTTTTGACGAGATTAGAAAGAAACATTTAGTGCTTACGCCAGAAGAATGGGTACGGCAGCACTTCATCCAATATCTGATCTCGTCTAAAAAATTCCCAAAAACCCTAATACAGATAGAAGGGGGACTAACCCTCAACCACTTACAAAAACGTACTGATATCGTGATTTTTAATAATGCCGGCGAAAGAATTATGGTAATCGAATGTAAAGCACCTGTTGTTAAGATCAATCAGGCGGTATTTGATCAGGCTGCACGCTACAATTCTGTCCATAAAACCAAATGGCTTGTGGTTACCAATGGCATGACGCACTGCTATGCAGCAATTGATCACACGCTGGAAAGCTTTCAATTTATGAAAGAGTTACCGGAATACAGACTATTATAAAGTTGGTTTTAAGAATTTTGCTGGAAAAAACAGCTATTCTATTCATAAGCTGGCATCTGCTGTCCTGAAAGAGGACAACAGCGCCTATGCCCCCTCACAGAAGGCATATTTTTTCTGATCGCTAAATTCTAGGATGCAGATTTCTAGGATGCAGATTTGAGTTCCAAAACTCCTGTTACGCAACTACCCTGAAACCTCTATTATACAACTTTGCATAACTCAAACTGCTCCCAGTTTGGGCTATTGCAGCAAATTTAGTTTCTCAGAGAAGACCTAGGATTTGTCCGCTTCTTCAGCGCGCAAGGTTCAGTCTTCGAAGAGTAAATTAAATTTAAGCTCAATTAGCCCAAAACCGCCAAACTTTCTTCAATAATTTTGATCTTGCCTTCCGCATCTGCCTTTTTATTACGTTCGTTCTGAATAATATCAGGTTTCGCATTTTGTACAAACCGTTCATTGCTCAGTTTGGCATTTACAGATCTCAAAAAACCCTCCAAATATACCAGGTCGGCACTCAAACGCTCCCGTTCAGCATCAACATCGATAGACTCGTTGAGATGAATAAAAAACTCATCGTTGCCTACAAGGAAAGCCACAGCTCCGGGAATTTTATCATTAACAAATTCAACCTGACTAATATTTGCCAGTTTAAATACAATATTTAACCATTTTTCGTATCCGAGAGAAGAATTCAGTTTAATAGCAAGCGGGAGGGATTCCTTCAGAGTTATCTGCTTTGTATTTCTAACATTCCTGATCTCGGCAATCAACCCTTTAATCACCTCCACTTCCTTAAGCAATTGAGCATCTGTAGCTTTAGAAACAGGATAATTGGCAACTATACAGCAGTCCATTTCGTCCTTATGCCCAAAAAGTTCATCATGCCATAGCTCTTCTGTCAAAAACGGCATAAATGGATGCAATAACGTTAATATTTTTTTAAAGAATCCAGTAGTAGCTTTTATAGTATCTGCATCAATTGGACGTTGGTAATCTGGCTTGATCATTTCTAGATACCAAGCACAGAAATCATCCCAAACGAGCTTATAACAGGCCATTAAAGCTTCTGACAAACGGTATTGTTTAAAATTATCTTCAATCTCGGCCAATGCTTCATTAAATCTATTTTCAAACCATAGGATGGCCTGCTGGTTAGGGTTTTCTAAGTTGCCATCAACCTCCCAACCTTTTACCAGCCTGAATGCATTCCATATTTTATTGGCAAAATTCCTTCCCTGTTCGCAATAGCTTTCGTCGAACATCAAGTCATTACCGGCCGGCGAGCATAGCAACATACCCACCCGAACGCCATCTGCACCATATTTTTCTATTAATCCAATTGGGTCTGGGGAGTTTCCAAGAGACTTGGACATTTTGCGACCTAATTTATCCCTAACAATACCGGTTAAGTATACATTGGTAAAAGGTTTTTGACCTCTAAACTCATGTCCTGCCATGATCATTCTGGCTACCCAGAAGAATAAGATCTCTGGTGCGGTTACTAGGTCATTGGTTGGATAGTAATAATTGATGTCTTTGTTATCTGGATTCTTAAACCCGTCGAACACAGAAATTGGCCATAACCACGATGAGAACCAGGTATCCATCACATCAGGATCCTGATAAATATGTTTTAATTGGTTTTTAATAGTTTCATCGCTATAGATTAGATTACTTTTTTTATAATGATTTGTAAATAAAATCTCTGCCTCCACTCTTGTTTTTGCAATTTCGACATGCTGGGCACTTACCTTTAAAGAGTCACTGGAAGAAGAATCCGTTTCTGTTCCCGAGAGGATATCGTGGGGGCCGTACCAGGCCGGGATTTGTTGCCCCCACCACAATTGCCTGCTGATATTCCAGTCGCGCACATTCTCCATCCAGTGGCGGTAGGTATTCACAAACTTTTCCGGAATCAGCTTTACATCACCATTCAACACATCTTCAAGAGCAGGCTTGGCCATCTCGTCCATTTTGCAAAACCACTGCAGCGAAAGTTTAGGCTCAATGGCAGCATCTGTACGTTCTGAAAAACCTACCTGAGATTTATAGTCGTCTACTTTGTCTAAATGACCGGCTTCATCCAGCAAAACCGCTATCTTTTTCCTGGCTGCAAAACGATCTTCACCGACCAATATTACGGCCAGATCGTTTAGCGTACCATCATCATTTAGAATATCAATTACCGGCAACTTATGTTTAATACCAAGTTCGTAATCGTTAAGATCATGAGCGGGAGTTACCTTTAAACAGCCTGTACCAAAATCCATTGTTACGTACTCATCTTCAATAACAGGAATCTCCCTATTAATGAGAGGAACAAAAACAGTTTTGCCTTTAAGATATAGATAACGCTCATCGTTCGGATTGACACAAATTGCCGCATCGGCCATGATGGTTTCCGGTCTCGTTGTAGCAATGGTTAAAAAATCATTGCTTCCTGCTACCAAGTATTTTATATAATAGAGTTTTTGATTAACCTCTTTTCTGATTACTTCTTCATCGGAAACTGCTGTTTTACCTGCCGGATCCCAATTTACCATCCTTACACCCCGATAGATCCTTCCCTATTTATAAAGGTGGATAAAAGTATCAATAACGGCTTCAGAAAGATCTTCCTCCATAGTAAAGCGCGTTCGTTCCCAGTCGCAACTGGCGCCCAGTTTCTTTAGCTGGTCCAGGATAATACCTCCGTATTTTTCTTTCCATTCCCATGCATATTTAAGAAATTCTTCTCTGCTCAGGTCCTTTTTACTGATGCCTCGTTCCTTAAGCATAGCCACAACCTTTGCTTCTGTAGCAATGGAAGCATGGTCTGTGCCAGGCACCCAACATGCATTTTTACCTTGCATCCTAGCCCTTCGTATCAGCACATCCTGAATAGTATTGTTAAGCATGTGGCCCATATGCAATACGCCCGTAACGTTTGGCGGAGGAATTACTATGGTATAGGGTTCTCGTTCATCTGGTTCAGAATGAAAAAAGTTTTTTTCCATCCAGTAGCTGTACCATTTGTCTTCAGTTGCTGTCGGATTATATTTAGTAGAAATGTTCATGTTTTATTTATAATGTTCCTCAACGGAAAAATTCTCACTAGGGGCTGATCTTCTGAACAGTCATAAATCAATCTCTGTTCTCTATCAATACGCCTCGACCATTTTACGCTCAACTCACGTTTGAGTCGTTAGGATTACTAATAAAATCTTTTTGTATTGCGTTGGTTGGCTACAAATTTAAGTTTTCTTGTGTATAAAAAGAATTAGTAGCAATATTAACTTTGCACCATGAAAAATTTCCTCGTAGGCGTAGTATTCGCAATGTTGTGGGCATCGGCTTCTGTTGCCACGAAATTCGGAATTCTCTATTCGCCACCACTTATTCTTGCCAATATCAGATTCTTTGTAGCCAGTGTATTGCTATTGGCCTACGGTTATTTGTTCAATAGGACAAACAGCAACTACCGTTTACCCAAAGGTAAAGAATGGCATCAACTTGGCATATTTGGTGCGTTAAACACCACAATCTACCTGGGTCTATACGTTTATTCCATGAAATATGCGGCCGCTGGCATTGGAAGCCTATCTACATCTACCAACCCATTGCTAATCGTCTTGTTTTCCTCTTGGATAATGGGACGGCGGCCCAAAAAGGAAGAAATATGGAGTATCATATTTGGTATGGCAGGAATTGCCCTGGCTACTTATCCGTTAATTAAGAACAGCACCACCACAATGGCAGGCTTACTTTTGTTAGCCCTTAGCATGATCTCGGTTTCCTTTGCAAGTGTTTATTATGCACGTGTAAAATGGGAATTACCCAACCTGCTTATAAATGGATGGCAGGTGGCTATAGGTGGCACTCTACTACTTCCATTTACGCTTGCATTTGGGAAATTCTCTACAGTGACTTTTAACAGCACGTTGCTGATTTCAATTCTATGGCTAAGCATAGCTGTCTCTGTGATAGGGTTGATCTGTTGGTTTTATTTATTAAAGATCGATACTGTAAAGGCTTCGTTATATCTTTTTCTTTGTCCGCTTTTTGGCTTCTTATATGCTTGGTGGTTGATGGATGAACCCATTTCTCCGTACACTATTGCGGGAACATCTCTTGTTATTTTTGGTCTCTACCTTGGCCAGCGTAAAAAATTCAGATCAATTACAACAGCATAGATTCCGAAAATATTTTAACATTTATTATCTGTTAAACACAATAATAAATGTTAAAATATGTTAAATAGGCATCAACAGCGAAGCGATGAAGACGATAAATGTATTCTCTATAACTGCAACGATCTTTAGAAAAGTGGGATTGGCCAAAATCTATTACTGGTTTAATAGGTAATATTTTGAATATACAGGTAAGCATGTAACTGTTTTGCCTACTTTTACTCAACATTCAAGTTAACTAACTTCAATACTGACTTATGACTTTGATTAACTTTAAAAGTTGCTTTGCAACTTTAGGTATTTTAGCTGCCAGCTATATTGCCAATGCGCAGGTTCCTGTCAAATTAATTGATCCGGCAAACATGGAACTTTCCGTTAAACCAGGTGATGATTTTTACAGGTACGCCAGTGGAATATGGGTTAAAAACAATCCGGTGCCCGCTAAGGAAACCCGATGGGGAACCTTCAATTCATTGAGAGATTTTAACATCATTGCAGTAAAAAGCATTGTTGAGGATGCTGCTTCTGATAAAACTGCTGCGATAGGTTCTGTAAAAAAACGTGTTGGAGATTTCTATGCGTCTGCTATGGATAGCATCGCTATTGAAAAATTGGGATACACTCCAATTAAGGCCGATCTGGCAAAAATTGAACAGATTAAGACGATTCAAAACATTTTAGATGAGGTTGCGTACATGCATACCTCCGGCATTGGCGGCCCCATGTTTGGTTTCAGCGTTGGTCAGGATAGAAAAAATGTTTCTAAATATGTTACTCAATTAAGTCAGGGGGGAACGACATTACCAGATCGCGACTATTATTTAAGTAACGATACCAGGAGTATAAAAATCCGAGAGGCATACAATACTTATCTAACTACACTATTCACCTTAACAGGTACTTTGCCTACCGATGCGCAAAAAAAGGCTACTACCGTAATGGCTATTGAGAAACAACTTGCAGAGGCAAGTATGTCTCGTTTAGAAATGCGTGATCAATATAAAACCTATAACAAATTCACTGTAAGCGATTTTAGTAAAATTACTCCAAACATAACCTGGGCAAAAATACTCACTAAATTTAAGGTGATCGGACAAGATACTATGCTGGTTTCTGCTCCTAAATTTTTTGTGAGCTTGGGTATCATGCTTAAATCCGTATCTGTTTCTGATTGGAAAACTTATCTGGAATGGAACATACTTAAAGGTTCTGCCTCAAACCTAAGCTCAGCATTTGTAAAAGCTAACTTCGCATTTAGCCAGGCACAGAGCGGACAAAAAGTAGAAACTCCAAGATGGCAAAGGATGTCTCAGTTAACAGATGGAACCATCGGCGAATTATTGGGACAACTTTATGTAGCTAAATATTTTAAACCTGAAGCCAAAGCACGCATGGCCGAGTTAATAGACAACCTTAGAAAAGCTTTTGAGATAAGAATTAAGAACCTAGACTGGATGAGTGATGCTACTAAGGAAAAAGCCTTGGCTAAACTTCATGCTTTTGTGCCTAAAATTGGCTACCCGGATAAATGGAGAAACTATGACGGCTTAGCTATTAACAGAACTTCGTATTTCCAAAACCTGCGCGAAGCTGGTGTGTGGAGTTACAATGAGATGATTAGCCATCTAGGCCAACCGGTAGACAGGACGCGTTTTGGCATGACCCCACCAACGGTAAATGCTTATTACAGCCCAACCATGAACGAAATTGTCTTTCCTGCAGGAATTCTGCAGTTTCCATTTTTTGATCCTAAAGCAGATGACGCGGTTAACTATGGTGGTATTGGTGCTGTAATTGGCCATGAAATGTCGCACGGTTTTGACGATCAGGGTAGTCAATACGACAAAGAAGGAAATCTTCGCAATTGGTGGGCAGATGAAGATAAAGCCAAGTTTGATGCAAAGACTAAAGCACTAGGAGACCAGTTTGACGCCTACACTGTTCTAGATACTGTTCATGTAATTGGAAAGTTAACCATGGGTGAGAATATTGGCGATTTGGGGGGCTTAAATGTGGCTTATACTGCATTTAAAATGACAAAACAAGGTCAGGCAAACGACAAAACAGACGGATTTACCCCAGATCAGCGTTTCTTCCTTTCATGGGCGCAGGTTTGGAGAGGCAATATATTAGCGGAAACGGCCGCACAGTTGATCAAAACTGATCCGCACTCACCAGGTCCGTACAGAACAATTGGCGCCCCTGTAAACATGGATGCCTGGTATAAGGCTTTTGATGTAAAGCCAGGAGATAAATTGTACAAGAAACCAGAAGACAGGATAAGGATGTGGTAGAAAGCCTACCCGCCTTGTAAATTTACTTTGTAATAATAGACACTGACCTTAGCAGTCTTGATTTGAGTAAGGGAGAGTTTTTGGAGTAAGTCTGTTAGGCCCAAGGTTAACTACTTCTATTTCAGCAGGTTCCCTTAAGCTTTTACGGCATTGCTGATCTATAATATCTTTTTATGGATTACTAAATCTGGTGAAATATTTTTATAAGCTGTTGTATAAGGCAAATATGGTTTTACACCAGGAGGTGCGCGGTAATACAAAGCTTTATCTCCAATGTCTTCGAGCCGGGGAAGCTTAGACTGATCAGCTATATTTGCAATTGGATAGGCTAAAGCCATGATATAATTGGTTTGGGTTAAAATGCTCAATCCCAAATATACTGAAAGCTTAGGCGTATCTGTCCTGAACCTTCCTGCTTAGCTTTTTTAAGACTAGTGAACGCGACTTCGCTATTCGTTCTTTAAGCTCGCTTTCGGGCAATACTTCCAAATTTTCTAAAGCCACCCATTGCCTCCTGGCAAAATGAGGTGCCTGCTTAATTCCCTTTCGTCCTACTAAAGAATCGAAGTCATCAGGATCACACTTAAAACACAAAGCCCCATCCTCAAGGGAAACAAGCACAAAAATTTTATCTTCTATCATAAAACAGAGGTGGTTCCATTTCATACCTTCAGTAGTATGTTTTAAATTGAGGCAAAAGTCTCTAAACGTTTCTATATCCATAAAATAGCTTTTTAAATAGCATGATAAAATTTTAAAAATCTGCAAGATAAAGTTAAAAGTATAGTGGCAATTGCTAAAGCCTTCTGGCTTTTTATTTAAGTTTGTTTTATGAACAGAATAACGGCAACTGCTGATGGCTCAAATACGCTATATAATGAAAAGATTGGTGAACATTACCATTCTAAACATGGCGCTTTACAGGAAAGCAAGCACGTATTCATTAATGCAGGACTAAAACATGCCGTAGCACTTTTTCCAGAACAGGAGATTAATGTACTTGAAGTGGGCTTTGGAACTGGCCTTAACTTCCTAATGTCTGCCGCATATTGTAAAGAAGAGAATATTTGTTTACAGTATACTGGACTAGAAGCATTCCCCTTAAGATCTGAAGAATTAGCGTCTACCGAGTATGATAAATACGTGTCAAATGATATATGGAGCGGACTAATCGACAATTACGGGAAAGCTATGCAGCAATCGGCTTGTATTTTGCCTAAGCAGCAGCTAAGGATAGTCCATACGTACCTGAGTCGCTTTGATACTATGGACCGATTTCAGTTGATTTATTATGATGCCTTTTCTGTGCAGCATCAACCTGAAATGTGGACTGACGAGATCATCGCACATGTTTGTCAATTTTTACAACCTGGAGGTATTTTCGTAACTTATGCCATTACTGGTAATTTAAAGCGTGCCTTGAAAAGTGTAGGCTTTACCATTGAAAAACTTCCCGGCGCTGCAGGAAAAAGAGAGATGCTAAGGGCAATTAAACAATAAACCAAAAACATGCTATGAAACAAATCTCTATCCCAATTTACGCTAAGCTAGCACTGGTACTTTTCTGCATCATTTGTTTAGGCTATCTCGCCATATTGGGACAAACTCTTCTTGCTCCATTGTTAACTTCATTTTTACTCGCTTTATTACTGCTCCCTCTCACAAATTTTCTGGAACAGAAGTTTCGATTCAAAAGAAGCATAGCTTCTATTTTCTCAGTGGTTTTAATGATCGTGGTAATTTCAGGAATATTGTATTTCCTGGTCAACCAGCTTACGGATCTTTGGCAGGACTGGCCTTTGTTGAAAAAACAAGCAGAAACCTCCTTTCATGATGTACAATTATGGATCTCCAGAACATTTCATGTCAATACGACTAAGCAAATCAAGTATCTGCAGGATAGTACTACCACGGCATTGGCCACTAGCGCCACAGTACTCGGAGCTACTTTGGCAACACTGTCGTCTACGTTATTATTCCTTTCCTTTCTATTGCTTTTTACCTTTTTTATATTAAACTACCGAAGAATATTATATAAATTCTTAACCTCGGTTTTTGCAAAAGAGCACGCAGAAAAAGTAGGAGATATTGTACAGAAGATCCAATACATCATAAAAAAATACATCACTGGAATCTTCCTTCAAATGTTCATTGTTACTTCAATTTTGATGTTTGTATTATGGGCACTTGGTATAAAGTACGCTGTTCTTTTAGGTTTAATAGCAGGTATATTTAATATTATACCTTATATCGGGATCTTCAGCGCCCTGCTCATCAGTGTATTGATCACTTTCGCAACAGCCGGAGCTGCAAAAATGTTATTGGTTATAGGAGCTTTTGCTGCCGTCCATGCTGTAGATGGTAACATCCTGCTGCCACTTGTGGTAGGTTCAAAAGTTAAGATTAACGCCCTGTTTGCGTTTGTTGGAATTGTAGTTGGCGAAATGATATGGGGTATTTCAGGAATGTTCTTGTGCATCCCCTATCTCGCTATGCTTAAAATTATATTCGACCGCATAGATCAGCTTAAACCCTGGGGCATCCTACTTGGTGGAGAGGAAAAGTCCAACAAAAAGCGAAAGGTGTATAGAATTACAAAGAACATTAAACTCGAAGAACAGGAATAGTTTAACTTTAAGCAATAAATTGTTAACCATGCCCAACAACATATCTCCCGTTACAGCACAAAATCCCGCTACCGCATTTGAGCGATTACTTACCATTTTAAATACACTGAGAACAGAATGCCCATGGGATAAAAAACAAACCATGGAAAGCCTGCGTCACCTTACCATTGAGGAAACTTATGAATTGTCTGATGCCATTTTGGAAGGCAATTTACAAGAGGTAAAAAAAGAATTGGGCGACGTAATGATGCACCTCGTATTTTACGCACGTATTGCTTCTGAAACGAATGATTTCACAATTGTTGATGTGCTTAACAGCGTTTGCGATAAACTGATTAGCAGACACCCACATATTTACGGTGATGTTGAAGTACTAGATGAACATGAAGTAAAACGCAATTGGGAAAAACTTAAATTAAAAGAGGGTAACAAGTCTGTTTTAGGTGGAGTGCCTAAAGGACTCCCATCTCTTGTTAAAGCTAGCCGCATCCAGGAAAAAGCACGTGGCGTAGGGTTCGACTGGGACAATAAAGAACAGGTTTGGGAAAAGGTAGAGGAAGAACTTCAGGAATTTAAAGACGAGTTTAATGTTGCAGCAGATAAGGAAATAGACATTGAAAAGGCTGAAGGAGAATTTGGTGATTTATTATTTTCCCTAATTAACTATGCCCGCTTCATCAATATAAACCCAGAAAATGCGCTGGAAAAAACCAATAAAAAATTCATCAAACGCTTTCAGTACTTAGAAGAAAAAGCTAAAGAGAATGGAAAAGCCCTTCAAGATATGACACTTGCAGAAATGGACATTTATTGGAACGAAGCAAAGAAACTTTAACCATGTTTCTTTTTCATGGTCATTTTTGCTTTCTGACCAATTCCATAGTTATAGTCTTTTGAATTACTTTCTTTCTTATCGTGATATGCTCCGCCACCCCTGGGAACTTGCTGCTCCTCTTTTGTGGTTTTAACTTTAGGAGCTTTAGCAGGTCTGTCAATTGAAAGCTCAGTTGGCAAATCAAGAACAGGGATTTTTGCACCTATAGACTGTTCAATCTTTTTAATATCAATCAATTCCATATCGGTCGCAAAAGTGATCACAACAACCTCATCATCAGCTAACTTTACCACCCTACTTAAAAAAGCTTCTTTTTTCTCAGGAACTTCTAAATGAAATAAGTATGGTATCTCTGAAAGATCAAGAGAAGCAGGTGTTCCCTCATTTGCGACTATTAATATCCTGGCTTCAGGGGTTGCTTTAAAATCTTCTATATGATCAAAACCTGCCTCGTCAAAAAACAAAGGATTTAGCACAGATATATCGCCGGGTTTACGAGAGGGTAAAGACTGTGCCAGTTTTTGCGCTGTTAAGCGTGTGTTTACAAAAACGACTACTTTCTGAAATACCTCATCATCACGAAGCAGTAAATCAAGTAAGTTGATTTTGGTCTTAAAATTGGGAACCTGATAGAGCATCAACTCGTGCGTTTCAGCCTTTTTTTCTCCCAAATCTTCAACTTCTAAAGTAGTGGGCAGACTTAGAAACTGGTCTATCATATTGTTCAGCTTTTCATGAACTACGGTAGTAAATATCAGATGCTGACATTTCCCTGCACTTCTTGCCAGTTCACAAACCGGCAATTGCATACCCTGCTTAACAATAACTTCAGCATCATCTACAATAAGCATTTGCAGCCTGTTCAGATTCAATCCAAGCTTTAAATATACTGCACGGGCCCTTGTAGGCGTAGAAACTACAATATCAACGCCCTCCAAAAGATCCAGCACCTGCTCTTCCATACCTCCTGTGCCATACATGCCAATAATACGAAGATTCTTGTTGCCACTCAACGCTTTAAATTGCTCAATAACAGCAAGAACACGTTCCTGGTCTGGCACAAGGATCAATACCTTTGGCGCCTCGTCAGTACTATATTTTAGTTTCATTAAAACTCCAAGCACATAGGTAGTTGTCTTTCCAGAACCTTCTGGGCCAACCGCAATGATATCCTGTCCACCAAGAATCCTCGACATACTTTTAGCCTGGATCTCTTTAGTGCTGAGATACCCCGCATCCGTCATGGACGAAACCAACTGCTTGCTTAATTTTAACTTCTCTAACGACACGTTCCTGTATTTTGATTATTGTTGGCGCAAATTTACGCATTCCAAAAGCAAATCTATCTTATCACCTAAAATTCCTTCCACCATGAAAAACTTCCTTTTCCCTATTTTCTTCCAAATCTCTAAGGTTATGCAGAAGTCCAGTTAGGTTAAAACAACGATTTACTACTACATGTATAACTAAACCCTCTATCTGGACTTTACCCTCCACCATTAATAAGCGCGACTGTAAAATCTCTTTCCTGTATTGCTCAAATACCTTTTCCCAAACAACGAGGTTAGCAAAACCGGTTTCATCTTCAATAGTAATAAACAAAACCCCTTTAGCAGTTCCAGGCCTCTGTCTTACAGTAATTAAACCTGCAACCTTTATCCAATCGCCATTTTTAAATTCAGATAACTGTGCAGTTTTGGTTACACGTAAAAGGCTTAATTGTTCACGAACAAAACTTACCGGATGGGCTTTCAAAGACAAACCAATAGCGGCGTAATCTTGCACTACATGTTCTGCATCGGTCATTAAAGGCAGTAACACCTGTCCTTCATGCACGCTTTCAGAAGGCTGTCCTTCAAATAATGCCACAGGTTTATCCTGCAAAGCAGAAATTTCCCACAAAGCCTCTCTGCGGTCGAGGTTCATCGAGCGAAAAGCATCTGCATCGCTCAGCTTTTCAATAGTCATCTGACCAACTCCTATTCCATTCAACTGATTTATGCTCGTATAACCTGTAATAGGTCGGTTGTTTATCAACAAGCTCATATCTTCTTCCCCTAATCCTGATACCTGTCTGAAGCCCAATCGCAAAGCACAGTGCTTACCCACCTTTTCTTCCAGGGTATTGTCCCATACAGAATGGTTTACATCTATGGGCCTTACTGTAACATGGTGCCGTTCAGCATCTATTACAATTTGTGCAGGTTGATAAAATCCCATTGGCTGGCTATTAAGTAATGATGCGGCAAAAACATCAGGATGATGACATTTAAGCCAGCTGGAAATATATACCAGGTGTGCAAAACTTGCGGCATGGCTTTCCGGGAAGCCGTAACTGCCAAAACCTTCCAATTGTTTAAAGACACGTTCTGCGTATTCTTGTTTATAACCATTAGTGATCATTCCTTTAACCAACTTTTCCCGAAATTCACTCACCAATCCTTTGGCTTTAAAAGTAGCCATACTCCGGCGCAATTGATCGGCTTCTGCGGGAGTAAAGCTTGCTGCGACCATTGCAATTTCCATCGCTTGTTCCTGGAAAAGCGGTACACCTTCTGTTCGTTCCAGAACTGCCCTTAACTCCTCCTTAGGATATTCCACGGGATCTATTTTATCTCTTCTGCGCAAATATGGATGAACCATATCACCCTGAATAGGACCTGGTCGTACAATAGCAACTTCTATAACCAAGTCGTAAAACTTTCGCGGCTTTAAACGAGGAAGCATCGACATTTGTGCTCTGCTTTCTATTTGAAACACCCCTAAGGTATCCGCCTCGCAGATCATATCGTATACTTTATCATCATCCTGCGGCACGTTTTCCAGAGTAAGATGAAGACCGTAATGCTGTTTTGCCAGATCGAAGGCTTTACGGATACAGGTTAACATGCCCAATGCCAGTACATCAACCTTTAAAATACCCAGTGCTTCAAGATCGTCTTTGTTCCACTCTAGCTGGGTACGGGCATTCATACGGGCATTCATAACCGGACAGATATCAGAAATCTTTGTTTGTGTAATTACAAAACCCCCGGTATGCTGTCCAAGCTGACGAGGGAAACCTATTAAATCTTCTGTTAATTCCAGTACTTTCTTTAATAATGGATCATCAGGATTTAACCCCTGACCAATAACCCGCTCCCGATCAAATGCTTCTTCTGAATGATGCCAGATTGATCCGGAAAGACGTTTAATGGTATCCTCCGACAAGCCCATTGCTTTCCCTACATCCCTTATTGCTCCCTTATGTCTTTCCTGAGTAACGGTAGCAACAATAGCAGCATGGTCACGACCATAGGTCTCATAAATCCATTGTATAATCTCTTCACGGCGTTCATGTTCAAAATCTACGTCCACATCGGGCCATTCATTTCGGGCATCAGACATAAACCTGGAGAAAAGCAATTTCGAATTGGCTGGACTTACCGGAGTAATACCAAGGCAGAAACAAACTGTACAATTCGCCGCAGAGCCTCTTCCCTGATGCAAAATTCCCAATTCTGTAGCTTTACTGGTATACGCAAAAATGCGCAGAAAATATGGGGCAAGCTTTCTCCGTTTAAAAAAGGACAGCTCAAATTCAATTTGCGATCTTATTACATCTGTGATCTTGTCGCCTAACATCTTATCTGCTCCCGCCCAGGTATGGGCGGCCAAATGTTCATCAGCCGTTCTTCCATCCGGACTAATCCACTCAGGCTCCAAATATTTTAGCGTATCCAAAGAAAACTGACAAGCGTTAGCAATTTCTTGAGTGCGTTCAATTGCGTCGGAATATCTACTAAATAACCTTCCCAGTTCTTCTTTAGGTTTTAAAAACCTTTCTGCATTTGCATGCAAACGAAACCCCGCATTGGTTATGGTACATTTTTCCCGAATACAGGTTTGCACATCCTGTAACTCCCGTCTTTCGGCTATATGATAATGTACATCATTAGTAGCCACCATAGGTATACCAAGATTAGCCATACGGTGGAAACGCTTATCGTCGTTACCCTCATAAGAACGTGATGCAGATAGATATAATTCTATTCCAAAAACTGCTTTATATTCTTTTAATACGACTTTAAAGTCATGATCAAAATCAAAACAACTATTGAGTGCAGCGGGAGGTATCACCATAAACTTAATACCTTCTTTATGGACATATACATCTTCTTTATATAGCTCACATTTGCCTTTCTCTGTCCGCAAATTACCCAAACTCAACAACGCACATAAACGACCCCAGGCAGTAATATCTGTAGGAAATGCCAGAAGACTTGGCCCATTTATTAAATCAAGCCGGCAAGCCGGAATAAATCCAATTCCGTGCACTTTTGCAGTTTGATGTGCACGCACTACTCCTGCAACACTATTTCGATCCGTAACCGCAATCTTTGTGTAGCCGAGATCGGCAGCTTGTTTTACAAGTTCTTCTGGATGAGAACCTCCACGCATAAACGTAAAATTACTGGTAACTTGCAGCTCTGCATAATCCATATCATTTAAGCAAAAAATCCGTGTAAATACCAATCTGACTGCTCATCAGTGTAATGCCCGGAGCGAAATATCCAATAACGTCTCCCTTCTTCGTCCTCGATCACATAATAATCTCTGTGAAGCCCTTTGTCTTCCCACCATGACCGCTCGATCCGTTCAGCATCATCTGCTTTTTTTACAACATGGCGAACTCCTTTATAAACAAACAGCATTGGTGGGTTATCAGGCAATAAGGAACTTACTTCTATACGCTCAGGTTTTGGTAGTAGCAGGGATGGCCTAAGTTTATTTTTACACCAGGAAGTTTGAGGTTTATCGCCAAGCGAAGATGCAAGTTTAATAGATTGTTCTGGCCAATAACGCTCTTCGGGCAAGTACCGATGTATCTTATCGGCACCAATTTTATTTGCCAGCGTATCTAATAACACCCCCAGACTGGCATCTTCCAATCCACAACCTTCAGACAGCCAAAGGAGTTCCTGCTCCATACTTGTATCTTCTACTTTGGGCGCCTCTAGTGTAAATAATTCAATTCCCAGTTGTGGCTTTATCAATTCTATTTTTAATTCAAATAACTTAAATAAGTGACCTACATGAGTTGAAGGGCGATTACAACCTATTGATATTTGTATAACTTTTCCATCTACACGATAGCATTTTAAAACCGCGATACGGATTCCTTTCCCCTCAGAAACAAGTCGCTTGCACAAATTTTTCAGTAATTTTTTAATGGCTATTTCAATCCCCGTTCTGGTATTTATCGGCTCAAGACTAGGCAATCTTTCCGCATAAGGTTCAATGGGCTGAATGAGTTCTAGAGGTTCCTCTTCATTTCCTAAAGCCTGATCTAGCCGCAATAAAAAATCCTTACCAAAACGTCTGCGAAGTGCAGAGCGGCTGATACTAATAAAATTTCTGACACTATAAAAGCCAAGCTTTTGCAAGCGTTCCAGAATAGCAGAATCTAAACGTAACGCTACCGGATGTAGTGAAAGCAAAGCACTTTCTTGCCCCCCGGCTTCTATAATGGGCTTAATTTTTCCAAAATGTGCAACTGCCCATGCAGCACCTACAGTATCAGCAATAGCTCCTCTTACGTCATATCCTTTGGATATTAACCTGTTCACAATTTCCTTCAGGTACTTCCGTTCACCTCCCCATAAATGGGCGCAACCCGAAATATCGAGTACCAGACTATCAGGTAAATTAACAGCAACCTGTGGAGAATAACGTATACACCATTCTCCAAGAGCAGTCAGTAATTTCTCATCATTGTCCTGTATATGTTCAATTACCTCCAAATCCGGAACAATTGCCCTGGCATCTGCCAATGCCATCTCTCTATAAATACCATGGCTTTCAGCTAAACTATTCGTAGCAGTAATCACTATTCGATTACAAATAGAAGCAGCAATTACAAAAGGCACATCTTTCAGTTCCGGTCTCTTTAGTACTATTCGATCAGTCAATAAATGACGAAACCAAAGGGATAAAAATCGTTTATTCATTAAGCGTGTTGTCCAATTATTAGTGGTTCTGCAAATTCGATTTCTGGTTTATCGTCAACAGCGACAAAACCCGCTGCTGTCCATTCCAGTTTCCAACTGTTTGGATTCCCATTTCGTACACGAAGCAGATCGACCCTCCAGCGTGGAGAACCTACACCTGGTAATCCGTCTTCCAAAGCACTAGGCAGCGAACTGATTTTCCATCTTGCTACACAAGTATTAGCTCCCAACTTACGAGGATCATTACGCAATAAAAACCCTGTTACTCCACTACCTTCTATTGCTAATTGCAGTCTACGCGACTGAATGATATTAACCTCTCTTACTTCGGCAATCACAGCCGCCAATCCCTCGCATTTTAAGGCTTGCTCCATTACCCAAAGCACTTGCTTTTCTTCTTTAGCGTCAATAAATATAACCCGTTCTGCCGCTACATTAAAAGCAGTTAATCCAGGAGGAAAAAGCTGCCTGGAAGTACCAATCCATAAGCAAACCCCACCCTGCAGCATAAGTGTTTTTAAAATTCCTGCAATAAATCCACTGCCTGCCGCTGCATTTTCCGGTTCTGTATTTAAAAATTCATGAATAGCTCCAGTTGGAAAAACGGCATTTGGAAATGCTGATTCAATAACACCCAGTCCAACTTTTTTTGCAGTACAACCTGACACAGACTTATACCCCTGCAAAAGCATTATGTCTTGCTGCAGTTTATTAATGATATCTTTTTTAGTATTAAGCTGTCCCATAGTAAACAATAAGCAAATATAAAACTAATTAAATTAGTATTATGATAAATATGCTAATTTAATTAGTGTTTCTTGTGAAAGATAACCACCCTAAATCCAAATAAATACTATGCTAACGATCCATCTAAGCAAGCCCTTTTTTATAACTTGCAATCATGGATCTATTCAATACACCATCCAATAGCCAAACAAACCTTTTACCAAATGATGGAATTGTAAATTATTACGGTGTAATTATCCCAATAATTGATGCGGATCTATTTTATACTGCATTGCTGAAAACTATTAAATGGAAACCTGATGAAGCGGTTATTTTTAGAAAACACATCCTTACTAAACGCAAAGTAGCCTGGTATGCCGATACCAATTTTAAATATACCTATTCTGGTATCACCAAAGAGGCCTTAATATGGACCAAAGAGTTGTTGCAGTTAAAGAATATCACTGAGGATGTGACTGGAGAAAAATTCAACTCTTGCTTGCTTAACCTATATCATAATGGTGAGGAAGGTATGGCCTGGCATAGTGATGGAGAAAAAGACCTGAAAAAGCATGGCGCCATCGGCTCATTGAGCTTCGGAGTTCAAAGGAAATTTTCTTTTAAGCATAAAGAAACGAAACAGAAAATAGACATCCAATTGGCGCATGGGAGTTTATTGGTAATGAGGGGTGCAACGCAGAGCCACTGGTTACACCGTTTACCACCAGCAAAATTAATTTCTAAACCAAGGATTAACCTGACATTTAGAATGATCGAGAAATAAGGTTGCCCTTACTTCTTAATCGGCAAAGTATTCATCAGCAACGATACCGCCGTAGATGACCCAAATGCCGATTTAGGTCTGCCTTCTGCTGTCCTTGTTGCCCACCTGGTTTGAATCAAATCTTGTGAGTTCCTGTTATTATAAGCCACTTTAGCATTCAGCTGAAGCCAGTCTACCAAATCTGTTTTCTTAGTGCTCATAGTATACATACGGGCATAACGGGCAAAGATCCCTTTGAAACCGGGTAAGTCATTACCTCCATCTTCATTATCCATAGTTTTACCCTTAAACATTTCATTTCTGGCATAATGAGCTATCTTTTCAGCATCTGCAAGGTAGGCGGGATCTTTGGTGAAGGTATAAAGCATCACCGCGGCGCCGAGATAAGTTCCCTGATTGTAAGTAGAACTCCAGGTACCCACCCTTATTCCTCCTGTATTTTTATCCAGATCTACATTATCATTGATCTTACCTGTCGCAGGATTAAAAAGGTAACTCTTAGACCATTTATACAAATCAATTGCTTTATCGTAATATGTCTTATCTCCGGTAGCTTGTGCAAGGTAACAAGCAGCAATCATAGCCGGGCCTTGTATACAGGCATTTTTTGAAGTCTTGGTTTCAAACCAGTTTAATCCACCACCATATTTATTGGTTAGCGCACGGGCATACATCTTATCAAATTGCTCTCTCCCTTTTTCCAAATAGGTTTTACTACCTGTAAAAAGATAACCTCTTACACTAAAAAGTACCGCCCAGGCTATGTCGTCATTAAAATTATTGTACATCCAGTCGGCCTTATTACGTGTAATAAAATTGGTATACATCGCATTAAATTTTTCCAGGTATTTTTTATCCTTTGTCACTTCATAGGCATCAAGAACTATTTCCATCATTTCTGCTTTATCCCAAAAGCCCCTTCCAGTTTCTATTTTATACTGGGTATACCAGGCTTCAAATACTTTATTAGCTGTTTTTAAAGTTAATGCTTTCTCCTGAGCCTTATCTTTTGCAAAGACCCAGCTTTGAGAAGATATTGCAGATGACATGGCTACATTTATTTTGGCTCCATCCGTAATTACGTTGTTATAAATGCCCAATGCCATATCTGGTTTAGAGACGGGTTGTAATTGGAAACCCCCGTCTTTATCAGCAACAATTTTCCATTTTGTGTCGTTCCCCTTGTTCGTATCCTGCTGATCTACATTAACGGAATCGGCTGCGCTGGAAGCTACATGGAGTAGCTTTCCACTGCCAAGGTTAGTTAGCGTGTAAATGTCTTTTCCAGCATGTTTAACCATCCACCGTTGTGCATCAGATTTGGTATCTGTCCAGCAATCTACCTTGGCTCCGTTGTCTATAGATGAATTATGTACATCTAGCAGTTTGCCACTGTGCTTGGACTGGAGGATATAAATTGTTCCTGATTTGATGCCGGCCGTTTGTGCAAATCCGTATCCAGTAGTTAGGAATAGTGCCATTGTTATGGCGCTGGGTAAATAAAAAGGTTTCATATAGTTGCGTGTTAAGACACACGAATATAAGTTTAATAAAAATTTAAATTGAATTACAGCCCGAATACTATGGTAACGATTTTGTAGATTTACCTAAAATGTTTAAAAATGATTAATAAAAAAGGCCTATTTCTAGTATTAACACTACTCATTTCTAGTTTCTCAAATATTTTGTCTGCACAAAATAAGGCAGGCAAAGGTTATTACAAAAGGGAGCTTCAATCTCTTCAAACTGCCATTCAGAATAATTTTTATGATAAAGCATCAGGTCATTATCTGATTGTATTGGATCCCGCTCTACGGGAAACTAAAAATGGCTACCTAAGGGAATACACCTATTTCTGGTCGCTATGCGCCTTGTACCAGGCTGCAAATGAAATGGAAAAGCTTGAGCCGAAGACTAACCTCATGGGCCCGTTATTAAAGCACATCAATGATTACTATGATCCTGCTCCACCAAAACCTGGATATTCTGATTACATCACGAGATTAAAACCCGGAGAACGTTATTTTGACGACAACGAATGGATTGGCATTACCGCTCTTGATGCCTATGCACGCACTAAACAAAAATCCCATCTCCAATTAGGAAAGATGATGTACGATTTTATAATGACTGGCTATGATCAAGTTTTAGGGGGCGGAATTTACTGGAAGGAAGGCGATAAAAGCACTAAAAATACCTGCTCCAATGGACCGGGTGTACTGGTAGCTCTCCAAATGTATCAGGCTACTAAAAACAAAGCGTACCTTGATACTGCAATTAAGGTATTTAATTGGACCAACGCCAAGTTGCGTACGCCTGCCAAACTGTACTACGACAACATCAGAGTTAAAGATAGCAGCATAGGTGAGGCCACATTTTCTTATAATACAGGTACCATGCTTGAAGCTTATATTTACCTATACGAAATCACCGGGAATAAAAAATACCTGACCGAAGCAAATGCTGTGGCAGACAGCTCACTGGAGTATTTTTATGGCAAAGGGAAGTTTAGAGATGGCTATTGGTTTAATGCCGTACTATTGAGGGCATATCAACACCTGCTGAAATTTAATAAAGACACCAAATACATTGTTGGTTTTAAAAAGTGTTTGGATAATGCATTAGCTACAGAAAAGAATGAAAAAGGCATATTCACCAAAAAAAATAAAGCGCAAGACTTAGTGGAGCATGGCGGAATGCTAGAAATACTAGCACGTTATGCTTGGTTGGAAACACGTTACCCTGTCTTGAATTAATCAAATGATTAAATTAAATTATAGATCCATATTCCCTACGCTTCTATTTATACTCAACTTGTGCCTATCTATTTCTGCATTGGCTCAGCAAAAAAAGACGACGGTTAAGGTAGAGAAGTCAGGCATAAGTAAAGTCCTTTTTGGAACAATTGAAGGAATCAAAATTTACGAGTATACCCTCAAGAATAATAAAGGAATGTTAGTTAAGGTGATCAATTACGGAGCCAGCATCACAGATATTATTACACCAGATAAATATGGTGTCATGGGCAGCGTAGCTTTTGGCTTTGATTCGCTTAAATCATATACTGGTGGTCAAAATGCATTAATGGGTGCGGCTGTTGGTCGTGTAGCAAATAGGATTGCAAATGGCAAATTTACTTTAGATGGAAAAGAATATGTGCTTACCGCCAATATTCATGGTGGCAAGAAGGGTTTCGACAGGCATATTTGGAATGCGAAGGAACTACTGGTTAGTAAAGATGTCGTTTTGAAAATGAGCTATTTTAGTAAGGATGGAGAAGAGGGTTTCCCCGGAAATTTGAATGTTACCATCGTTTATACTTTGACACCTAACAATGAGTTAAAGATCGACTATAAGGCCATAACGGACAAAACTACACATGTTAATTTTACCAACCATAGCTATTTCAACCTTTCGGGCGGAAAAGAGGAAAATGTTCTAAAAACCGTATTGAGCATCCAGGCCGATGAATACTTGGAGGCCGACAGAGGAAATATTCCAACAGGAACTTTGATTAAGGTAAAAGGTACACCCCTCGACTTTACAACTCCGCACCCAATTGGCAGTCTCATTAATGAGAGTCCGGCATTAAAATCTGGCAACGGTTACGACCTTACTTATGTATTAAGAAACCAATCTGGAAAGCTGGCTTTAGCTGCAAAGGCGTATGAGTCGGTTAGCGGTCGGACTTTAAGCGTCTACACCACAGAACCGGGACTCGTTTTCTACACCGGGAACCATCTTAATCCAGGTGTGATTGGTCGCGGACAAAAACCTTCTGCTAAAAATGCGGCGTTTTGCCTGGAAACTCAGCATTATCCCGATGCTGCCAATCAACCAAAATTTCCAAGTACAGTATTAAAAGCAGGAGAAACTTACCAATCACACACGGTATATAAATTTTCAGTTGTGTTTTAGGGAATGTACCAATTAGTGGTCCAATAAAAGATTATCATGAGATCATGGATAGGCTATTAGATGAAACACCGCGTCAAGGCAATTGCTTTTAAAACATGGCTTTATTAAAGAAGCATATTTCAGGGAAAATTACTATTTTAACGGTAAATTCCTTGACAGTGAGATTTATGGATTAATTAACCAAATATAAAATGAAGACATTATTTACAACATTATTACTACTGCTATTCCTTAATCCGCTGATTTCAATCGCGCAGAGCGGAAAAGTTTACGATAATCTAAGCTTACCCAGCAAAATACTGAAAAGCGAACGCAAGTATGCAATATACCTACCACCTGATTATGAAACTTCTGGCAGAAGCTATCCTGTTTTGTACTTATTGCATGGCTCTGGCGACGATCAAACAGGTTGGGTTCAGTTCGGCGAGGTGTTGAATATTACGGATAAAGCAATTGCTGCCGGTACCGCAACACCCATGATCATTGTAATGCCCGATGCAAATACTGGTCGCAGGGGCTATTTTAACGACATTAAAGGCGATTGGAACTATGAGGATTTCTTCTTCACTGAATTAATCCCATTTATAGAGAAAAAATACCATGCAAAAACGGACAAAAGAGGTCGCGCTATTTCTGGTCTCTCCATGGGTGGCGGTGGAACTTTTATGTATGCACTACACCATCCCGAAATGTTCTCGTCAGCCTGCCCGCTTAGCGCATCAGTTGGCCCATTGAGCTTAGAGGAAGCAAAAAATTCAATCAAAAAGAACAATCCAAACCTAGCAGATTCTGCAATTACCAATTACTACAACCGCCACAGCGCCATTGCTCTGGTAAACAACATGCCCGAAGATCAGAAAAAAGCGGTACGCTGGTATATTGATTGTGGGGATGATGATTTTCTTTATGAAGGCAATAGTTTGGTACACATCGCCTTGCGTAAAAAAGAGATCCTGCATGAATACAGGGTGCGAGATGGTGGCCACACCTGGACCTATTGGAGGGCTGCCTTGCCAAGTGTTTTGCAGTTTGTATCAGACGCATTCCACCAGTATTAACGGGATCTTCATAACAACTATAACATAGAAAGCATGAACCAGCATAGCCGTACTCATATAAATTTGAAATTGCTTCTCACATCATTAGTAGCGAGCGTCAGCATATTTAGCAGCGTAGCTAATGCGCAGCAGTCTAAAGAAATCAAATTTAAAAAGACAGTAATAACTACAGATTTCTTTTCGGAGGGTGCCGGAGTGGGCGATTTGAATAACGATGGCAAGATTGATATTGTTGCCGGTGCATTTTGGTACGAGGCACCCAACTGGACTAAACACGAAGTATACACGCCAGGTAAATTTGACTACAATACTGGCTATAGCGACTCTTTCCTGAACTATGTAATGGATGTTGACCAAGACGGATGGCTTGATTACATCAGGGTAGATTTCCCCGGAGAGGCAGCGGTATGGTACCAAAACCCGAAGAATTCTGCAGTGCACTGGAAGGCCTATCCTTTGTATTCGTCTGTCGGTAACGAGTCACCAAGGTTTGTAGATGTAAATGGAGATGGCAGGATAGACGTGCTCTGCAACGATTCTAAAGGGGGTAAAATTATTTGGTTGGAATCGCCTAAAATTAAAGGCCGCACAGAATGGACCCCTCATGTGATCAGCGATGTAAAAGATCGTGGTACTCACCAGTTTACGCATGGCCTGGGTTTTGGCGACATGAACAAGGATGGAAAAAAAGATGTGGTGATTAAGTCTGGCTGGTGGGAATCGCCAAAGAACCCGGAACAAAATAACTGGACCTGGCATCCTGCTGATCTTGGTGAAGATGCTTCGCAGATGTACATTATGGATCTTGACAAGGATGGCGATATGGATGTGATCAGCAGTTCCGCACATGCCTATGGATTGTGGTGGCATGAGCAGGTTATTGATGCTCAGGGCAATATTAGCTGGAAGCACCACGATATATTCAATACATTTTCTCAAAACCATGGATTGGGTCTGGTAGACATCAATAAAGACGGCAATCCGGATTTAGTAACAGGTAAAAGATTTTGGGCGCACATGGGTCACGATCCGGGTGAAAGAGAACCGGCTGTACTTTACTGGTTCGAATATAAGCCAGGTAAAGTTCCGTCATGGACGCCTCATTTAATAGATAGTGATTCTGGTAACGGACTGCAAACCAACGCAGTCGATATTAATAAGGATAAGCTGATAGACATTGTTGTGGCCAATAAAAAAGGTATTTTCCTATTTGAGCAAATAAAAAATAAGTAATTAAAATCAGACTGCCATAGGGTTGTCAGTGGTCGCACTTTTCTTTGTATAAGAAACAATTAAAACCACTTAAAATTTTGATTATGAATACAACAAACATCAACACAGAAACAAAATCATTTATCTCTAATGAGAACTTTTTAAATGAATGGCTTGGAAACCGTCGCCTAACCAGAAAGGTTATTGTAGCTTTTCCAGAAGATAAATTGTTCACCCATAGCATTGGGGGCATGCGTACCTTTGCACAGATGGTTAAGGAAATCATTGATCTTTCTGGTCCTGGTGTAAGGGGAATTGCCACAAATAATTGGGAAAACACAGGGGGTTTTACTGAACATGATGTTGCCCCCGAATATCGAAGCAAAGCCGGACTATTACAGCTATTTGATGAAGGCACAGCGGAAATTCAGGCATATTGGCCACAAATCTCTGAAGAGCGCTTTACTGAAAGTGTGCTCGCTTTTGGGATGTATGAGGGTTTGGTATTTTCAACCATTTTGTATTTCAAGGACAATGAGATCCACCACCGTGCACAAGGAACTGTTTACCTACGCAGTCTGGGTGTTGAACCCCCTGCTTTTTACGATAGAAGTTAAAATAATTGCAGACTAACAGCCGGCTGGTTCCCTAAGGACGAGCCCGGCTTAGTTTTACGCTTTTCGCGATGCTTTGCTATCCATGAGATGTAATCATTCTCCCCTATGGGTTCTGTCAGTAAATTTGCTGCAAATTGCATTGAAGCAACCTGTTTCTCAATTACTTGCCTGTATTTTAGCAATAGATGCTGGATTTGCTGTTGTAATTTATTCTTCGGCTTTACTCTGATGTGTTTGTTAAGCGGATTCAACAATAAAGTGGTAATTTCTTTAGTGAAATAAGCCATGGCAGACGCTATCCTGCTTTGCAGTACACTTTGTTCTGAAAAACCTTTTTGCTTATGTAGCAGTAATACCTGTGTTTGGAAACGCGCTGAAAGAACACCCAAATCCGTAACAGACTTTTTTAACTGGATAAGCATTGATTTTAATTCGGGTAAATGTGCCTTACCAAACTCAGGATGCTTACTAATCTCTTCAATGCCATTCTCCAAATGATGGAAAGTAAAATGACCCAATATCAATTGAAGTATAAAACGTTCTTGTTCATTTATAAGAAGCTGATCTAACTCCTGGAGGCTTGCCGGTTTCATGTAATTGATTACTTCTGTATTAGATCGCAAGCTTTCTGTGTTGATTTTGGAACGTAATATCAGCCCCTTTAGTGTTCGTACGCGACTTAGCGCTACATAAACCTGACCGGCCACGAAAGATTTACCCGCATCAATAACAGCACTATCAAAAGTTAAACCCTGACTTTTATGTATGGTTACTGCCCATGCCAGTTTAATTGGATATTGAGAAAACTCTCCTACCTGTTGCTGTACAATGGCTTCCTCATCAGCTTTATATTCAAATGACTGCCATGACGATTTCTCCAGTAACAAATCTTCCTCTTGTGGAAAGGAAATGTAAATACCTGCGTCTTTAACAGATTTAACCCTGCCAATCTTGCCGTTATAGAATTTCCTATCCTCTCCTGTATCGTTCTTGATAAACATGATCTGAGCACCTTCTTTAAGTTTTAATGTTTGTTCAGCCTGCATTCCAAAATCCCTAAACTCTCCACTCACTTCTGCTTCAAACGTATACTCCAAACCCTCTAGTTCTGCTAATTTTTCCTTATTGATTGCATTAGCTTCTGCATTATGAGAAGTGATGATTATAGGGTTAAAATCAATGGTAGCCGTAAACGACGGATCATATTGCTGGTTTAACAGTTCCAGACTCTGCTGGTTAATCTGGTTATTCCTGATATCATTTAGAATGTTAATGAACTCTGGTTCCGTTTGCCTGAATACTTTGATTAGCTCAATTTGTAGCAATGGGTTTTTTCTGATCACATGGGCATCGAAAAAATATGGAGATGCATAAGCTGTTCTTAAAAATGTCCATTCTTCACGCTTGATAACGGGAGGCAATTGGTAAAGATCTCCGATTAATAGGAGCTGTAACCCTCCAAAAGGAAGACTGCTGTACCGCACCGACTGAAGGATGGCATCAATTACATCAAGCAAATCTGAGCGCACCATGGATACTTCATCAATAATCAGCAATTCCAGTTCTCTAAAAAGATTAAGTTTTTCGCGACTGTAATTTAAGTCGGACACCACCGTCTGGATGGACATAATGCCCAACTGAAGATTCTGCAGACTAATATCTCCAGGAAAAAAGGAACTCTGCGGAAGCTGGAAAAATGAATTGATAGTAGTGCCCTTGGCGTTCATTGCCGCCACACCAGTTGGTGCCACTACAGCCATCTTTTTAGGACTTTCTTCTTTGATCTTTCTAAGCAAAGTAGTTTTCCCCGTTCCCGCCTTACCAGTAAGGAAAATATTCTGATTGGTGGTGGAAATAAATGACAACACTTTATCAAAAACTGAACTTGTAAAATCCTCATTACTCATAAAACAAATTTAATGGAATTTTCCATCTCTACTATTTACTAAACTTAAATGCGGCTACTTTGTTCTGTTAAATAGAGCTGATCTTACATTGACATTGTATAGATTTTCTAATTAAAAAGTTCTTAGATTTAGGAATACTATGCATGGCATTGCGACCACCATCTGGCACATATCTCTAATTTAAAAAAGAGAAATAGCTGGAGCTAAGCATTATACTGCCTAACCGAAATTATCAATGTATCTATTTAAAAGTAGCCAGTTCATTGCTTTCTGCTTCATCTCCCTATCGGGCATGGCTCAAAACAACAATACCACTAAAAATTTTACATCGCTCACAGCAACTAAGAGCAACTTGGTAGCAGATGCTGTTGGGATAAATACACATCTCAATTACCTAGGAACAGTGTATGACCTGCATTATAATGACATCATCAAACCAAGACTGAGAGAACTAGGCACAAAACATATTAGAGATCACCTCGGAAATAATAAAATCAATGAGCGGTATGTGGAGTTGGCTCATCAATATGGAATCAAGTTACTATTAATCAACAACGACAGCGGAGATCATCTGGAATCGATACGAGCTGAAATTATCAGGTTAAATCAAATAAATCCTAATCAACCGGTGATTGACATGATTGAACCTGCCAATGAGACGGATATTAGCTGGAATGGAGACTGGCAAAAACTGTGTGGCTACCTGAGCAACTTTAAAGATATTTTTAGGGGAAACCCCCAAACAAAGGCTATACCCTTACTTGGGCCGTCATTTGCAAATACCCGCAATAGTGCGTCCAACTTTGCTATCGTCTGTAAAGGTGCTTCTACATTTATGGATATTGGAAACCTTCATGCTTATAGTGGATTATATCCAGAGAGTCTCCTGGCGGGGGGATGGGGCATAAGCCTTGACCAGGCAATTAGCCACTATAGAAAAATCTCGGAAAATCACCCGCTGATTGAAACTGAATCAGGATATAAAATGAGTGAAGGGGTAGACGGTCACCCTGCAGTTTCGGAAAGAACCGCAGCAAAATATGCTCCACGGTTAGTATTGTCGCGGTTAAAAGCAGGTTTAGAAAAATTATATTTCTATCAGCTCATCAATAATTCAGAAGATTTTGGATTACTAAATATAGATGGCTCGCCACGACTACAATATACTGCATTAAAAAACTTTATACACCTAATGGAAGACGAAGGCAAAGATTTTAACCCGCAGTCGCTCAGCTATACGCTAACAGGTAACTTAAATGATATTCATCAGCAATTATTTCAAAAAAGCAATGGTAAATTCCTGCTTGTGATATGGCAGGGGATAAGTGGATCTGAGGGTGGTTCAAAAAATAACAACTATAGAGACATTAACGTTCCTGAACGCAACATTAAGCTTAAACTAAACAGAAAGGCCAAGGATATTCGTGTATTTCGGCCAAGTTTTAACAACATGCCGGATGGCAATGGGCTAAATCCTTTAAATTCTTACAAGTCGACTTCTTCAATTTCACTAAGCATTCCAGATCATATTGTTTGTGTAGAAATCACAAAGTGACACATTATGACTAAGCATTATTTAAACCTGATTGCCTTTAATGGACTTATTTTGCTTACCAATAAGGAAGGCAAAATGAGTACAATTAAGCAGATAAAGGCAATACACACATTCAATACCAGCACATCAATAAAATGGATCTCCATAGGTACGTAAGACAAATAATATGAAGTTTGATCTAACTTAAAAATATGGGTGTAAGACTGCAAAAAGGCAAGTCCCAAACCTAAAACATTACCTAGTAATAATCCAAGTCCAACCAGGTAAAGTGCGTTGTAAAGAAATATCTTCATTACGCTTAAATCTGTCATACCGAATGCTTTAAGCATACCAATCATGTTGGTGCGCTCAAGGATCATGATCAATAAGGCGGTAATCATATTAATAACCCCCACTACCATCATCAATATCAATAATACCCGGGTATTTACATCTAATAAAGACAACCACGTGAATATAGCCGGAAAGTATTCCTGAACAGATTCAGATTTAAGTTTAATTTCAAGTCCTTCATAAATAGCCGTTGATGTTTGTCTAAGCTTATTAAAATCTTTGATCCTGATTTCTATACCTCCAATTTCGTTTGGTTTCCAGTTATTCAGTCTCCTAATCAGGTTAAGATCTCCAATTACAAAGCCTTTATCTATCTCTTCTACACCTATATTGTAAATACCTACTATCTTAAATGGGCGCCTACGCGGAGGATTTTGCACAAAATGCATGATAAAATCATCTCCAACCTTCAGTTTTAACCTGTTGGCAGTAAACTGGGAGATCATTATTTGTTTCGTTGCCTTTACACTATCAGTAAAGCTGAGTACAGTGCCGCTAACCAGGTGTTTCCTGATATAATCCCAATGAAAGGTATGATCTACCCCTTTAAAATTGACTCCTTCTACCTCATCATTGGCAGAAATAATAGCAGGTTTGGTAGCGTAAGGTTGAAAATAGTTTACCTGTGGGTTTTTCAGCAGACTCTTTATGGTTGCCGCTTCTGGCACAAAAGGCGCCAGCTCAAAGGAGTTGTTAAGATCATATTTAAAGATCCTAACATCACCAATATAACCTCTAACCTTATCCTGAATCTCTGTTTTAAAACCCTTAATGATAGCAATAGACAGCATCATTACTGCAAGACTAAGCATTACACCGGCAATCGCAATGCGAACAATGAGCTTAGAAAATGTTCGTTCCGACTTGATGGCTATGCGCCCTGCAATAAAGTATTCTGTATTCAATATTTGCTATCTATAGGTGACCCCGCAAAAATGCAAATAATTAATAACTATTGTTTAAGCGTAAGCAGATATTCTGCAATGTTGGCAAGGTCCTTTTCGCTTAACTGAAGTGCTGAAGGCTCCGGCATAATTGAAGTCGAAAACTGCTTTCTACTCGCAATATCTGCGGCTTTAATGTTGTGTTTCCCACCTGCCATATCCTTTAAAACTACCATTTCTCCATCTCCCTGTAAAAAGCCAGATACCGTTGTGCCATCCTTCTTAGTTATTAACCAAGACTCATACCCAAAGGCCATGCCTGCGCTTGGGTTAACAATAGCATCAAGTAAACCGTTCTTTTCAAACTTCTTGTTAATCAAAGTAAGTTCCGGACCAATGCTGGCACCTTCTGTACCAATTTTATGGCAGGTAGTACATTTATCTTTAAAGAGTAGTCGGCCCAGCTTAGCATCCCCTTGCAATTTTGCAATCTTGGGAATGGAAAGCGCAGTAGTAACCCCTGGTTTTTTAAAATAATCGCTGGCCAGCACACGTACCGTTTGATCTGGATTGCTAAATATTACTTTACTTATTTCATCAATAAGCGGTTTAGATAGCTTTTTATCTACAGCTAAACCGATCAGCATTTCTCCGCCCTCCTTTTCCTTTGCCATTATTTTAATAGCCTCTATTTTATCTGCGGCAGAGGTAGTCCCATTTTCTATTTTTAGCTTTTGAACAAGCATCTTTTTCTGAGCATCAGCGTCCTTATCAGGTCCTGTTGATGGCAACTCCATTTTAAAATTACTCCAGTCGTTACCCTGACGATAACGCAACCACCACAATGCCTGTTCTTTGATCTTAGCATCCTTATTATTCATCAGTCCCTGCATGGCATCTACTGCCCGCTGATCTTTAATGAAACCCAAGGTTACAATGGCTTGCTTCTGCTGATCGGCCGATAGCAGATCAGACCCAGCTCTTTGCTTTAACGCAGACACAGCGGCCTTAGGATGTAAACGCCAAACCAAATCAGCAAAGGCTTGGCTCCATTTAAGTGGCTCTCCCCCAAGCTTTGTATTAAGTATAGGATACAATTCTTCTTCTTTACCTTCAGCAGCCAATCCCAGAGCCTCCAGGTAATAGCGGTCGTTACCTTCGTATGCTACAGCAAGAGGCATAAACAATTCGCTCATCGCATTAAAAGGAAGGTTACGCATCGCTACTGCAACTTCTCTGCGTACCGCAACTGATGGATCCTTGCTCAACTGCATGGCATAAGCACTTACACCTGGCTTAATCTCGCGCAAGGCACGGAAAGCTGCAATTCTTAAATTGGGATCATTGTTTTTCAGTGCTGCTTCCACTTCCGCAATTCCGCTGGCGCCCATATTAGAAAGCAACCAGATTGCCCTGGCTCTATAATAAGGGTTTGGAGATTCCAAAATTGCCTTTACATCTTTAATGGCTTTGTTTCCCTGTGCAGCAAGTAATACAAACCCGGCATTACGCACATTTACAGCCGGACTTAATAAAGCGTCTATCTGACCTTTAGTAGTTTTAAGACTGATTTTAGGATTAATTAATTTTTTACCTTTTGGAGCAATACGATAAATGCGACCAGCTCCTGTAGTATCCGTCATTCTATGTCCGCCCACCATACTGTCATACCAATCGGCTACATAAATTGCACCATCGGTACCAATTGCTACATCACTCGGCCTAAACCATTTTGTTTTCTCATCTTGTCCAACAGAGCTCTGTGCCACTGCTACTTCATCGTCAGACAATGAAGTGATCAAATTCTGGCGCTTCAGGTCGTAACCCGCACCCAAAACTGCTGGTTTATAAGCAAAAACTACATTACGGCCTGCATCGCAAGCCAATAGCATACCTCTGTATTTTTCACCCAGTGCATCGCCTTCATTAAACGCCACTCCAGTTGGAGAACCAGCTCCAGTATTGTCGCCATATGGAAGCACTCCAGGATCATCCTGATGCCAGTGAGCAGCAGCGGTTGACTGGCCTGGTCTGCGATCTGCTTCCCAACGCCTAGTTCCATCTGTACTTGCATAGCCCATATTGGCTCCTTCCATCAACCAGGAAACCCTAACGCCCCTATTACCATCATCGTCATTATCATTCTGCCACATATTCCCATATGAATCCACAGTAAACTCATAAGAGTTACGGAAATTATGACCTAACACCCGCAAACCGGTACCATCAGGATTGACACGCATGGCGATTCCACCAACCCAGATCTTCCCGTCATCACTCACCAAGCCACCTTTGTTGGTATTGTTATACGGCGAACCACCATTATAATTACTTCCTGCCCTTAAATTCCAGCCGGCTTTGTCAGTAACCATATGCGGACCAGCATTACCTGCATTGAAATAATATTTACCATCGGGCCCAGCAATCATGGCATGTAAACTATGATCATGATCCTTACCACCAAAGCCAGTTAAAAACACTTCCTTTTTATCCGGCTTATCATCCCCATTCTCATCGGTATAAACAATGATAGAAGGCGCACATGACACAATAATCTTATTTCCAATCACCGCAATTCCTAAGGGAGCAATCAGGTCTTTATCCTGAACAAATACTTTTGAAGTCTCTGCAACTCCATCTCCATCCTTGTCCTCCAATATCACTACCCGATCGCCTTCTGCTCTATCCTTAAATTGGGGAGCCTTATTGTTATACTTACGATAATTTACAGCTTCCGTAACCCAAATACGCCCTTTAATATCCACATCAATATTTGTTGGATTATAAAATTTTGGAGATTCTGCCCATAGTGTAGCCTCCAGATCGTCCGGCAAAAAGAGTTTTGTTTGATCCGATTTGTATTTTTCCTCAAGTTTAAGTGTATCGTTTTTGATCAGGGTATATCCCGATAGTACCGTTAGCACCGCTGCAATGGCAATAAGTTTGGTCTTCATGGTTATCATTTGGTTACGAGCCAACAATATAATAAACTTCTTTGGAAAATTTTATCTTTGTTTACTATGAAATCATACTTTGTACATTTTGTTATTTCAACATTCCTTGTCATTTCCTTCCAGGCTTGCGGATCCACTCCAAAGATTATATTAAATAGTACAATACCTAATCCCTACAAAGTAAATCCGGAAGCTATAGATCCGCCGAAGTCGAATAAGCTGATCACAGGGGCTGAGCAAACCGCATTGTATGTTCCTTATTTAAAGGGAAAACGGGTAGGTATGGTTGTTAATCCTACCTCTATTATCGGCACACAAACATCAGTAGATAGCCTCCTGAAATTAGGGGTGCAGATTGTAAAAATCTTTGGTCCGGAACATGGCTTTAGGGGCAATGCCAGCGCTGGCGTTAGTGTGGCCGATGATATTGATGCTAACACCGGCATTAAAGCGATCTCTTTATATGGCAAGCACACCATTCCTACTAAAGAAGATTTGGCCGATGTTGATATCATGATATTTGACATCCAGGATGTTGGCGTTCGTTTTTATACTTATATCAATACCCTGCAACACGTAATGGAAGCCTGTGCGGCAAATAATAAAGAAGTAATGATACTGGACAGACCCAATCCAAATGGCTTTTATATAGATGGGCCAATATTAAACCCACAGTTTAAATCGGGTATTGGTTTAAAGCCTATTCCAATTGTACATGGCTTAACCGTGGCAGAGTATGCACAAATGCTAAACGGAGAAGGTTGGTTGGATAATATGCTAAAGTGCAAACTGAAAATTATTAAAGTGGCCAACTACACGCACAATACGCCTTATGAGTTGCCAGTTAAGCCATCACCAAATCTAAACACGCCACAATCCATCTTGTTATATCCATCCATCTGCTTATTTGAAGGTACCTATTTAAACCATGGAAGGGGAACGCAATTCCCCTTTACCATTATTGGCTCTCCTTTCCTAAAAGGAAAATACAGCTTCTCTTACACACCTAAAAGCATTAAGGGGATGGCTGAGACGCCTTTATTTATGAACCAGGAATGTTTTGGCCTTGATTTAAGAAACTATGATACTGCTAAAATTAGAAAAGAGAAAAAGTTAAACCTGAGCTGGATGATAGAATTATACAATGCATCACCCAATAAAGCCGATTTTTTCAACACAAAATTGAGTAACCAGATGGGCACAATAGAACGGTTAATTGGCGTAGCAGATTTCAGGAATCAGGTAATTGCAGGCAAATCAGAAAAGGAAATCAGGGCTAGCTGGGAACCGGGATTAAGCCAATACAAAACAATGCGCAAGAAATATCTGTTGTATGATTAAGCAGCTTTCTTCTTTCGGGTTTTAGATTTAACCTTCACAACTTTTTTCTGTGTCTCTTTTAAGAAAGTCATCAAAACCTTTTCATCATTTTCCATTGCTGTAGCACTTACTGCAGGTTGTGTATTTACTTTCTTTAAATACTTAGTAAGTTCGTTGTTCTCAAAGGCTTCCAGCAGTATAGGATATACGTAGGAGCTTTTGCAAACTGCCCGTGTATTACCTAATTTGCTGGCCACACAATCCAAAACTTCTAAGACCACTTTCTTCTTAGGCTTGTCTACATCTTTGGTATAACATTTGGCCAATTGCCTCAGTGCCTCCAGTGTTCCACCCCAGGTCCTGAAATCTTTAGCTGTAAAATCGCAACCAGTAATCTCCTTTATGTAGTTGTTGATCTTACCAGAATCTATCGGTTTATGCTCTTTCCCTTCAGTATAGTATTGAAATAAATCCTGTCCGGGTATTTCCATACACTTTTTAACCAGCTTGGCGAGCGTCTTGTCATTAAGGTCTAAATTCTGCTGTACTCCTTTTTTGCCAATAAAGTTCAGTTTTAAATGATTGCCTTCTATTTTAACATGTTTGTTTCTTAGTGTTGTTAAACCGTAACTTCCGTAAAGTTGTTTGTACGACTCATTACCTACACGGACCAACGTTTTTAGCATTACCTGCATACAAATAGCCAACACCTTTTGCTCATCAAACTCCTTTCTGCGCACATCTTTAGTTATCCTTTTACGGGCTTCAGGCAGCGATTTTCCGAATTCCAGTAGTCTGAAATACTTAGTGTCAGACCGGCGTGAAGTCCAGTCGGCATGATACTTATATTGTTTTCTTCCTGCAGCATCCAAACCTGTTACTTGCAGATATGCACTCTTCCTGTTCGCAATCCACACATTTGTCCATGCCGGAGGTATAACCAGTGTCTTTATCCTGCCAAGCTGATCATCATCTGTTATGTGCTTGCCGTCTTTATCCTCATAGTGAAAGTTACCAGGGTTGCCTTTGCGGTATATGCCTGGCTGACTATCCGTTGCAAAAGTTAGTCCGCTTGATTTAATTTCTTCCAGAGTTTGTACCATAAAAATGCAGAAATATGCGTTAAATTTGATTGCTGTTACACATAAACATAAGATGATGAAAATAGTTTTTATGGGTACCCCCGATTTTGCAGTTGCTTCATTAAATGCCCTTGTAGAAGCCGGATTTGAGGTAGCCGCAGTTGTTACCGCTGCGGATAAACCTGCCGGTCGCGGACAAAAATTACAGGAAAGTGCCGTAAAGCAATATGCAGCGCAAAAAGGAATAAAGGTATTGCAGCCATTAAAATTGAAAGACCCTGAATTTATAGAAGAACTTAAATCCATAGGTGCAAACCTGCAGGTAGTGGTTGCTTTCAGAATGTTACCTGAAATAGTCTGGAATATGCCTGCCAAAGGCACTATAAACTTACACGCAAGCCTATTGCCCCAATATCGTGGTGCTGCTCCAATTAACCACGCCATCATCAATGGAGAAAAAGAAAGCGGTGTAACTACCTTCTTTTTAAAACAGGAGATTGATACGGGAGATATCATTTTCGCTGAAAAGGTGACTATTGCAACCGATGATAGCGCTGGGCAGTTGCATGACAACCTAATGGAAGTTGGTGCAGGATTGCTTGTAAAAACAGTAAAGGCTATAGCGGCTGGCAATTACCAAGAGCAACCGCAACTGCAAAGCGATGAACTCAAGCACGCACCAAAAATATTTAAAGACGACTGCTTAATTAACTGGAATCAGCCAGCTCAAACTGTTCACAATATGATCAGGGGACTTAGTCCCTACCCTACTGCTTTTACTAAATTGAATGATAAAACACTTAAGGTCTTCAAAGCAGAATTGGAAGATAACGAACCTACTATTACTGCCGGAGGATTTCTAACGGATGGAAAGACCTTTTTAAAGTTTGCAACTAAAGATGGTTTTATTAAATTGCTTGATGTTCAATATGAAGGAAAAAAAAGAATGACTGTTGAAGAGTTCCTGAGAGGCGTAAGGTTGTAACACATAAAACACCGTCTTTGCACCATCTCATTACCATCTCAATACCGTATTGTCGCCGACTAGTGTCGTTGTATAGCTGATTAAAGCACGATCTACCTTAGAAACCGTATTATTTTACCTTCATCTTCTTCATACCACTTCCAACGCTGCCGCTCATATCCGCTCCTTCAACACTAATGGTATAATTACCGGCAAGATCAGAAGTGTAGAATGAAACCTTAGCCCGTCCATTGGCATCCGTAACTACATTAGGTTCCCAGAATAAAGTAGATCGGAAATCTGGTTCTGCGGTGTCTGCAGCCTTGGCGGTATACATCGGACTGTAAAAATGCTGTGGGTATAGAATAGGAAGCGGTCTATAGGTTACAACTCCCGGCTTGTTATTAACATGATAACCAGCACCATTAAGTGTTGTAATAGTCAGCACAGCGAAATAATATGATCTTATCTGCTGTAACCCAGTATATGTTACTTCCAAACCACTAAACGTCTCAATCTGATAATAACTTAAGGCGTCTACCATTTGTTCCACAGAAGTTGAATCATCAATTGCAACATCTAAATCTAAATTTCGGCCGTCTATTACAATATCTTTAGATAAAATACCCCTGTACTTCCCAAAGGCAAACATCACCGGGCCACCAGAAATTTCCCAATTTCTAAATATTTTAAATCCCGGGATCTTCTGTTTAAGCAATTGGTACAAGCTCATTACCCCTGATTCTCTAATATCTTGTTGATCAAATGCAAGATCTGCCACACCCTTACTGGTGAAAGGTCTTCTGGAACCTTTTATATTTTTTTGAGTTGCAATATTCACCTCGTTTAAACGTATTCCCATACCTTTTACACCATATTCTTCAGCTTTCGCTGCAATTCTTTTTACATAATTGACTTGTGCAGTATCCGTATTTACATACCATGGCAGGGCTGAACTCTTAATCATAGATGGTATTTCTGGTGCATTAAAGCGTTCTACGGTAATTCCACCAAAGGTCATCTCCTTGCCTTTAAGGGTTCTTGCCTGAATAAAGAACGATCCACTATCAATAGCAGGCAGGCTCTTAAACGTATAACGACCTTGTAAATCTGTAACGGTAGTCGTTATAAAAGCCGGCTTTTTAGAAGAAATCAATACCGGAACATTCGCTACCGGCTTTTTGAAGATATTGGTGACAACACCACTTACCTTAAACTCTTTTTCTGCTTGATATTTCGGCATCTTCTCGCTAAAAACATCATTCCAGCTATAACCTGTCCACCCTTGTGTAAGCATTAAATTGTCTAAAGCACGCCAGGCGTTGTTTTCTTTTCTGTTCAAATAATATCCTGGAGATTCCACCATCCCCTTTAAATCAGCAGACAATAACAAACTTGCACCTATACTGCCGTTCCCTGTGCTATCGGACTTAACCTGACTATCATCCGTTATAGCTAGTGAGAAATTACCTTTAACAGGTATGCCCGTTTTATCTTTAACCTGTATTACCAACTCAACACTATCCCGCTTCATATAAGACGCTTTATTCTGATCAACCTGAACAAACAACTGATCTTTATGGTCTACAAATACGGCGCGCTCATTTATCGGTCTTTTCCCCTTAAATAGCGTCAACTTGGAAACTCCGGTGGGAAGTTTATTTTTAGCAATATTTATTTCCTGATTATTGGAGTCTATCTTTTGCCAAAAATTCATTACTCCTTTTGACGTACTGATTAGGTAATACGCACTATCTGCATTCAATGCATCTAGTGAGGCATTTATACTAACCTTGATGGCAGCATTAGCTTCAAAGTTATCTGCGTGCAGAACAGTACCTGAAGGTTCTATTGTAGGAAAGGCGTAATTTTTACTCAAAACTCCCAATATGTTTAATTTTGCCGTATATAATTCAGCAGCTTTTGGGGTAAATTCAAATGACCCCATACCATTATGTAGCGTTTCAAACTGAAGCATTTCGGTTCCTTTACTATCAAACACACTACCTGATACAGCTATTCCTTTACCATCTTCTCCTATGGCTTTAAATCCAACCACCGACCTTAACCCTGCCACTAAATGACCACCTTCGGGTAAAAACTGAATGTCTATTTTTCCCTTTCTGTTAATGGTAAGTGGTACCTGCAATATTTGCACGCCCTCTTCCTCATTTACATTCCTGATCTCTACCCTAAGTATTTTTCCGTCAGTTCTATCCTTTAGGAGTTTGCTAAACTGAAGATTACCTTCCTGGTTGGTATGCATCTTCTCATTAAAGATCCAATGGTCGCCTTCATAAACCTTCACTTCTAACTCTCTTAGCCCCACCGGTGATTTATCTGCACGTTGCAGATTGATGTTAACATCTAGTTGATCTCTCTCTTGAACCCGGTTAATCTCTGCCTTCGAATTGACAAGCCAGGTATTCACTTTAGGAATCCCCAAATAAAATCTTTTACTAAAAATATAATCCTCACCAAAATTCTGCATCCAATTGGTATAAGCCCTTAAAATGTAGCCCCCTTCATGAAATATTTTAGCGGGCAGAGGTATTTGTCCCCATCCCATACCATTTGTAATGGGTATACTAATTCTTCTAACCACCTCAGAACTGTCGTTATCCAGCTCTAGGTAAAGCAGTTTACTTTGTTTAGAAGCTGATAACTTTGCACCATCCATTACGTAACTTTTAAACCATAATGTATCACCTATATTATAATAAGGTTTATCGGTATGTACATATACCTTCTCCAATGGCAGTCTCTTCCGGACACTATCCAGGCCGGCAGAAATTAATTTAGCAACCCCTTCTGGCGGGGTCAACTTAGCCATTGCATTAAAACCTTTACCATCAAATAAATCCCCTTCAACGGCATAATGATAAACCTGCCTACCAAGTTCCCCTTCAGCGTTGATACCTTCCACAATAACCTTATAATTACCGGGGCCATCCCCATTAAAGAAATTAAGTGTGGTTTTACCAGTACCGTATGTTTTTACGCTTGAGTTCCAGTAAATGGTAGAGCGAAAGTCGGGCAGCTCCGTATTGCTGCCCGGTCGATCGTACCTTGGGGAGTAAAATTCTCTAACTTTGTTAAAACCTTTGGGTTGTATATTTGCGACATTAGGGTTGTAAGGTCTTCTTAACAGTGCGCCATTCTTGGTAATGATTAAGATTGCTGGCCCTCCTAAAAAATTGATCATGGCCTGATTGGTACGTACCACCTCAATTCTTATAATATCTTCGGGAAGAAGTGTCCCATCCAGCATCATGGAAATATCAATAGGATCAGTTATTTTACTTCCATTCACAATAAAACTCAGCATACTGCCCCTAATGTCCTTAATAACCGTGTTACCCATTACGTTATCGAACCTGACACCCTGCAACCTGCCTTGTATACAGGTGAGCAGCGTAGCGCATTTTTCAGCATTATCAAGAACGAAAGTTTGATCGGCAGAAACTGAAGGAATTTTAAACATTCCTTGTGGAGCCTCTAGCGCTAGTGACGCTTTTTTAGCAGAGATATTTACTTCCTTTAACCGCTGTACCCTATTAAGCATACCCAGCTTGGTATACATGGAATCCTGTTTCTTTCCATTATCGATATAGGTTTTAATTGTGCCGACAATATTGGTATTCAAATCTCCAATGTTCCTATTCTTTGTCATCAGGACTTTAGGTACCGTGTCCAGCACAATCTCCACTTTGCTTCCGTTCTTTTCTGTTCTGGCCTGAACAACAAATTTTAGACTATCGGTGAGCACAAAGCCTTCAAACTTAAACCTTCCATCGGCATCGGTGGTTGTATTTTGAATGATACCAGCCTTGGTAGACATAAGTGTAACTTTTGCATTTGGAATAACCTTGCGCCCCAGGTTTTTTACTACCCCAGAAATGTCTATACCAAGGCCCTCTACTTTAAACTTAGGAGCAGTACCAGCAATTTCCTTCCAGATAAACCTTCTGTAACCCTGCGTTAGCATCAGGTTATCCAAAGCCCTCTTTACCTGACTATCGTCCTTCGTGAAATAATAATTAGGTTTTTCTATATAGCCCTTCAAATCTGAAGTAAGCAATAAGTTGGAAAAGATGGTACTTTCCTGATCTTCATTGAACGGCACCTTATCTTCATCTACCACAGTGATAGAGAAATTTCCTGCTGTGAGTTTATCATTCCTGTCCCTCGATTCTAATACCAGCTCAACCCGTTCCTTACTTTTATAACTTTTCTTTTTGGTAGCTAACTTTAGCTGCATCTGATCTTTGCTTTTTACGAATACTAGCCTTTCATTTAAAGGTTCTCCAGTAGCAGAAAAAATAGTAAACTGCACAATACCAGAAGGAAATGCACTTTTTTCCAACCAAAATGAGGTAGTGGCTCTCGTTATGCTAACCGGCGAAGCGGCAATAGTCTCTCCACCTATTTGGGCGATAAAGTTCAAGCTAACCGGTGATTGCTTTGCTGATTCCACTACTTTGGCAGATGCATTTATCCTGACCAGAATGCTATCATTATTGGGCTGAAAAACACTCAATGAGTAACCATCATCTGTAGCTTTTGGCAGCACAACAACCTTTTTGGTACTATCCGAAAAAGTGATTTGTGCGGAATAGCTTTTACCAGCTACCGGGATCATGGTAAAGCTCCCCATTCCGGCGTGCAGGGTTTCTATATCTAAAACCTTCTTGTTTTCATTGTCTACAATTGTACCTTTTACTACCATTCCGGTACCATCTATCCCTGTGGCCTTAAAAGCTATTCTGGAAACAACACCGTTAATCAGGTTTCCACTTTCAGGAAAAAACTGAACATCTGTTTGACTTAAACCCGCCTTAACAGCGAAATTTTTGATTACTTTTTGATTATCAAGCGTTTGAATAACAGTCCTGATATAAGCCCCCCTTAGGTCAAGTTGTCTGTTGTTTGCAATCCCAACAGAAATATTCCCTTTATCATCTGTCTTAACTGATTTACTATACAGCCTTTCTTTACCCAGCATAATATCATATTCCACACCTCTGCCAGCTAAAGGATTTCCATCTTCATCGGTATAATTTAACGTAGCAGTTAGTACAGGTTTGTTATTAACAGTCTGATATTGAAAAGATGAAGCGGTTACCACACTATTAATGGGAGATCCAACTGTAAACGTACGGTCGAAGAAATAATCCTCGCCAGCATTTCTCATCCATTGTGTGTAAGCCCTTATCCTGTAGCTACCTTCCAGTAATTTATCTTCAAGGGTAAAATCACCCATGGTCATCCCCGCTGTAAGCGGAAGCTTGAGCGACCTTACAACGGAATCTTTTTCATCGATCAGGTTTACATAGAGCGCCCCGCTCATTGCAGAGAGCTGATGCCTGCTGCCTGTAGTTACATAAGCTTTAAACCAAATGGTATCGCCTAATGCATAATAAGGCTTGTCCATGTGCAGGTAAACTTTTTCCTGTGGATTGGTTTCTGTCCATTTTTGTAGTGAAGTTACCAGCTTGTCCAAAGGATCATTATCCTTTGGTACAAAAGCTAGGAACCCCAAAACTGAAATAACCAGAAGGGTGAGGAGAGAACGATTGAATTTCATCAGTATTATATTCGGTTAATAATTTCATTTTATGGAGCGCGTAAACTACTAATGTTCTGCATTCATAAACAAAGGCAACTCAACAATGTAAAAGGGGGACAACCTGATAAAATATTTTAATCGCCTATTTTTATCTTTCCTTTCCCACTGCCAATACCTCCATGTAATTGGTTCCCTGCAAACCGATAGAATTAGGTATCGGTAACATCCGAAGTATAAAAAGTAAGCTTGGCTCTTCCATTGGGGCCGAAATCCCAAAACTGAAATAAACAGAAGGTGAGAACAGATCGATTGGATTTCATCATTTTACCGCCGCACTTGGTACATAATCCATTGGCATCATATCCGCAACCATCTCATAAGCCCAAAGGCCTTCATAAAGCAGGGATTCTGGATCATTAACAGCACCACTTTCATAAAAACCAGGCATTGGTTTTAATTGGTAAACAAGTGATATTTGGTAGTTAATAAAATCGTTAGGCCGCTTTATCTTATAACCAGCGTATTTGGTATAATCCTTTGGCTCTTTCTCACCTTTAAAAACAACATACAAAGCATCTTTAAAATCAATGGTCTTCATAGATGGAACCCGCTGTTGAACTAGTAAAAACCTGGGCACATCTACCCTGATTAGTACCTCTACTGTATCAGTCATCAGCTTCATTTTTAACCAAGAACTTAGGAGCTCTTTTCGTTTATTATCATCACTCCGTTTACGCAATTTCTCAGAAAGCAATTTAATCTTCTCATCAATCACATAATTTGGAAGCTTTTCCTTATTTGGCATTTTTACCATCTTATTAATGATAAAACCCTGCTCCTGAAAAGTATTATTGTAGAGCGCTTTAAAAAAATGTTGCGGAGAACCCAAATAGGCGGTTTCCCTCCTTTCTGCAAAACGTTTACGCTTAGACTCATTTGGCTCCGACTCTTCAAAGTAGGGATAACCTGAAAAGTGTACTACGCGAGTATCGTAATCCATCTCAAAATAGCCCAAATAATACTTTAAACGATAGCCAAGCGACTTATTATCAATAATCAGAAATTCGTCTGCAGATGCCCTAAGTATTCTATTTTGATGATCATATTCCAAACGGATAACCTCGGGGTTAAGTACCTCACATTTCTTTGAGTTAGGAGATGTACCAATAAAGTTCTCCAAGAAAGATTTTAAATATTCCGGTCTGTAGGGATCTGGCTTAATGACCACCTCAGTAAGCTCACTCACATTTTCTTCCAGAAAAATACCAAGATCCTGCGACCTATTGGAAATGACAACGTTCTTTGTGGTCGGCAAAAAGCCTACCATCTGTATCAGAATATTATAGCTTCCCGGGCTCAGGTCTTTCAACTCAAATCTCCCGTCATCTCCTGCAACTGTACCAATCTTATACCCTCCCAAAAGTACTGCAGCACCCGGCAAAATCTCCCAACTTTTGTTTCTAATAATTCCTTTTATGGTATAAGTAATTCCTTTTAACTTAATAAAATCCTCTTTGGCAGTAATAACTACCATTTTATCCTGTACGGTATAATTTACAGCAAGATGAAGAAGAACGGAATCCATGGCCTGGTTAATAGTAGCATTAGTTAGGTTTACGTCAATGGGCTTTGCACTTTTAAGCAACTCATCATTATAAAGGAAGCCATAGTTTACCTGTTTCCTGATCTCTTTAAAGACATTTTGAAGGGTAATATTTTGCTGTTTTAAATTAATGCGCTGGGCGAATGCTCCCTGTCTGGCAAAAATTAAGCAAGCCGATAAAATAACTAAAGTTAGAAAGCGCCTAAATTTCATTAATTCACTACCAACACTTTTCTCCCTTTTATCTGAAACTTCACTTTTCCAGCTGTCTCCAGCGATAATAAAACCGCAGGTAGGTTATTGGTTCTTGGTACTGTACCAGTAAGTTTCAGTCCGTCATGACCAACCTGATCAACAATATCTACATTATACCAGCGGGCAACCTGTTTAAGAACACTACTAAATTCCTCTGCATTGAAAATAAAGTCGCCATTTTTCCAAGCCACACTTTCGCTAACATCAGCATTTGCTACCTTTTGCTGCGATGCATTCACCTCCGCTTGTTGTCCCGGTTTCAATACCAAATCAGCCTTCGGACCATGGATCAATACAGAACCTTCCAATAAGGTTGTTTTAGTTGTTTGCTCGTCTGAATAACTTTTCACATTAAAGTGTGTACCCAGAACCTTGATTTCCTGTTGGTCTGTTTTGACGATAAAAGGATGAAGTTTATCTTTAGCAACTTCAAAATACGCCTCTCCCGTAAGCTGTATAACGCGATTTTTTAATGCTGCAAAAGTTGCTGGGAATTTTAATGAGGATGCCGCGTTGAGCCAAACCTTTGTTCCATCAGGTAAAACAACCTGGTATTGCTGCCCTTTAGCAGTTAATACCGTATTGAACTCGGCTGCATTGCCCTTATTTGCGCTAGTTTGATAAACCAGTTTGTTATCTGTTGTTTTAAAAATAGTTACACCTGTTTGTTCGGCAATTTTTCCGCTGGCTGCTTTTGAAAGCACCACATCTTTTCCATTTGCCAGGATCAAAGTAGCGGTAGTAACGCCAGGCATGATATCAGCGGATACATTAGCAACCATACGATCTTGTTTAACGACCTCCTTCTTATCAAAATAGAACAAGGCTGCAAGACCAAATATTAAAATAGCCGCAGCAGAAGCCGCCACTGCAGGATACCAAAGACGTTTTACTTTTTCCGGACGTACCTTTCCTAACATAAGCGACTCAAAAATAAGATCACTCTCCTCTTGCAGCTCCCTTTCTGATAAAGCTGTTATATCATCTCTCCTGAAATAATGCAGCCAATATTTTGCTGCCTTTTCATTTTTGAAATCTTTATTTTCCATTATATAATCACGTCGGTTTTACACCTTACTATTAAAGGCAACTCAGAAAAACAAAATGGGGACAAGCGCACAAAATATATTTTACGCATAGCTCTACAGCTGACTAATCATTAATAAATAAACCAGCAACCCCAGCTTTAAGCGCAAGCGCTTTTTCGCACGCTTCATCTGTGTAATTACTGTAGATTCTGCAACGCCAAGTTGTTCAGCCGTTTCCTTGGTAGTCAGGTAATCTTTTCTTCTCAATTCAAAAACCTCACGCATGCCTTCTGGCATTGCGGCAATTTCCTGTTCAATAACCGCATTGATATCCTTTTCCCTAATCAGAAAATCTGTCTCTGTACTTTCAATATCCAGGTAACCATTGCCTTCTGTTGCATATTTACGCAACACTTCTTGGTGTTTATACAAATTATAGATCTTGTTTAAAACAGATTTGTATAGATAGCCAGATAAATTGGTGGTTAAGTTTAGGTTTTCTCGGTTATTGAGCAACCAGGCAAATACATCCTGAACCGTATCTCTTGATTCTTCTTTATTCCCTAACTTATGATAAGCATATAGATAAAGTAACTTATCATACCTCATGTAAATCTCCTTAAAGGCAGCGTCATTACCCGACGCAAAAAGCCCGATCAATTCCTGGTCACTGTAGCTACTTAAGTCCAACATTAGGGGGATTATTCGTTAGAAATACTAAGATAGAAAAAATATGTCAAAGAACTTTTTATGCCGGCTATCCCAGTCGGCAATTTATTATCAACTACTTAAGCTAATGTAAAAGCTTCAAAATAGTTACTGCTGCTCACGCGAGACCCATCACTATTCGTAAAGAAAACCCAGCAGTGCACGGTATCACCACTAAAGTCTTTAGGAAGCTGTAGCAACACTTCCTGATCTCCCCGATCTGCGATGTGTTCAAAGTGAACAAAGTCTTCCTTTTCAGGGTTATACAAAATAACCATTGCTTTATCGCTGCACTGATTCAGGACTGTTTCCGGCGAGTTATTCCATTTAACCTGTACCAGGGCATCATCAAACGTAACGATCTCTTCTAAGTGGGATGGCAACAAAATGCCCTCACTAAAAATCATTTTATCGTAATGTAGCGTTACGTCCTTACCCACATGAGACATCGCGTATTTGGTGAGGTAAGACATGGCGATATTCATGGCTGTCTTCCCTTTTACTTTTGTAGGAAAGCCTAGTTTAATTAAAGCAGCGATTGGTTTGAGCAGTGAGCTGCCTGCCGAAATCTTATTTCTTTGCGCCTGTTGGGCGATTGTTGCCGGAGCCGAGCTTAGCTCTGGCAAAGACCTCATGTAGTTAATTCCATTCCATGAGGCACCTACTACCGTTCCGCATTTTCCGGAAAACGGTCCATTTATACCATAGTTATACCTGGCCATATTTTTATTAAAAATTTAGTTCAAATACCTGTTTACTTTTCACAATGAAGGCGAATGACAGGCGCTCAGCCGTAAATGCACAATTATACCATTACCCTTGGTATGGCACAGTATTAATTAGGAAGTTTGATGGTTCTGTTTCTTAGAAAAATAGAAATTATAGTTATTCAGCGACCGTAACTTTTTACCCTGTTGTTAACGACGATATCTTCCAGCACTTAGTTAGACAATTAAAAGATAAAAAGGTTTAAATTATTTTAATAAATATTTATATGTATGGAATAGTTTTTTTGAATATTTACTATTTACCAATTTGGCATCAAATATAGTTGTTCCGATAATAACGCTATTTATTACCTATATTACTACTCCCAAATATTAAGTATGAAAACGCTAAAACTATTCATGTTCATGCTGTTAGCATCCGCTACTGCAAACGCTCAATCTTCCGAAGGTATACAGTTTGATCATCAATTGTCCTGGGCACAAATCAAACAAAAGGCCAAAAAAGAAAACAAATATATCTTTTTAGATGCGTTTACAACATGGTGTGTACCGTGCAGAATAATGACAAAGAATATTTTTCCGCTAAAAGAAGTTGGCGATTTCTTCAACAAGAATTTTATAAATGTAGCAGCGCAGTTTGATAAAACCAATAAAGACGATATCTATACCAGAAACTGGTACAAAGACGTTGAAGAAATTCATAGTCAATATAAGGTCGACTCCTATCCTACCTACCTGTTTTTTACACCAGAGGGAAATTTAATTCACTTTATTAAAGGTGGTACTACTACAGGCGCAGAATTCGTTAAAAAGGCTGAAGAGGCACTTAATCCTAAAACTCAATACTTGCAATTAAAGGCTAATTTTGCCAATAAAAAAGCGGATACAAGCTATCTTTCCAATTTAATTACAGCGGCAGAAAGCTCCAGAGATGAACAGGCACTGCCCAAGTATATTAACCTTTATCTCACCTCTCAAACAGACCTCAATACCAAACGTAACTTGCAATTAATTGCCAAAGGAACCAGAACAAGTAAAGACCCAGGTTTTCCAATTGTAGCTAAGAATTTTGAACAATTTGACAAGGTAATTGGGCAAAAGGCACGGGTAAATCTACTAAATACCATCATTTTTGACGAGGTAATCTTCCCAGTCATAAAAGTAAATGGTGTAAAGACTGAATATGGTGGTGGGATGGTGGCGTATGGAGGTGACATGGCAAAAAATGTGGATTGGACGAAGCTAAATCAAACACTTAAAGATAAGTATCCAGATTATGCTGAAGAGTTTGCCTTAACGGCTCCTATCACTTACTATGAGTGGTCCAAAGACTGGGTTAATTTTGTAATTAAGACTGACTATTATCTTGGAAAAAGCAAGCACATAGACTTTGATAAACTATTTACCTGCCAAAACTCGGTCTTGATGTTTGCTGAAGATTCTGCTACATTGGAAGCTGCGATCAACTGGACAAATAAAATACCAAAAGACATTATAAAAAGCAATCCATGGTACATAAAGATGCAAAGCCATCTTTTATACAAAACAGGAAAGAAAGACGCAGCTATTGCCAAAATGAAAGAGGCAATTGAATTAGGTGGCCAACCTGACGAATCTGCCGAATCAGAGATAAAAAAAATGATGGCCGGAGAGAAGATTTAAGTGTTTTGATATTGAAGTTGACAATAACATTGAAGCATGTTGAATTGTAGAATTGTTAGCACTTATTTCATTTTTCATAGGTGATATTCAAAGACAGGTATTACCAAAGAAACGGTGAGCTATTAAAAAAAATCCATCATTATAACTTATATCTAATTCTCTATAATGAAACAAGACTGGAAATAGTATAACCACATCTTTATATACTTTAGATCTTGAAATACCCTTTGCGATATCAGATTTTAAGTCGTTACTAGGTATTAAAAATTTTTCAGTAGAGGCGTCAACTTCGCAGAAAAATAAGGTGTGTCCACTTCGCCCATCTTGTTAACTAAACCACTATGGACTGAAAGTCCATAGGTTTGTTACCTGAAAGAATGAAATTCTTTTCCAAGGGTGGGAACATAGCCCTTTGCTTAGGTATTGGTTGGGGCTTGCTTGGCAAAAGGTACCTTTTTACAATGAATTCCCAACCAATACCCAACTCAAACCTTATCTAGCCCAAAGCGAAACCACTTTCAGCTTATAACACCTAATCTAAGTTTACATTATCTGACATCGATAGCTATAGTACCATAAATTATCCGACTAGGCTTGGTATTAAAAAGGGTGTAATTCTGTACTTTAAAGGAAATAGGGTGAGGGAAGTTAATGAAATGGATTATAAATGGGGATATCAGCATAATTACATCTTTATTGGAACAGCAAAATAGCCACTCGACCTGATTTCATTATACCATATAGCATCCCATTTAATCAAATTTTCATCTTTCGTTAAGAAATCTATGTATCCAATATATTGCAAAAAGCAGTAGATGAAAACAAAGATGCAAGTATGGATAAATGCAATCAAAATAACTTTTTTATTCATTTCTTTCCTTTAAAGTCAAATTTTCTGGGGAAATAGGCGATGTTTATCATAAAATACCTTCGCAATCTATTTACCTCACCAAAACTGATAACGTTTCCGTTCACAGTATTGGCGATACCCTTGTTTTGATTTAAAATATCATTTACAGACATTTTTACTTCATACGACTGCAGCTTAGAAAATCTGTAACTTAAGTTTGCATTCCAAATGTTTATTGTTTGAGAAGCGATACCAGTTCCAGAGTTTTTATTCACCCTTATTGAAGAGCTCAAGTTTAGCTTTTTTAGAACTAAAATATTTCCCCTAAAACCAAACGAACTTAAAAAATTATTATAAATTCCACCATCATTATTCAATTTAGTTGTTAGTATATCTTTAGATCCCCATAATTCGATACTTGCTGAGCTTTTAATATGATAGTTAAAATTCAATGGTAGCCTAATGAATTGGTTTTCCGATTGTACCAATAATGAATTGTTATAAAAAGGTTTGTAAAAATATTCAAATGAAGGAAAAATGTTGAAAGTCGCTGGACTCCCATTAATAAGCAGAGGTTTAGAAAAATTTAGTTGTACATACAAATTCTTATATCCATTGACATTAATGGGCGTAACAATCTGCCGTCCGATATTATCAATAAAAGTAGAATCTGAAATGTAGTGATCGATAGATTCGCCTTTGATCTCCGCTGCGATCTTTAGGCTATTAAGTTTGAACGAGGTAAACGAATATCTAAAACTAAAGCTACGCACGTAGCTCTGTTTTAACAGTATATTACCACGCCAAATCGCAACCTGTTGAGCACTGTCAATAAGAGGGGCCAACTGATCAATTGTAGGGTCTACTACATCAGTTCCGTATTCTAACTCACCTATGTGCTCGTTTTTGTTTGGCACGTTATTTTTTAATCTAATATTGATATTTGGAAGGAAGTTATTGTAGGATCGATCAATGTTTTGAAATAATTTATCAGAACGCGAATTTTGGAATGAAAGTCTCTGTTTGAGTCCGATTCTTATTAGCGTAGATCTATAAAATCTCCCTGAGATACCTCGATCGAACAGCCTACTAATGTTGACGCTCGGCTTAAAGGTTGATTCATCAAATGTCATGTCGTTAGACAAATACGAGTTTGTCAAGGAATAACTGTTGTCATTTAGATTGTAATTATGAACAATCTTATTTTTAAAGTTTGAATTTAAATAAGAGTCGAGATCCAAATCGACACTGGTTCTTGTAAAGATTCCAAGCAGCGACATTAAACTGTAGTATTTTAAATCAATAGTATGATTGATAAACTTCTCCGAGGATTTTTTTTTTCGATTGAAATACTGACCCTTTTCACTTATAAAGGGTGTAACTTCGCTAAGCTCGACACTCTCAAAATTCTCAACCTGTTGATTAATCTTGTAAAGCAAGTCGAAATCTTCTTTAGAGAGTTTATTTGATTTATTCATCTTATGGATATAAGCAATCCCAAAATCCTTATCTGATTTTTCCCCAAAAGTTTTGTTCTCACCTAGTGTTGTGTTTAGTTTTCCGAATATTGAACTCTTTGTATTTCCTATGTTATAATAATTAAAATCGTAAAACGAATTATTAACATTGAAATCCATCCTAAGAGAATTAGAGAGGTTGGGAATATAGGATGCTAACATGGAAGTAGTATATTCACTTCTAACTGTTTTACCAACTCTTTTAAGGTCGCTTATTATCAAACTATCGGGTAACACCAAGGTTCTATTTATATTGTCAGAAATTGATAGATCTGTATTGTAGGTATAGAATTGAACTTGGCTAGAAATTTTCTTATTCCAATCGTTTTTCCAACTCAGCCCCCCACTTCTTTGGGTCGTAATTCCAGATTGACCGAAATTAGGTTCGGTTATTATTTTATTAATTGATCCCTGACTAAATCCGCTATTCAGCATCATTGTATTAATATCTGTTGCTGATCTATTTATATTATTGGCACCTCCAACAACACTTAATTGAGTATTAGTTGAATAAAAGCTTAACATTATATCTGAATCATAATACTTGTTATTCCCAACGCCGACGCCAATTTTTCCAAAAATACCTGATTCTTTACCTTTTTTCAGTTTGATATTGAGGTCGTAACCAGAAGTTACGATTGAATCTGAAAGTCTATCGTTAGTATTGGTTGGTATTGCTTGAATCTTTTCGACAATACTTTTGGGCAAATTATCCATTACTAAATTGACATCACCAGAAAAAAAAGTTTTCCCGTTCACAGTGAGATTTCTCACATTTTTCCCATTTACTGTGATTTTCCCATCTCCCCATATAATTACACCCGGGAGTCGTTTTAATAGATCACCTACCACAGCGGCCGTATCTAACTTAAACGCATCAGCGTTGAACTCTATAGTGTCTCCTCTCATTAAAATCGGAGGTAAATTAATTGACACTTCATCGAGAGAATGTATATCCTCTTGAAGTAAAATGCTTCCGAAATTAACAACTTCATTTTGATTAGAAAGTAAAAATTGCTTTTTGTATGGACGGTAACCAATAAAAGAAACGACCAAGTAAAACGACGTATCCACATCAATGCTATCTAAAATAAATCGTCCAGATCCATCGTTAAATCGATATTTATATAATGAATTGTTCGCTTTCTTATAAATGGCTACCGTGGCTTGTGGCAAATTTGTAAGGCTTATCGAATCCTTTACAACGCCTTGGATTTTCCCAATTTTTTTTTTTACCTGAGCCTGTGCAAAAAAGTTTGTGCCCAATACTAAGATCAGAATTAAAAGAAGCCAACGACGGTCTGACCATAGAATGGTCATTTTGAGTTTACCCCTTCCAAATAATCGAATATTTCCGTAAAGTAATCTTCAGTGTCTAAAGGTATATCTGGTATTGGAATTGATCTTCGTTACCTGACGTGTATTATCACAAGAAAAAAAGATAATACTCAACAATGTAAGTAATGGTAATCCCAAGATTGAGCGTTTCTTAGTCATGGAAGCGTTTAAGATATTTGGCTAGAGCTAATTCGCTCATAACCAAATATAAAAGATAAATTTAAAATGTGCAATTTTTTTTAAAAAATTTATGTTGATTTTAATTTATTACAACCTTATTAATTGAAAGTAGTAATATAAATCCTAAATTAATTTATATTTTCAAGTTATATGTTCTCAAAAAAATCCCAGCAAGCCACCTTCTGTCAGTTTTGCATTTCTCTCAATAACTTAATTGGTATTGCAATTCCAGCAATTATCATATTCGGAAATGTTGACTCTTACTGTCAAACTAAAGTAGTAGTGTTAGACTTTGCTACTAAAAAGCCAATACCTAGTGCGACTGTTTTGTTAACAATCACTAACATCATAATGCGAACATCTAATGATGGGTCTGTTTCACTTTTAGAAAAAAAAATATTCTTGATTCCCTACAAGTCACACATGTTGGTTATTTCGCAAAAAAACTCTCGTTGAAAGACGCTATATCAAGTGGTATGATCTTTTTGGAATCTTCACCACAACTTCTAAAGTTAGTTGAAATATCAAAACGAAAGTTTAAAGAGCAAACAATAAACAGGTTTGATAAAACATTCGCCTATCCTGCTGCATCCACGCAATTAGCTCAACAAATGTACTGTGAGCATCCTGACGCTTTTCTAACAAAAATTCTGCTTAGCAGAAGTATACCTTCTTTTGGAGCCAATCCCAGAACTAGGTTCCGTCTACATATTTACGGTGCAGATAATACAACCGGGGGTCCAAAAACGTCCTTACATGACGGTGATATAATCGTAGAAAATAACTCAGATAAGTACATTGTTATCGATTTATCCAAAAAATATATTAGAATTCCTGGAAACAAATTTTTTGTGGCTATTGAGTGGTTGGCTATTCCATTTAATGAGACACCTTTTATTATTACAGCACAATAGAAGATTAGCGATTGCCGCTACAATAATTTACT